>DASVQA010000045.1:0-27078 GCA_036389375.1 Pyrinomonadaceae bacterium | reverse complement strand
TAGCTCTTGAAATACCAATCGCGGTTGAGCGCCGTCTGATCGACCCAGACGGTGACGAAGTGTGGCGCGAGTTCGCGGCTGAGCGTCTGAAAGGCAGGCTCGTCCGCAAGGCGGTCTTTGCGCGCGCGCCCGTTGATGTTGGCGAGCGTGCGTAGCAGCAGGCGTTCGTCGGTCGAGAGCACGAAGCGCCCGCGCGCCCACGCGAAGGCGAGCACCTGTCGCTGGCGGCCGATGTCCACGTCCGCCTCGCGGCGAAAATAGGTAGTGCCGTCCGGCAACTCGACCGCGTCGAAGCCGTCTGTGTGCGTGAAGAACGCAGATGCGGCCGACTGTTCTTCCGTGAGCGGCGCGACGAGGACGAGGTCGAGCCGGCCGATGTCGTAGATGGCGACGGCGGCGCGCTGCTCGGTCGCGCCGGAGAGCGCAGCCGCGTCGAGCGTGAAGCCGAAGGCGTCGTTATACTCCGTCCAGCGTTCCGCGAGTTTCATGGCGAGGTGGCGCTGCTTGAACTGCTGAAAGGCGGTGCTGGCGAGCAGTTGTTCCTTGAGCGGCGACGCGTCCCAGCGCTTGAGGAGCGCCGGCAGGTCAGCGCATTGCGCGTAGACGAGCGCGCCGCGCGGCAGATCGGCCGCCAACGCGTAAGCCCCGCCCGCCGCGCCCAACGAGCGCGCATAGACGAGGAGGCCCACGCACGCTAACAGCCCGCACGCTGCGACGGCGAGCGCGGGACGCGCATACTTGCGCCGTGTTTTACTGTGCCTCATAGGTTCACTCTTTCAGCGGCGCGCACGGCTTCAACTTCAACGAAAAGCTGCCGCGCCGCGTCCCAACTCAGGCTTTGCGTGCCGGTGGCGAGCAGTTTCAGACGTGTGGCGGGCCGCGTGCGCCAGTGGCGCGCGAGCGCGTGCCATGCGCCGTCGGTTTCGAGCAAGTAGGTGTAGATGGGTGCGCTGCCAGTGTACTTGACGACCTCGCCGGTTGTGTAGAGATGCAGTTGCGCCGCGTCGTCGCCGGCTGCGCGCACGACGGTGTAGCGGGTCATCGCTCTTGCCCTGACCGCGTTCCAGTCCGCGCCGCGATAGTCCGCGAGCGGTTTGATCTCCTCTTCGTTAAACTCCGCTACCTGCGCGAGCGCGCCATGCAGCAACTTCAACACGCGCACCTTGCGGACGTAGCTGGTCGCGTCGCCCGTGCTCTCGCGGAGCATTATTTCGTGCGTGCCCGCTTTGACGAGCTCCGGCAGTTCGAGCCAGTCACGATACGGATAATCTTCATAGCGCAGCCACGCGGAGAGCGCTCCGCGCAACTGCCAGCCACACGCATCGCGCTGCAAGACGAGCGCGACCGGCTGTGCGAAGCGCACGAAGGTCAGCAACGCTTCCGGCTCCGCGTCGTCGTCCAGATTGACGTAGCGCACGCGCGCTTCCGCCGCGCGCTCCGGGTATTCACGGTCGCGCTCATAGTCGTAATAGATGGTCGCCACGCCGGGGCGCAGGAACAGACGGCGGAACACGTCGCGCCGCACGCTCACGTCCTCGCTCTTGAGCGCCGCGAGGATCGCGTCGGGGTCGGCAAAGTAAACTTCGGGCAGGCAGCCCGCTTGCGCGACCGGCGCGGCGCGGCGCGGCGCGGCGGCGAACAGCCCCGCGATGAAGCTGTAGCTAAAGACCGCGCACAGGCTAAGGCTGAAGCCGATCAGAAACGCGGTCAGACGTGAGCGCCAATGTCGCATGTCTCTCCCTCTCATTTCATTCAACGTTGCGCGACGAAGCGCGCGTCAACGGTCAACGCCGACGCAGCCACTTCATTGCTCTGCGCCGCGACGAGGCGCGCGATGCGCTCTGCGCTCACACGTCGCGCCGCACCGCCCGCCAGCGCCGCGTAGCGCGCCCGCTCAAACGCCAACGCGAGTTTCAGGTCGCCCGTCTGTTCCGCCGCAGTTGATAACTGACCCAGCAACTCCACGCGCGCCTGCTCACCCGCCGATGCGGCGCGCACCGCAAGCGTCTGGAAGACGACGGATGGCTGAGCGTTTAAGGCAACAGGTGGCTGTGCATCTGCAGCGTGCGTTAGCTCGTCGGTCTGTGCGTCTGCCGACTCTTCATCTACATCGTCCGCTTTTGCCGGCCCCTCCTGTGCAGCTTGCACGGGGCGCAGGCTTGCGTCGCGCTCGGCTAAGCGCAACGCGGCCGGCGTCTGCCCGGCGGCGAGATAGGCGCGCACGAGCGCACGCCATTGCTCGGCCTCGGGCAGATTGAAAGCGGCCCACGCGTCCGCGCTCCGCCCGGCCAGTTCTGCCTCGGTCAGATTTGCGAGCACAGCGTCCGTCTGCCCGGCCCGCGCGGCGAGCAGCGCGCGAAACACGCACGCGTAAGCGTTCGGGTTCTCCGCGTCGAGTCGGCCGGCCAACTCGGACGCGGCTGTGTTGTGCCCGGCGTTGGCGAGCGCAAGCGCTTCGAGCGCCGACAGCATTTCGCTGTCCTTACTCGCAGCCGCTACACGTGCGCGCAACGCGGTCAACGCTTCGCCGTCTGCGGCGATCTCCGGCGCGAGCCAGACCGCTTGCCAGCGTGCGCTGCGCGTCGCCGCGCGATCCGCGATGATGGCGGCAAGGTTCGTCAACGCCTCTTCGCGCCGGTTCGCGGCGACGAGCAGGCGCACAAGCTCGATGCGGTTCGTCTCATCAGCAGGCGTGAGCGCAAGCAGACGTTGGCGACAATCAACTGCCAACTCGAACTGACCAAACGCGGCGCACGTGTCGGCGACGAGCGCGAGCGCATCGTTGTAGTCGATGCGATAAGCGGCGGCGGGCAACTCGACGCCCGGCGCGACGACCGCGTAAGGCTTGAGCCACGCGGCGGCGGCGAGTTCGGCTTCGGCGGTGGGGCGCGTCTCTTCCTGCGCGAGCGCCAGCATCGTCGTGAGCAGCGCGCGCGCGCGCGCCGCGTCGCCGGCCGTGAAAGCGAGCCGCGCCAGCCCGGCAAAGTAAGCCGCGTCATACTGTGCGAGCGCGAGCGCACGCGTGTAGGCATCGGCGCGCAGTTGGTCGGCTTCGCGCGCGTACCCTTCTTCGGTCAGCATTGCGGCCGCCTCGTTCAGCCGCGTCGTGTCCGGCGGTTTGAGCGCGCTGATGTGCGCGCCCGGATCAATACCGATTAAACGTCTGAGCGCGACATAAGCCGGAATGAGGCGACCGGCGCGCACGTCCAGCCGTAGCGCGGCGAGCCGCAGCCACACGGGGCGCGCGTAACGCCCTTTCAACTGCGCTTCGATCTCTGCGACGAGTGCGCGCGCTCTGTTCGTCTCACGCATGTCGAACAGGTAGGCGAGATACTTTTGCTGCGCGGCGAGGCGCGCACTCTGCGGGTCGGAGACTTTGTAATCGTTCTCGTAATCGAGCGCCTCTTCGGCGTCGCCGCTGTCCCAGTATTTTTCCAACTGCCCGGCGTAGTCGTAATCGCGCTCGTGAGTGCTCAAACCCGCGTTGCGCTCGACGAGTAGCTCGTAGAACGCGCCCTGTTCGCGGCGCGCAACCAACTCCGCCGTCACGATCAACTCCGGCAGGTCGGCGCGCTCCGGCACGGCCTCGCACAGTTTGCGGAAGAAGGCTGCTTGCGCCGCCGCGACCTGCGCGGGCAACTGTGCGCCGTGTGCTTCGGCCGGCGACGTGTGCCCGGCAACTGCTGCGGCCGGCACGAACGAAAGCGACAGTGCGCTCAGTAGCGGCTTGAAGTCGGAGAACGGCTCGCGCGTGTCGCCGTTGTAGGTGTACTCGTCATCGGCGCGCGCCGCTTTGAGCCGCGCCGCGAGCAGGGGCAACACGTCCGTGCGCGCTGCTGCCGCCAGATCGTGCGCGGCGAGCGTGCGTAGATAGAGCGCAAGGTCGGCGCGCCCAGGTTTGTCGCCAGCGATGATCTGTCGCCATGCGGCGCGCGCTTTCGTCGTGTCGCCGAGCAGCAGGTAGGCCGTGCCCACGTCCGCGCGGAGTTCTTTATCGTCGGGCTGTGCATCAAGCGCGAGTTGTAAATGTTCGAGCGCGCGGGCGTGTTCATGTTGCGCGAGATACCAGCGGCCCAAGCGCGCCTGTTCGCCGCCATCGTGCGGCCGGTTCTCGATCTGCGCGGGCAGGAGCGCACGACTCTGCAAACGTTCGCCCGGCCGGTTCGTCCGATAGAGCCATTGGCCGTAGCGCGCGGCGAGTTGAAACCAGTCGTCGCCGACAAGCTGACTGTTTGCGTCCGGGCGCTGCGCGATCAATTCGCCGATGGGTTTGAACTGAAGCGCGGCGAGGAAGTATTGCGCGCGGTCGGGCTGCGTCTCGTCGAGCGCGAGACTGGCTTCGGCGTTGCGCTCAAGCTGCCACGCGAGCGGCTGCGGCGCGTGCGCGATGGCCGCGTGGGCGAGCGCGCCCTCGTGCCCGGCTAACAGGAAATTGATCAGCCGGGCGTGATGCGCGCCGGGCTGTTCGGCGCGTTGCTGCAACTCTGCGCGGCCGGCTGCGCCCGCCGCCAATAGCACGGTGAAATAACGCGTAAGCAAAGCTTCGTCCGGCGTCTGCGGCGTTGCCGTCTGCCCGTTCGTTTGATCGTAATAGGCGCGCAGCGCCGCGAGTTCACTGGCATGATCGCCGATGAGGCGCGCGTACTCGGCCGTTAATTGCGGGTAGTTGAAACCTGCGCGGGCGGCATCGCGCGCCTGCTCGGCGGCAAGCAGGTCGAGGATACGCCGGTACGCGCCGGCCGCGTCGTAGAGTTCGACGAGCGCGCGCAGCCGCGTGTGATACTGCTCGGCGTTGCCCGCCGCGAAGGCCGCATCTTTTTGGGCGACCATGATGCATTCTGTGAGCGTGCCGAGACCAGCGCGGCGGCTCAGGTTCTGCAAGAGCGCGAGCGTGCCGTGCGGGTCGCCTGTGCGCTTGAGCGCCTCGTCGCTCAGGGCCTGCCAATCGCGTGCGAGCGCGTTTAGTTCGTCGCCCGTTGCCCGCGTCGCCGCCATACGGCCGAGTGCTTCGGGCAGCGCGCCGTCGAGCACATCGAGTCGCGTGCGCGCCTTGCTGGCCAGTTTCTCTTCGCTCGCGTCCGCTTCGGCGACGAAGCGCGCGCGGAGTTGCCACAAACGCGCGGCCAGTTGGTCGAGCGCCTCTTCGTCGCGCACGGTCTGGATGTAGCCGGTGATATCTTCGCCGCGCAGTTCGCTCTGATATGGCGCGGCGGTGAGGGCGGCGAACGCCTGCCGGTAGGCGGCGACCGCTTGCGCCCGCTCGCCCGCGCGCAGGCGCGACGCTTCGGCAAACTGGTTGGCGGCGGTCTGCGGCGCTTGCGGTTCAGGCGGCAACTTCTGCCGCGCCGCTTCAGCCTCGCGCTTGCGCCCCGCCTGTTCGAGCAGCGCGACGGTCTTGCGTATGTACTGCGGGTCGTCGTTCGATAGCTCCGTCGCTCTTTGCAGGGCGGCGAGCGCGCCGTCGAAATCGCGCGCCCGCCGGCACACGTCTGCGAGCGCGTCGTAGAGTTCGAGCATCTCGGGCTGGTTGTCGAGCGCGGCGCGGTAGTTTATGGCCGCCGTGCGGAGGTCGCCCTTCGCTTCGTAGATGCGCGCGAGCACGACGTTCCAGCGATAGTTTTTGTAGGCTTGACGGGCGGTCTGCTGATAGTAGGCGAGCAAAGTGTCTGCGCCGCCGTAGCGTTTGGCATAGCTGAGCGCGGCCTCGAGTTTCTCTTCGTCGCCGGGGTCGCGGTTGATGATCTCTATGTGCTGTTCGATGCCGGCGCGATAGTCCTGCAAGCGCGTGAACGCTTCGATCATCTGCGCGCGCAAGTCTGCCACCTGCGCCTGCACCTCTTTGCGGTCGCCGTCCTGCGCCTTGATCGCTTTAAGCGTCTCGGCAAAGACTTGCCGCAGCGCAGCGCGGCGACTGGTGCGGACGTAGAGACGCGCGAGTTCGCGGCAGACTTCCGTGTTCAGCGGGTCTTCGTCGTGCAGCGCACGCAGGACGCGTTCAGCTTCGGCCGTGTGATTTTGCTCCAACTCGCGGGCGGCGAGTTTGCGCGCAAAGATGTAATGGAAGCGCCCGCGCCCGCGCGTCATGCCGGCGCGCAACACGGCCCGCGCTTCGTCGCGCCGGCCCAGCCGCCAGTAGAGGCTCGCCGCCTCGGTCAGCACGCCGTAGTTGGTCGGATAGTGCGTGGTCAGTTCATTCAGCACAGAGGCGGCGGCGGCCGTTGCGCCCGTCGCCTGATAACTTTCGGCGAGTTGCAGACGGTAAGAGATGCGGGCGCGCGGCGCGGGCGCGAGTTCGACGAGCCGCCGGAGCGCAAGCCGTTCGCCGTCCACGTCGCCGGCCGCCGATAGATCATAGCGGGCGCTTGTGAGCAGTTGCGGGTCGCGGCTGGCGGCGACCTCTCGGCGAAGCAGCGCCGCCGCTTCCTGTTTCTGGCCCACTTCCTGCAACAGCGCGGCGTAGCCAAGCACGAGCGCCGAACCGTCGCGCACGTTTGCCCGAGCGGCCGCGACCGCCTGTCTTAACTGTGCGGGCACGCCCGCGCGCCGGTAGAGCGTGAGCAGACGCGCACGCGCACGCCAGTGTTCGTCCGCATTCTCGTCGAGCGCCTGCGCGTATTCGACGAGCGCGGCGGGTTGTTTATGTTGCGCTTCAAGGAGCGCGCCGACCTGAAAGGCGTAGCGCGCAGGGTCGTTCGTCTGCGCCCGCAGTTGCGCGATGACGCGCAGGGCATCGTCATACTGGTAATAGTCCCAATAGACGGTGGCCGTCGCCAGATAGGTCTCCGGCTCGCCGCGGCCGAGCGCGAGCAGTTGCTCCCATTCGCCGCGCGCACGCGCATAGTCGCCCAGCTCGGCCTGTATCTCGCCGGCCCGCGTGCGATAAGCAGATGAAGCGGGCGCAGCGTCGGCGACCGCTCGACTGACGGCTGCTGCTTCTTCTAAAAACTTGCGATTGTGCTGACCGAGCGAGCGCGTAAAAGCGATGAGCCGTTCGGCATAAGCGGGCGTGTTCGGATAGAGCCGGTTCAGTTCGCGGTAAGCGTCAAGCGCCTCTTCATAATCGGAGAGCCACGCGGCCGCATCGGCGCGAAAGAGTTTATAGGGGAGCGCCGCGAGCGCGCCCGGATCATTTTCGGCCTGCGTGCGACAGCGCGCCCGGGCCGTGTCGAGGTGCGCGCGCAACTGTCTCTGCTCCGCGAGGTGCGCGAGGAATTGCTCGCGCAGGTCGCGCGAGACGAAATAATACTGCGCCAGTAGCGCCTGCCATTCCGACAGGCGGTCGTGCGCGCGATAGAAGCGCAGCAGTCCTGTGACGAAACTCAGGTTGTGCGGGAAACGCTCGTGCGCCAGACTGTAGAGACCCAGATAAAGCTGCGCGTCGAAGCTCGCGGGCTGCGCGCTTGCGCCCGCTGCGACGAACTGCGTGAGATAAGCTTCCGCTTCGTTGTCGTCGAGCCGCGCGATCAACTCGCGCGAGTATGCGGCGAACTCCTCGGTGCGTT
The DNA here is from genome assembly GCA_036389375.1 of Pyrinomonadaceae bacterium. Lineage (GTDB taxonomy): Bacteria > Acidobacteriota > Blastocatellia > Pyrinomonadales > Pyrinomonadaceae > QHXQ01. The sequence continues at coordinate 19,576 of DASVQA010000045.1, read as the reverse complement.
GCTGGCGCAGATACCAGCGCGCCAGCCGGTCGCGCCAAGCTGCTGCGGGAAACTGTTTGAGCGCCGCCTGATAGACGCGCAACTGCTCGTCCGCCAGCTTGGTCTGGCCCAACCACTGCAACATCTGTTCGTATAGCTTCTGTTCCGCCGGATACTTTTTGATCTCCGCCGCGTAGAGCGCGAGTATGTCGGCCGTCTGCTCCGCGCGCGCGAGCGAGGCGACGAAGCGCTCCAACACCTGCGCGTATGTGACGGTGGGCGCGCGTTCGTCGCGGCGCTCGCGCCAGCGCGCGGTCGGCACGTCGAGCCGATCACTGTAGGCGGGCCGGTCATAGTAGTAATAGTTGTCGGTCACAGGCTCGCCGTGGCCCGGAATCTCTATGCCGGGATTCGAGTCAGGCGGATAAGAGATGGGCGTGGGTTTCAGCGCGGTCGGCTCGTCGGCGCTCGGCGGCTGCGCCGGCTGCTCGTCGTTGCTTGTCTCCTGCGCTGGCGGCTTGTCCGGCATCAACGACGCGCCCGCCGCGCGATGTTGCCCAAGATAGTCGAGCACGCGTTGATAGACGGCGCGCTCTTTGTCGTACTGCTCAAGCGTCAGGTAACAGTCCGCGAGTTTGAGCGCGACTTCGGGAAACTCCGGCGCGTCCGCATAACGCTGCTCGAACTCCGCGAGCGCCGCCGCCGCTACGTCCGGCTCTTTCGTCGCCGTGTAGAGTCGCACGATGTCGAGATACATCTGCGCCAACTCCGGCGCGGTCGGATACTCCTGTTTGTAGGCCGTGAAGATGCGATAAGCGGCGGCGCGGTTGAAATACTTAACGGCCGTCGCCTCTTCCTGTTGCAACTCGAACTGCGGGTCTGTATCGGCGAACAGCAGCGAGAGGATGCCGCCCGTGATGCCCGGATGCGCGTCCGCCGTGGCGATGTCCTGATAGAACTTCAGATCGCCTTTGGTCAACGCCATGCGCTCGTCGCCCGCATCCGAGAGCAGCGCGAACAGTTCATACAGCACCTTCGCGCGCAACTCGCCGCCGGGCTTTAGCCCGCCCTGCAAATAGAGCGTGTAGAGAAAACGGGAAGCGGCGTCCGCGTACCCGGCGGCCAGCAGCATGCGCGCCACCGTTGCCAACTCTTCCGGTCGCCAACGGATGCCGCGCGCCGCCCGCGCGCGCTCAAGCTGGACGAAGATGCCGGGGTCTGGTTCGTAAGCGTGCTTGGTGAAGTGGAGCAAGCGCACGGCCGCGTCGTAGTCGGTCGGGTCGCGGCGAAAGCGCGCGCGCAACTCGCGTCCGTAGGCGCGAAAGCGGTCGTGATCTTTCAGGAAGTCGTAGAACGATTCGCACAACTCGTCCGGCCAGAATGGATCGAAGGCGGCTTCATAGACCGCTTCGGCTTCGCGCGCACGCCCCAGCGTGGCGAGCAGGTCTGCTTCTTTGCCGATGAGTTGCGTCGTGCGCGCGGGGAAAAGCGCCTTGTGCGCGCGCAGGACTTTGAGCGCCGCTTCGTAGTTCTTCTCTTCCTCCAAACTGGCGATGTACTGCTCGACGATGGCGAACGCGGCCGGGTCTTCAGCGATCACCTGTTCATAAAATTCGGGCGCGAGGTATTTTGACAGCCGATGCACGCGCGCCAACTCGACGAGCCTTTGCATGAGCGGGGCGCGCGCAGCGGCGGGCGCGTGCGTGAGCAGACGTTCAAGCACCGCTGCTTCTTCAGCGAACGCGGCGCGGCGTTCGTAATATGCGGCCAGTCGTTCGAGCGCAGCGGCGCTCTCGCCGGCCAGCGCAACGTAACGCTCAAGCTCATGCGCGGCGTCGTCCGTGCGGCCGAGTTGCTCGTCAAGCTCAGCGAGTTTCAGATAAAACTCCGGCGCTTCGGGGTACTGCACCTGCGCGGCGGCGAGCCGGTTGCGCGCCTCGGCCGTCGGGTAGGGCACGAGCGCCTGCGCGCCGAAGAACTCCGTGCGCGTGTAGAGCGCAGATTCAATCAACGCCGCGCGTTCATCTGTCGCGGCAGCAGACGCGGCGACATGCCGTGGCTGAATGATGGCGAGCGCGGCGTATGTTAAGAGTAGCGCGAGCGCGGCGACGCGCGGGGCGCAGATAAGCCGCACGCAAAGATGCAAAGGCGCAAAGGCAGACGTAAAGCGACCGCTCAACTCTTTGCGCCCTCCTCTTTGCGCCTTTGCGTCCGGGCGTGCGATTTGCTTGTTCATCGGCTCAATACCGTGAGGCGCACTTCGGCGCTCGCTTGATTGTGTGCAAAATCTTCGGCCGTCACGCTCAGCACGTACTGTCCGGCGGCGAGCGTCGGGGGCACGCGCAAGCGCCCCACGCTCGCCTGCTCCTTGTCCGACCAGAAAAGCTGCGCGGGCTGTGCGCCGTAGAACTTGGCCACGAGGCGCACCGTGTCCTTGTCCGCTGAGACCCGGACGGGCAACTCGTCGCCCGCGCGCACCACCTGCGCCGGCACGCTCACGCGCAGTTTCGGCGCGTGGCTGTCAACGACGAAACTCTTCTCTTCCTGATAGCCGTGCCCGTCCTTGTCCGTCAGCAGCAGGCGGCAGCGATAGCTCCCGTCGGGCAGCCACGCGGGCGCGAGGAAGCGCACTTCCCAGACGCCTTCCGTCGTCAAGAATTTGAGCGGCAGCGTCTCGCCAAACGGCAGCACGGCGAAGACGGACGTGATCGCCTGATCGGTCTTGACGCGCAGCACCGGATCGCCCGGTTGAATCAGGCGCGGGCGCAGCAGCGCGCGCGGCGCTGCAAGGAACGCGGTGTAGGGCGTGACGAACTTATACTTCTGCGCGAGGCGTATGATCTCTGCGATGTAATCTTCGCGCTCGCCGTCCAAGTCCATCGCGCGCAGGAGCGCATCCACGCGTGCGCGCGCCCACAGGCGCGGCAGGTGCTCGTGCGTATCGTCGAATTCCGGCAGCGCGACGGTGCGCGTCAGGTTGAAGGCTTGCGCGCCGTACTCGCCCTGCACGCTGATGTTCGTCTGCGGCGCAGGCTGGCGATAGCGACCGACGAAGGCCATGCTTGAACCGTCGAAACTGTGTGTGGCGGGCGTGGCGTAGATTTGATAGAGGTTCGCCGGGTCGGACGCAGTGAAACGCAGGTGCTCGATGCTCGGCGTGCCGACTTTGGCAAAAAAGAGTTGGAGTTGCGTCGTGATCTCTTCGGTTTCGCGCACGCTGGCGAAGTAACCGTGCGTTTTTTCCGCGAGCGTTTCGAGCAACGTCTGATTGGCGTCGCGGCCGAGCGCGAAAGCGAAGATGCGAACTGGCGCGTTTGCTTGCCCGCTGCTTTGGCGCGCATGACCCGGCTCTATCTTGTTCTGCGCTTCAACTAGCTGCGCGATCTGTTTAAGGTTCGTCGTGCCGAGCGTCGGGTTGGCGTCGGAGATGAGCACGATGCTGTGCTCGCCTGCGGGCAGCGCGGACGCAAGCGCCAGCGCCTCTGCGAGTGCCTTGCGCAAGTCCGTGCCGCCGCCGAGCATAGAGCCTTTGACGAATGCCAGCGCCTGCTCGACGTTGTCGGGCGTGGCGGCGCGCGGCGCGGGCGCGAACGTGCTGGTCTCTTCGTTGAAGAGGACGAGATTGAAACTGTCGGCAGGCGTCAGCCCGTGCAGGAAATAGTCGAGCGCCTCGACCGCGCGTGCCAGTTTATCGCCATACATCGAGAGCGACGTGTCGAACAGTATGATCAGGTTGCGCGGTTGCCGGGGTTGTGGCTGCGCGTCAATCGCTTGAGCGTCGCGGGCAAGCGGCGCGTGCTGTTCGTTGAAGAGGGCCTGGGCGGCGAAGTAGCCGTCGGGGTTAGGGGCGGCGCGGGCGGGGTCGCGCAGGTCGTAGGCGCTCGGCTGTTCGGGCGCGCGATAGGCGAGCCACGCGAGCGCGCTCTGCGGCGCGTCGAGCCGGTAGTCGAACGCGAAGTCGTCCTGCAACAGGATGTCGCGCGCTTGCAAATCGCCCTCGAACTCGTTGGCGCTCGTGCGCGTGATGCCGAGCGGGTAAGCGGGCGCGGCCGCGGCGGCGACGGGCGCGAACGGGTAATCGCTGACGACGTGCAGGTGCAGATTGAATTCGCCGACGCGCTGCGCTGCGCCAAACGAGGGCTTCAAGGGAAAAGTGAAGTGTGCGACGAGACCTTCAACCGGCAACATCTCCGTGTATTCAAGTTCGACGCGCTTTGTGCCGTAGGCGGGGATGGGCCAGACCTTCGCGTTGAAGGCGGCGCGACCCTCGTGTTCATCGTCCTGTTGCAGGAGACCGGGGTCGAGTTGCGGTTGTTTCAGTTGGCCGTAGATGGCATTGGCGCGGCGCTTCTCCAACATCACGCCGGGGATGCGCGTGTCGCCATCCCACACGGCGAAGTCGGAGATGTTGGCCGCGGGCGGCAGCGCGAACAGGTATTTGCCTTCGAGCGCCTGCGCCGTGTGGTTGTCGAAGACCTGCCGGACGCGCACGCGCGCGTGTTGATTATCAATCAACACGTCCACGCTCATCACCTGCAAAGACAATAACTGCTCGGCCGGCTTGTCCTGTACAGACGAAGGCACGAGCACGCCCGACTGCGCTCTGCCGCGCGGCACTGGACAGACTAAGGCCGCGCCCAGCGCGAAGCTCAGCAATGCGCCGACGATGAGGGCGCGCGTGTTGCGGTTGATTCTTTTCATGTCTGTGCGAAGTAGCTGGTGGCGATGCGCGCGATGCCGTTGGTCGTGCCGAAATAGACGTAAGCGCCGTCGCCGGTGACGCTCAGCACGGTCGGCGCGGGCAGTTCGGCGCGCAGGTGCGTCCAGTGCTGCGTGTGCAGGTCGAAGACCCACACGCCGTCGAGCGTACAGGCGTAGAGCCGCGCGCCGTCGCTCCATAGCGCGTTCGGATTGACGACGAGCGCGCCGGTCGCGGCCGCGAATGAATGGAGTTCGCCCGACGGCAGCAGTTCAAACACGCCGCCGCCATACGTGCCGATGAAGACGCGCTCGCCCGTCGCCGCGAGCGCCGTCACCCAGTTGTGCGTCAGCGCTGAGTTGGCATCTGTGAAGACGCGCACGACGCGGCCCGCCTCGACCTGAGCGAGACCGCCGAGCGTGCCGACGAAGAGGCTGCGCCCGTGCGCGAGCACCGCGTAGAGACTGTTACTCGGCAGGCCCTGCACGCTGGTCAGCCCGCGCCAGTGGCCCGGCGCACCGAAGCTGAGGCCGCGACTCGTCGCACAGACTAATTCCGTAGCCGGCGCGTGGTGCGTTGCGCTGGCTGTCGAAGTTTGACCGGCCGCAGCCTGCGCGGGCAGCAGGGCAACGTGCGTGACGGCGTTGCTCAAGAGTCCATCGGCGGCGTTTGTGCGCGTTGCGTGGAGAGCGGCATCGAAGCGCACGAGACCCTGCGCGGTGGCGGCCAGCATGACGCGCGCGTGCGGGTCGAAGCCGAGCGCGTTGATCTCGCGCGCCGCTTCGGTGTCGAGGTGCGCGAGCCTGCGCCCGTCGGGCGCGAGCAGGTCTATGCCGTCGCGGAAACTGCCGACCCAGAGCCGCCCCGCATCGTCGAGCGCGAGCGCGGCGACGGTGTTGCTCGCCAGTTCGTGCGCCGCGTCGGGCTGCGTAAAAGGCGCGAGCGCGGGCGCGGAAGTCGAATCAGACCCGGTCACGTTTGTGCGCCGGATGCCGTCGCTTGTGAGCAGCCACAGTTCGTCGTCGAGCGTGCGCAACTGACAGTCGGTTAAGGTTGTGGCTTGCGCGCGCGCGTCGGGCGCTGTGAGAGGTTTGAGTTGCGCGGTGTGCGCCGCGTCGAAGACTAAGGCGAACAAATGCCCGTCGTCTGTGCAGAGCAGGGTGCGACCGCCGAACTGCGCCAGCCCCGCAAGCGTGGGCAGCGTGGCGATGGTTTGAAAAACCTGCGGTGGTGGCTGCGCGCTCAGCAGTTCGTTGCCGGCGGCTGAGGCCAGCCCGAAGTCGGTGGCGACGAGCAGGCGCGCGCCTTGCGCGGCGACGGCGACGACGCGATTCGAGGGCAGCCCGGCGTCGGTCGTAAAATGCAGCCAGCGGCCTGCTTCCGCGAGCCACAGCCCATCGGCAAACGTGCCGACGTAGAGCCGCGCGCCGTCGAGCGTGAGACAGTTGATGCCGCGCAGGTGTGCATCGTCCGCGCCGGGCAGCAACTCTCGGAACTGGCGGCCGTCAAACTCGATCAACCCGCCGGCGAACGTGCCGACGAACAGGCGGCCCGCGTCGGCGACGAGCGCCGTGATGGCCTGCGGCTGGCGGTCGGTGAAGCGATAACTCTCAAAGCGCGCGCCGTCGAATGCGGCCAGCCCTTGTGTGCGTGTGCCGATGAACAGTTTGTCGCCCCACGCGGCGAGGCTCGTCAGGTCGCTTTCGGGCAAGCCGTCGAGCACGGTGTAGTGGCGTAGCGCCGCGCCCGCCTGCGTCAGTTCAAGCAGCCCGCCGTCGGTCGCGGCAAAGTATGAATCGTGAAAGCGCGCGACGGCGCGCGTGCGGCGAGTGGCCTGTAGAACGCGTAGTTCGGGGCGGTCGCTGGCCGGAAGCTGTCTGTGTTCAAATGGGATCAGATGCGCGCGCGCGAATTGTGCGCGTTCGCGTGCAAGCTGTGCGCGCGCGGCGCGCTTGATGCACCACGCGCCGCAGAGGGCGAGGACGAGAGCGAGTATGAATAAGCTGACGAGCAGCGTGCGCTGCCGGCGCAGATGATAGCGCGCGTGGGCTGCGACCGTGCGCAGATCGATCAGGTGCGTCGGCCAATTCGTTCGTCTTGTTCGTTCTGTTAATCGCACGCGGTGCTGTTGCTGCTCCCAAGTCAGCCCGCGCTTAACGGGGCGCGGCTGGTCTGATTTACAACAGGCGAATTATGTCGCGGGCGTGGGGCCACCGATACGTGCGGGCTGACGGCGGGGGCTTGCGCTACCAACGTGTGCGACCCTGCGCGCCGGACACTAGCGGGCGCGGGCGTGTACGCGCACCGAACTGTGGTTACACACAGTCGCCGCGCGGGCGCGACTGAAAGCTTGCTCGTCTAGTAAACTCACGGCCGCATGAACGTCTCAGCCTCTCTGCGCGCCGCCCTGCTCGCGCAGAAACAGCAGGCTTACGGCAAGGCGCTTGAGTACGCCGTCGCCGCCGCGCTCATCGAAGCGCTCGAAGCGCGCGGCGCACAGGCTGCGCTCACAGAGTCCGACGCCGCTCGCACGGCCGCGCGCCGCTACGCCGCGCTCCCCGCCGAGACGCGCGCCAAATACGATCTCGGCGCGCAGGCCGGCGTGCGGCTCGTCGCGCAACTCGAAGCCACTTTACAGATGCCCGGCGCTCTGCGCTTCGACGTGCGGATACAGGCGGACGCGCAAGGCACGGCGGGCGACGTGCGCGATGTGGTTGTGACGACGACCGGCGGCTGGACGCTCGGCGTCTCCGTCAAACACAACAATGACGTGGCGAAGAACCCGCGCCTCGCCCGCACGCTCGACTTCTGCCAGCACTGGACTGAGCACCCTTGCGACGCGCTCTATTTCGCCGCCGTCAAGCCGACGTTCACCGAACTCGAACAACTCGCCGCCGTCGGCGCGCATTGGAGTTCGCTCAATCTCAAGGAAGAGGAGAAGGGCGCGCGCTTCTACCGGCCCGTCATGCAGGCGCTCGCCGCCCAACTCGAACGCCTCGTGCGGCAACACAAGGATGCCGCCGCCGCCCTCGTCACCTACTTTCTCGGCCGGCAGGACTTCTACAAACTGATCGTCTCCATGCCTGCGCGCACGACGACCGTGCAGGCTTTCTCCTTTGCCGGCACGCTCGCCCGGCCGGCAGACGCGCGCAGGCAAACGCCGGGCGCGGCGCAAACGCCGCCCGCCATCGCGCAACTGCCGCTCCCGACCAGACTGCAAGCCGTCGCGTTCAAGCCGCGCTCCGACAACACGATCATACTCACCTTCGATCAGAACTGGGCGTTCACGCTGCGCCTGCACAACGCTTCCGCGCACGTCGAAGCGAGCCTCAAGCTAGACGTGCGGATGACGAGCGCGCCGCCGACGCTCGTCAAGTTGCAGGCGCGTTGGTGAATTAGAAAAGCTGGAAGGATATTTAACTTACGCCGAGGATGTCGCGGCTCTCGACGACTTGCACGCCGGCCGCCACCATGTCGCGGAGCGCCTGGTCGGTGTCGCCGGGGTTGACTTCGACGCCGCGACAGGCGTCTTTGACGACGGTGGTGTGGAAGCCGAGACCGACGGCGTCGAGCGCGGTGAACTTGACGCAGTAATCGGTCGCCAGCCCCGTGATGACGACATCGGTGACGCCCTGTGCTTTCAGGTAGTCGCCAAGCCCTGTGGCGCGCAGATGTTCGTTGTCGAAGAAACCGCTGTAGGAGTCAACGGACATGTCCGTGCCTTTGAGGAACGTGCGCGTGATGCGTCGGGTGTCGAGCGTGGGCACGAACTCTGCGCCCGCGCTCGCCTGTACGCAGTGCGGCGGCCAGAGCGTCTCGAAGCTGGCATGGCCGGGCGGATGCCAGTCTTTGGTGGCGACGATGAGATCGAAATGTTTTTGCAGTTCGTTGACGATGGGCACGATCTGATCGCCTTCGCGGACGGCGAGCGAGCCGCCGGGACAGAAGTCGTTCTGTATGTCAACGAGGATGAGCGCGCGCCGCGTAGCCGACGGCGACGACGCATCGTGTGCGGCTTGGCTCGGCTCTGCGTTTGGCTCGTTGGTGTTGGCCACGCTTCACGCTCCTTCCGGCCGTGCGCCGTTATCGTTCGGCAGCAGGCGCACCGTCTGCCCGGCGGCGAGCCGCCCCGTGCGCAGGACGCGCGCGTAGAGGCGCGCCTCGCCGGGGTGCAGTTTTTGGGCGATGCGTTTGAACTCGCCGCCGACGAATGAACCGGCGATTGAGTTGCAGGGGCTGGCGGGCTTGGTGATCTGTATAACGACCTCGTCGCCGAGCGCAAGGCGCACGCCGGGTGCAAGTTGCGCCCAGTCTAGCCCCGCGATGGTGACGTTTTCGCCGACCGAGCCGGGATAGATCGGATGCCCTTCGGCTCGAAGCGCCTCTATGCGTTCGAGCGCGTAGAGGCAGAGGGCGCGCTCCGGCCCGCCGTGAAAGCGCGGGTGCGCCTGCCGGTCGCCGACAAGCCCGGTCGGCGTCAGTTCGGCCGCCGCGACGGCGCGCTTCGGCACGCCGCCGTCCGAGCAGTTGAGTTGGTATACGTAGCCTTGCATGCTGAGCAAAGCGGGCGCGCGGGGCTTTAGTTATTGTGAGCGCCCGCGTGTGCCGCGCACTTTGGGTTCGGGCTTGTCGCCGAGATTGGACTTGTCCTTCGGCAGTTCCTGCGCCTTGTCGCCGGCTTTGCGCGCGCTCGTCGCATCGCGCATCCGTTTGTTCTGCTTGTCGGTGCGTGCGCCGTCCTTCTTCTGCCGCTCCTTGTCAGACATGTAAAGCCCTCCTGTTAGCTCCTGTGTGAATTATACTGCGACCGTTGCGCCGAGCGCCTGCACGCGCGCCCGCAACGCCGGCAACTCAGTGCGCGTGTAGGTTGGAATCCGACTTAAACGCGCGCCGTCCGGATTGGCCGCACACCACGTGGCGAACTGTGCGCGCGCGGCCTCGTCGTCATCGCCCGTCTCTGCGGTGAACAGATAGAACGCGTCGCAGCGCGCGAGCGCACGCCGGGCCGACGGTTTGATCCGGCCGATGTTGCGCGCCACGGCCATGATCACAAAATCGGTCTGCACGTAAGGCAGAAAGCTGTTGCCTTCGATAAGCACGCCGGGCGCATGCACGCGTGCAAGGGCCTCTTTGATGCCCTGTTCGACCTGTCCATCGGTGGCGATCAGCCAGTGGACGTTCGCCGCGCCCGCGTCCCAGTAGCGCCCCGTGTCCTTGCCGGGCGCATAAGTCTCTGCGCGCCCGGAACGCAGCACCGGCGCGTCGCCGAGCAGATGGCTGACGCAGCAGGCATGCGGGTCTTTGCCGCACGAGCGATAGTGCCCGCGCGTCTGTTTGATCGCTTCCCAACGGGACAGCCCGCGCAGCAGTTCGCAGACGAGCGTGGTCTTACCCGCGTTCGAGGTGAAGCCACCGATGGCGACGGTCGTTAAATTCATCAGATGGTCAGGCAGCCGTTTTTGCTTCAGGTCTTTATGCTACAACCGGGCCGCGCCCGAAGCAAAGCCGACGCCCGCACTTGGCAATAAAGCGACCGACGCTATAGATTAGCAGCCCCGAAATCGTTAAGGAATGGAGTTGGGCCGGCGTGGCGTCTGATGAAGAACGGAGCGCGTTATTAGAGCGCGTGGGCGCGGTCGTGGCGCGCTACGGCGCGGCGGCTATCGGCGGTGCGAACGCCGAAGCAGTTGCAGCCGAATGGCTCGCAGCCGGCTTCGACGATGCGGAAGAGGTGGCCGACTGGCTCAGTGCGCGCTGCTTCCGCGCACAGGACGCGCGCGCGCTTGAAGAGGCCGGCTTCACGCCCGAACAGGCGGCGCTACGCACGACGGCGGGGCGCGCAAGCTACGAAGACACCATCGCCTACAAGTTCGCGCAGGGCGACCTGAGCGGCGCGGAAGCGCGGCGCATCATCACGCGCGAGTTCTGGGATTCATAAACGGGCGGCGCTTGACTCTTAGCTCTGTGTTCGCTTCAGCCGACGAGCGCAGCGCGCCCAACTGTCTTGAAGGAGTGCCCCACATGATGAACGACGCCCGCCCGCTGACCGTCCTCTGCATCGCCAGTTACGAGAAGGGGCAGGAGTTTCTGCGCGAGTGCAAACGACAGGGCGCGCGCGTGCTGCTGCTGACCTCGCTCAGCCTCAGGGACAAGGCGGACTGGCCCACCGAGAGCATTGACGAAATCTTCTACATGCCCGACGTGGATAAGGTCTGGGACATGGGCGACGTAGTCAAAAGCGTCAGCTACGTGGCACGCACGGAAGAGATCGACCGCATCGTGCCGCTCGACGATTTCGACTTGGAGAAGGCGGCGGCGCTGCGTGAGCACCTGCGCGTGCCGGGTCTCGGCGAGACGACGACGCGCTACTTCCGCGACAAGCTGGCCATGCGTATGCAGGCGCAGGAGACCGGCATACGCGTGCCCGATTTCGTCCACGTGCTCAACTACGCGCGGCTGCGCGCTTACATGGCGCGCGTGCCTGGGCCCTGGCTCTTGAAGCCCCGTTTCGAGGCGTCGGCCACCGGCATCTGCAAGCTCAACACGCCCGAAGAACTCTGGCCCGCGCTCGAAAACTTGGGCGACCGCCAATCCTTCTACCTGCTCGAACGCTACGTGCCCGGCGACATCTACCACGTTGATTCAATCGTCTACGACGGCGAGATACAGTTTTCCATCGCCAACCGCTACGGCCTGCGGCCTTTGGACGTAGCACACAGCGGCGGCATCTTCACCACGCGCACGCTCCCGCGCGGCACGGCGGACGAGCAGGCGCTACAGGCGGCGAACCGCGCCGTGCTGCGCGCCATGAAACTGCCGCGCGGCGTCTCGCACACGGAGTTCATCAAGGGGCGTGCGGACGGCGAGTTCTATTTTCTGGAAACGGCGGCGCGCGTCGGCGGCGCGAACATCGTGGAGTTGATCGAGGCGGCGACCGGCATCAACCTGTGGGCCGAGTGGGCGAAGATCGAATTGGCCGGCGGGCGCGAACCCTATCACGTTCCGCTCGCACGCGCCGACCACGCGGGGCTGCTCGTCTCGCTCGCGCGCTCGGAATGGCCCGACACGTCCGCCTACAACGACGCGGAGATCGTCTGGCGCATGAAGAAGCCCGCGCACGTCGGTCTCATCATCCGCTCGCCCGACGCCGGCCGCATCGAGCAACTGCTCACCGACTATGCCGCGCGCTTCCAACGCGACTTCAGCGCCGTCCTCCCGCCAGCCGCACGCCCGTCAAGCTGATCAGCACGGGTCGCACCAAGTTCAAGGCGAGCGGCTGAAGATGGTTTCCTTACTTGTCCTTTATTCCGCTCGTTCGCGCGGCGGCGCGACGGCGCTGAAGTCCGTGCTGAAGCGGCGGGCATAATCGTCCAGCAGGGCGCGCACGCGCCCCTGTTCGGACGCGCGGACGACGAGGCCGACGTGGTGAGCTTTGCGGACGCGATAGACGATCTCCGGGTCGGTAAAACTTGAAGTGTCGGGCCACTCCTGCCGTGCGAGTGAGAGGGCGATGCCGGCGTAGTCGCGGCGCACGGGCGGCAACTCGTAGGGCTTGGCGGCGCTGGCCAATTCGAGTTTGGCCCACTCGCGCCAGACGTTGAGGCCGGTGGCGGCTTCGTGCGTCTCGGCAATGTACGCGCCGCCGACGCGCGCGGCGATTTCGAGAAAGTAGAACTCGCCGTCGGCTGCGCTCTGTATGAACTCGGCGTGCGTTGCGCCGCGCCGCAGACCCAACGCGCCGATAACCGCCTCGTTGAGCCGTAGCAGTTCCGCGCGCTCCGGCGCATCGTAAGCCACCGTGCAAGAGAGAAAGACGCCGCCTTCGTGCGCGACGTTCAAGGGCGGGCGACCGTAGCAGTTGACCCCGGCGAAGCTGACCGCACCATCCCACACCAGCGCATCAACGTGAAAGACATCGCCGGGCACGAAGCGTTCGAGCAGATAGTAAGGCGCGCGTTCGTGCGCCCGCTCGCGTGCGTCCAATTCGTCGAGCGCGTGCCAGACCTGTTCCGCGTCGTGCAGTTTTCTGATGCCGATGGCGGACACGTCCGTGCGCGGTTTGAGCACCCAGGGGGCGGGCGTGTGCTGCATGAAGTTATGGATGGCTTCGTAGTTGAGCGCATGGACGAAAGCGGGCACGCGTATGCCGGCGGCGTGGGCCACTTCGCGCATGGCCAGTTTGTCGCGGAAGCGGCGCGCGGTCGTGCCGTCGAGTCCGGGCAGGCGCAGGTGCTCGCGTATGAGCGCGGCCGTCGTCACGTCGAACTCTTCGAGCGCGACGACGCGGGCGACTTTGTGTCGGCGGGCGGTCTCGGTGACGGCTTGGATGAAGTGGTCGGGCGCGGCGTCCTGCGGCAGCACGATGAACTCGTCGAGACTGTCGAAGGGCCAATCCTCGTGTCGCTGCCGCTCTTTCGTGACGAGCACGACGCGCGCCTGCCGCCGCTTGCACTCGCGCAGGAAGTCTGTGCCTTTGAAAAAGCTGGCGAGACAGACGATGGTCGGTGCGTTGTGCGGCGCGTCGGTCACATCAGTTATAGCGGTCACAGGGGCGTTCTTCCTTCTGCGTCGGGCGGGCGCGTGCAAGCGGCGAGGATGCGTTGCGCCGGGTTAAATAACGGCGGCAGTATAACCGAGCGCACGCCGCTGGTCATGGCTGCAAACGAGCAGGCTCGCGCGCACCTGAAAGTACGCGCGAGCCTCTGCGCAACCCACTTGCGGCGCGCTCAATAGATATTGAAGTTGTAGGAGATGACGACGTACTGCGAGACCTTGTGCCCGTCCTTCTCCGCCGGGATGAACTGAATCCGCTTGGCCGCCTCAATCGCCTTCTCGGTCAAGCCATCAGGTAGCCGCTTGACCGGCACAATGCCCGTGACTGACCCGTTCGAGGCCAGCACGAGCCGCAGCATCACTTCGCCCGTCACGTTATTCTTGCGCGCCTCTTCCGTAAAGGTCGGTTCGGGCTTAGAGGTGATCTGCGCGCGCCGCGTCACTTCCTTCACGCTGAACGTCTTGCTGTAGTCGGTCGTGCCGCCGCAACAGCCGGGGCCGCCGCCGCCGAGTTTGGGCGGGCCGCCGCCCGTGTTCCAGTCCTCGCCCGGCCCGTAGCCTGTGCCGTTGCCGGGGCCGACGCCGCCACCGCGCCCGTCGCCGATGCTGCCGCCATCGCCTGAACCGGCCGATAGCTCTTGCGCCTGCGATTTCGGATCGCCGTAAGGCAGCGCGCGCGGGTCGGGCGGGAACAGCACCGGGTCGGCCTGAATCGAAGCCGACACGGGCAGGTGCGGATTCGGTATGTCGGGCGGCTTCGGGTTGGGCGCGACGATGGGCGGCTCAAGCGTCGCCAAAGGTAGTTTGCCGCTGCTCGCCGGCAGAGCCTCGTGATTGCCGCCGCCACCGCCGCCGCCCGGCCGTTCCCTGTTCTGCTGCGAGCCGCCGCCCGCGCCGTGCGCCATCCCGGCCGGCCCTTCCGTCTGCTCCTGCTTCGTCGGCACAGGGTTGACCCAGCCCGTCACCTCATACTCCTCGTCGCTCCGCGCCACCGCTAACTCGTGCGTCTTGTGATAACGGTCGAGCGCGACGACCGCGCCCACCAGCGTCAAGACCACGACGAGCGCGGCGGCGAGACCATAGGCGACGTTCTCCTGCGCGACGAGCCGGCGCAGGACGAGACCGTAGCCGGCCACCGTGCGTCGCGCGAAGCCCGCCGGGTCGCGCCGCAACTCCGGCCAAGTCAACTGCGACTCAGTGGCAACCGCGCGCACTTCCTTCGTCAGACGTGCGATCAGACCGGCATCCGTCAGTATCGTCGGCTGATAGTCCGCGTGCGTATAAGCGCCGTGGGCGGGCCGTGTGCCAATGGCAGCGGGCGGCGGCGCTAAATTATCTGCGTCAGCCTCGCCTACGTCGCAGGCTGTGCCCTGCGGCGCACGGGCCGCGCGTGCATCGTGCGCGCCCGGCGTCGGCTCCAAGTCCGTTTCGGTGAACACGCCGGCCTGCGCGGTCGTCACATCAGCCACGAGCGGCAAGCCGTCCACCGGGCAGAAACGAAACTGCGGCGCAAACTCTTCGTAGCACATCGGGCAACGCTTCATCTCGGCATCCTCCTCTGCTTCGGGCCGGCCCACCTGCCGGCGATACGATTCAACGACGCGCAGGCGCAACGCGTCCGGCGCACACGGCACGCGCCAGCCTGCGAGCAACAAACTCAACGCCTGCTCTGCGTCCATCATGGCTGTATCTCCCGCGCGCCGGCCGCACCGCCCGCCAGATACGGCGCAAGCTGCCGGCGCAAATTCTCGCGCGCACGCGCCAGCCGCGCCTTGACCGCGCCTACGTCCGCGCCCACCACCAACGCGATCTCCGCCAGACTCAGTTCTTCATACTCGAACAGCACCAGCGCCTCGCGTTGCAGCGGCGGCAGGCAGACGACCGCGCGCCGGACGGCTTCGCTCAACTCGGCCGCGAGCAACTGCCGCAAAGGTTGTTGCCCTTCCGTCGCCCTCTGTTCAGCCCCCAACTCGTCAAGCGCGACCTCGACGCGCGGGCGGCGAAACTGCTTAAAGGCCAGATTGCGCGCCGCCGCATAGAGATATGTGCGCAGCGAGGCGCGCGCCGGATCAAAGGCTGCGGGCCGTTTGAGCAGACCGAGAAAACAGTCGTGGGTTACGTCTTCGGCGAGCGCGGCCGAGCCGAGCAGGCGATAGGCGAAGCGATAGATGCGTTCGCGGTAACGCTCGTAGAGCGCGAGAAACGCGGCCTCTTCGCCCTGCGCGGCGCGCGCAAGCAATGCTTCGTCTGTCGTGCGTTCTGGCAACCTGCTCCGGCTCGTTTCCGGCCCCACGCGGGCTTGCTCACAGAGGTATTACCGCGATGGCGGGAAAAGAGACGCTGGGGAGGTCAATTATTTTTCGGCCACATCTTCCCGCTCGTGTTGCCGCTTGGAAGCAACTGGCCTGCGGCGTGGTTGTACGCGCCCCCCGCCGCAACGCAGAATAATTTTCGCGCCCGGCACAGAACCGCCGCCGTTCAAAGCTCAGCCGGGCGGGTCATAGCATATTAGTCGTTGACGACGCGCGCGGCGGCGGACTATGATGATTTTGGACTGGATCGTTAAGCCATTAGCGGTGACCCACCGCTAACCTCACAACTAGCCAACAGCAGCAGCAGCGCAGCACGCCCCGCCGGGCTCGCCGGAGTGTAAGTTTGGGGACTCCGTCTCGCGCGCATCGTCGTGTGCCGCACCGCAGCGTCCGTTGGTCGAGTTTGCGAACGCGCCCCGGTCTGGCGCAACTTTTCTTGGTACTCAAACCCGACAAGAGCAACCAAAGCAAATCTCAGCCGGCGGCGTTTAGGCATCGTCGGCCTGGATGTAACCTCAAACATCAAGGAGCACCTCAATGAGCTTGACACGTAAATTCAGCGGCCGGCTCTGCTCGGCGCTGCTCAGCCTCACCCTGCTGTCCCTGCCATTGGCCCGCACCGTCCACGCAACCACAACTTACACAGTCACAGACATCACGCAAGCCTATTCAGTCAACAGCACCGAGGCGCTCAGCATGAACGCCGCCGGTCAGATCGTCGGCCACCTGTATCCGTCGGTCGGCGGGCAGCACACCTTCGTCTACGACAACGCCACGCTCTACGACATAGATGCCGAACTCGGCAGCGGCTACACCAATTTCAGCTACGACATGAGCATCGGTTTCAACACGGGCGTCAACGGCGACATCAACGCGCACGGCCAACTGGCCGGCATCGCCTACACGGCCGACAACGGCGACATGCGGGCCGTCTATTACGACGCGCAGAGCGTCCACGTCGTCGGCACGCTTGGCGGGGCGTGGAGCTATCCGCGCGCTATCAACGCGGACGGGCAGTTGGCCGGCCTCTCGCTCACGACCGGCAACGAACAGCATGGTTTTCTCTACGACCCGACCAACGGCATCCAAGACCTCGGCACACTGGGCGGCACGATGAGCATCCCCGCCGGCCTCAATAACAACGGTCAGGTCGTTGGCTGGTCGGCGACGAGCACGGGCGCGCAGCACGCCTTCCGCTACGACGCGACGAACGGCATGCAAGACCTCGGCACGCTCGGCGGCAGCGAGAGTCTCGCCAACAACATCAACGATTCGGGCCACGTCGTCGGCGCAGCCTGCACGACCAGCGGCGCGCTCCACGCCTTTCTCTACGACGCCACCGGCATGCACGACCTCACGCCTGATAGCACCGACGGCAACGCCGTAGCCATCAACAATGCCGGGCAGGTCGTCGGCTACGCCACCGACACGAACGGCGCTTATTACGCCTTCCTCTATGACAGCACGGGTCTGCACCAGCTATCGCTCGGCGGCTCGACCATCGAGATTCAGTACTTCACAGAGGACGGACTGGTGGCCGGTCAAGCCGACACGAGCACAAACGTGTCGGAAGGCTTTGTCTACGATGGCACGATGCACGCGCTCGCGCTGCCCGACACGACCTATAGCGAAATCAGCGCGTTCAACGACTCAGGCACGGCCGCCGGCTATGCCATCATCGGCGACGAAATGCACGCTTATCTCTACGACGCGACGGGCGTGCATGACCTCGTGACCGATAGTGCCTACAGCATGACGAACGGGGTCAGTTCCGCCGCGCAAGGTGTCGGGGTGGCGGACACGGCGGATGGCCAGAACCAGTACGTGTTCAGCTATCAGAGCGGCGTGCTGACCAATCTGAACAGTGCGACCACCGGCAGCGGCTACGAGTTGTATATACCTATGGGGATCAGCAACGACGGACACATCGTCTGTAACGGCGGCGGTTCAGGCGGCGACCGCGCGTTGCTGCTGACGCCGACCGAGGTAGAAGAATAGGCAGTGCGCTAAAGCAAGCCGCCACTACTCATAGTCGGAAGGTGCGCGGCTAACTTTATAACTCAGACGAAGCGGCCCGGTGTGTCAGGTAACACACCGGGCCGCTTCGCGCGTCTGGTAATTTAAGTTTGCTGCGGCCATTGTGGACTGTGCCGCGTCGGCGCTGTTAAGCTAAGTCAACTTTTACATGGAGGTGCTTTGCATGCGTCTGACCGAGATGGTCGCGTGCGCCGGTTGAGCGGCGAAACTCGCGCCGAGCGAACTCGCCCACGTGCTGGGCGGCCTGCACATTCCGAAACACCCCAATCTGCTCGTCGGCATCGAGACGGCGGACGACGCGGGCGTGTATCTGCTGCGCGCCGACCTCGCGCTCGTGCAGACCGTAGATTTCTTCACACCCATTGTGGACGACCCCTACGATTACGGCCGCATCGCCGCGCTCAACTCCATCAACGACGTGTGGGCCATGGGTGCAACGCCCCTGACCGCGCTCGCCATCACCTGCTTCCCGAAAAAAGGTCTGGACTTTGCGATTCTCGCAGACATCATGCGCGGCGGGCTGGACGTACTGACCGCGCACGGCGTTGCGCTCGTCGGCGGGCACAGCGTAGACGATCAGCAGATCATGTTCGGCTACGCCGTGACCGGCACGATCCACCCTGAGCGCGTGATCACAAATCGCGGCGCGCAAGCGGGCGACACGCTCATCCTGACCAAGCCCATCGGCACGGGCATCATCTCGACCGGCATCAAGCGCGCACAGGCCGCGCCCGCCGTCATGCAGGCTTCGCTCGATACGATGCTGCTGGCCGGGCGCGAAGCGGCCGAAGCGATGCAGGAGTTCGGCGCGCACGCGGCGACGGACGTGACCGGCTTTGCGCTCATCGGTCACGCATGGGAGTTGGCGCGCGCAAGTGGCGTGACGCTGACGCTCGAAGCCGCGCGCGTGCCCCTGATTCCCGGCGCGCTTGAGTTGGCCGCGCAAGGACTGTTGACGAGCGGCGACAAGACCAACCGGC
This sequence comes from Pyrinomonadaceae bacterium, assembly GCA_036389375.1. Classification (GTDB taxonomy): domain Bacteria; phylum Acidobacteriota; class Blastocatellia; order Pyrinomonadales; family Pyrinomonadaceae; genus QHXQ01. Next base: position 1,016 of record DASVQA010000045.1, on the reverse strand, counting down.
AATATGTCGGAGACGACGTACACCTTAGCGAAAGCATCAGCCCGTCCCTCGTCAACTTGCTCTTTGATCCGCAGACCGCCGGCGGACTCTTAATCGCCATCGCGCCGGAGCGCGCCGCCGCGCTGCTCGCGCGCCTGCATGAGCGCTACCCGGCGGCGGCCGTGATCGGGCAAGCCGTCACGCGCGGCGCGCATTCAATTGTCGTGCAGTGATTGTTGGAGGCGACTGTGGGGTGAATGTCCGTTTGCGCGTCTGGTGCGCCGGCGTTCAGCAGAGCGGCCCGGTGAGAGAACAATAAGAGCAGCACGGGCCGCCGCTTCAATGGCCGCGTTCAGCTTATTGGCCGCCACCGCTTGCCGCCGCCTCGGCCTCGGCCTCTTCCTTCTTGCGCGTCCACATGCCGGCCAGATCGTTTGCCTCCGCGAGCGTGAGGTTGTCGTAGATGTCGGCTGCGTCCTGCAACTCGCCGTTCTCCAACTCGCACACCTCCCAATCCGACGCGTTCGGATCAGTGCCCGCCCGGCCCGCCGTCAAACGCACCTCATAAGAGACGTTCGCGTTAATCTCATTCTCAGCCATGCGCTCAATTCCCTTTCATCTGTATGAACCTGCCCGCGCGTCGGCGGGCTGAAGCAGAGAGCGCAGCATAACTAACATCCCGTCGCGGCTGCTGGCAACTCGCCAGCGCCGGCCACAGTTTACGCGCCGCCGCGTCTGCCCGTCCGACTGCCGCCGCGCGCACCTTTTGCACATCTTCAGAGGTCTACTTCGCCTGCGGCGGAACATCAAATTTGCGGTTCGCTGCGCGCGAGCGCATACATTTGACAGCCCCGTAAAGGGTGCGTTAACGTGGACGCCGATTCAAGCCTTGCGTCCCGTTCGTCTAGTGGCCTAGGACACCGCCCTTTCACGGCGGCGACACGGGTTCGACTCCCGTACGGGACGCCACTTATTTTTCAATTATTTACAGTTATTACCGACTGGTCTGGATGCCCTGCGTCACCGTCGTCAGATCG
>DASVQA010000044.1:0-4798 GCA_036389375.1 Pyrinomonadaceae bacterium | reverse complement strand
TTAAGCATTTTTCCTTGCTCGGCCCTCGGCCCTTGTCCCTCGACCCTGCTCTTAAATTTTTCTGTAACTTTTGCCGCGCCCGTGTGTTTTAGTTAACGTAGCGCAGCTTATGGCGAGCGAAGCAGAGTTCACCATGCTGTTTCAGGAATTTTATCCGAGCCTCTGCCGGTTTTTGGAGTGCCTGCTAGGTGGGCGTTCATCGGTCGCGCAGGATTTGGCGCAAGAGAGTTTCCTGCAACTGCACCGCACCGCATGGGGCACGCTCCCGCCGGACGAAGCGCGCTTCTGGCTCTACCGTGTCGCGCGCAATCTCGCCATCAACGAGTTTCGGCGCGGGCAGACGCGCCACCGGCTCTTTGATCGCGTCGTCGAAGCGATGCGCCCGCGCACGCGGACACCCGAAGAGGAATATGAGACGCAGGAGCGACAGGAGTTGGTCTTCGACATGTTGAAAGGGCTGCCGGAAGACCAGCGCACCGCGCTGCTCTTGCGCGAGCAGGAGCAGTTGAGCTACCGCGAGATCGCAGAGGTGCTCGACGTGTCGGAGAGTAAAGTCAAGACGGACATCTTCCGCGCGCGCACAGCCTTGCGGGCGCGTTGGGCGCACAGAGTCCGCGCCGCCGGGGTGGGCGCGCACTAAGGACAAGGGGGAAGGCGAGAAAAGCTTATGAGTTGTGACTGCACGGAAAAAGTATCGCTGCTCATGGACGGCGAACTGACGCCCGCCGAGATGCACGAGGTCGAGCGTCACCTGTTGACCTGCGCCGAGTGCCGGCAGGCACGCTTCGACTTCGCCCAACTGCGCCAGCAGATCACGGCCTACCCCGTCCGCGTTGACTTGCACGCACAGCGCCGCGCGCTCGCGGAGATTCTCGCGCCGCAGAGCGACCCAGCGCACCGCACACTGCCACCCACCGCCGACTGGGGCGCACGCCTGCGCGCAGCCTTCGCCGCACCGCACTTTAGTCCGGCTTGGGCCGCTGCGTGCGCGCTCGTCCTCGTCGCATGTGCCGTCGCCTTCGTGGTCTATCGCAACACGGAGCGGCGCACTTCAATCGCTCAAGCGCCGTCGAACAGCCCGCGCGCAGCCGTGCCCGCGACAGCCGATGCGAATAAAGAAGTGGCGGGTACGCCGCGTAATGAGCAACAGAGCGCGCCGCGTAATGAGCAGCCGGGCATGGCGCAGCACCTTGCGCGCGGCGCGCAGCAGGCGACCATCGTTAATAGCAGCAAGCGAGCGCAGCCGGGCAAGCCGGCGGCGGCACAGACGGCAAGCGTGAAATTGCCGCGCGAGCAACGCGCGCAACCGGTGCGTCTGCCACAGGTGATAGATGAGCGCGAGCCGGCTTACGTCGCCGTCAGCGCCAGCGACGCGGCCACGGCGCGTGCGTTGCACAACCGGCCGGCGGACGCAGAGACGCTGACCGCGCGCCACGTCGAACAGGCGGAACTGTTATTGCGCGCCTTCCGCAACGCGCGGGCCGACCGGCAGGGCGCGGTCGTCGAACTGAGTTATGAAAAACAGCGCGCGCAGCAGATGCTCTATCAGAACATGTTGCTGCGGCGCGAGGCCGCCGACGCGGGCAACGTGCAGGTGGCGGGCCTGCTCGACAGTCTTGAGCCGATCCTGCTCGACATCGCCAATCTGCCCGCCGCGCCGAGCGCCGACGAAGTGAGCGCGATTAAAGAGCGCGTGCAGCGCAAGAATCTGGTCGCGCTGCTGCAAGTCAACTCGGTGGCGCTCGCGCGTGCTTACGATTGATCGCTAAGACCGATAAAGGTGTCGCCCCTTAGCGGGCACACTTAATACCAACGTCAGAACGGACATAAATCTTATGACAGCCATGATGCGTCTACTCAAACGCCGTCGCCCCGCGCGCTACGGTCTCGTCGTCGCCATTGCCCTCGTCATCGCGTGCGTCGGCTTCGTCCGACCCCGCACGGCGCGCGGCGACGATCAGGATATACAGAAGCTCAACCGCTTCGTGCAGACATCGAAGGTGGACACGCCCGCGATGAAGATGTTCCGCGAGGGGCGCGACATGATCGAAGCAGAGAACTGGCCGCAGGCCGCCGCGAAGTTCAAATCCTTCGTCAACGACTATCCGAAGGACAAGGACGTGGACGCCGCGCTCTACTGGCTCGCCTACGCCTTGCAGAAGCAGGGGCGCAAGGACGAAGCGGTTGCGCCGCTCGAACGTCTGATGAAAAATTTCCCCAACTCCGGCTGGCGGCGCGAAGCCGAGGCGCTGCTCGTCGTGCTCGGCCGGCGCGACGCCATCCAACAGGCGTTCGACCGCGATAACTGCGAGATCAAAATCCTCGCGCTGCAAAGTCTCTTCGAGGCGGACGAGGATCGCGCCATCAATTTCGTTACCGACGTGCTGCGGGCGAACTCGACGGAATGCCCGGCCCTGCGCGCAGCGGCCGTCTCGCTCTTAGGTTCGCACGGCGGCGCGCGCGCCGTCCCGATCCTGATTGACATCGCCCGCAATCAGCCCGACATGAAATTGCGCCTGACCGCGATCAAGCGGCTCGGCGAGCAGAACAGCGACACGGTCGCGGACGATCTGGCCCGGCTCTACGACACGGATCGCACGCCGGAGGTCAGGTCGCAGATTTTGCGCGCGCTCTCCGAGATGCATAGCCCGCGCGCCGAGTCGAAGCTGATTGAAGTGGCGACGAGCGGCGACGATCTATCTCTGCGCCAGACGGCGATCCGCCGGCTCGGCGAACGCGACAGCCCCAACACGCTCGACGCGCTCATCCGCCTCTATGACACAGACCGCACGGCCGAGATCAGGGCGCAAATCCTGCGCGCCCTCTCCGAGCGCGACGACCCGCGCGCGCGCACCAAACTGCTCGACGTGGCGCGGCGCGGCGAGACGCCGGAGTTGCGCGTCTATGCGATCCGCCGGCTCGGCGAGCGCGGCAGCACGGCGCTCGAAGACCTGTTGGGTCTCTACGCGACCGAGAACAGCGACGAGATCAAGCAGGGCTTGTTGCGCGCCTACTCCGAGATGAACGACCCGCGCGCGCAGGCCAAGCTCTACGAGGTGGCGCGCGGCGCTGAGAAACTCGACCTGCGGCTCTATGCCATCCGCCGCTTGGGCGAGCACGACAACGCGCAGGCCGTTGACGAGTTGCTCGGCATGTACGACGCCGAGCAGAACGTTGAGGTCAGAGGCGCACTCATCCGCGCCTTCGGCGAGTCGCACCAGAAGAGTGCGATCCGCAAGTTGATCGCCATCGCGCGCAACGACCAATCGGTTGACCTGCGCAAGCTGGCCATCCGTCTGCTCGGCGAGAGCAAAGACGCAGAGGCGCTTAAGTTTCTGGAAGAGTTGTTGAAATAAAGGGCGCGCCCCTCACGGAAAGGAAAAGTCATTATGCGGCAAGCAACATTGTTCCATTCATTCCTGCTGGGCTGTGCCTTAGCAACGACCGCGTGTGCGCGCAGCGCAGCCAGTCCGACCACGACGGCTCCTGCGCCCGCCGCCCAAAACAGAGTCCAGCAGACGCAGACGCCCGCGACCACCATCCAGAGCTTCACGCAGGTTGACGGCGCAGATCTAAACGCGCGGCTCGAAGCGGCGCGACAACGTGCGCGCGGTGCGAGTACGCCCTATTGGTCGGCCTACGCCTTCGACGTGCGTCCCGGCATCGCGGTTGACCCGACCATACACGAGTTTCACGGCTCGATGAACACCATCGGCGACACGTCCATCTTCATGGGCACGACCGCGAGCGGGCTGACGGTTGAGACGCGCAACCTCGCCGTCTTTCTGCTGCGCGACCCGGCGAGCAATCAGGTGACGCGCATGGAGATTTACAATCTGGAACACAAACGCGAGTACAGCGGCTATCCCGTCTACTGGCTCGGCCGCGCGAGCAATGAGGAGAGCTTGAACTACCTGCGCAGTTTGGCCGACAACGCGCCCGCAAGCCTCTTGGCCGAGCGCGCCGTGCTCGGCATCTCGCTCCACGACGACGCGCGCGTCGCCGCCGTACTCAAGAACTTTATCCGCACGTCGCAGAACCAGCGCATACGTTCTTCGGCCGTCTACTGGCTCGGTCAGGTCGGCGGCGAACAGGCGTTCCTCGCGGAACTGGTGCGCAACACCGGCGAAGACCTGAAGCTGCGCCAGAAGGCCGCGCACGCCATCGGCGAAAGCCGCGACCGCAACGCGCTCACCACTCTGCAAAGCCTTTACGACTCCATCCAAGAGCGCGAAGTGCGCCGCAGCATCGTGCAGGCCGCGGGCGACAATCAGGATTCGGACGCGGCGCTCGCCTTCGTGCTTCGTGTGGCCCGGACGGACGCCGACCGCGATACGCGCCGCACGGCCGTGCGCCGGCTCGGCGAGTTCGAGCGCGATGCGGTGGTGGATGAGTTGCTGAAGATTTACGCCGCCGATGCCGATCTTGAGATCAAGCGCGCCGTTCTGCACGCGCTCGCCGAGACGAAGAGTCCGCGTGCGCAAGTACGCTTGCTAGAGCTTGCGCGCACCGACGCCAACCCGGAGCTTCGTCGCCAAGCCATCCGCATGCTCGGCGAGCGCGGCGAAGCCGTCATTGATGATCTGATCAAACTCTACGACGCCGAGCGCAGCCCCGAAGTGCGCCGCACCGTCTTGCAGTCGCTCGCAGAGATCAAAAGCACGCGCGTCGAAGACAAACTCTTCGAGGTTGCGCGCGCCGACGAGAACATGGAGTTGCGGCGCAACGCCATCCGCCTACTGGGCGAGCGCGCCGGGCAGCGCACGCTCAAGTTCCTGAGCGACACCGCCGAAGGCTC
>DASVQA010000043.1:0-27463 GCA_036389375.1 Pyrinomonadaceae bacterium | reverse complement strand
CTCGGCGCAACTGTGCGCGCGCACGTCCGCACGCTCAGCGAGAACGGCGATGAGTGAACCGGCCCGGATCGCCCGGCTTGATCCGCTGCGAGCGTGGCTGCGGCCGGTGATGCCGCGCGTAGCGGTCGCGGCGGCCGTGCTGTTCGTCGTGCGCGCGCTCCTGCGCGACACGGCGCTCTATCGTGCGTCCGCCTTCGGCAGTCTGTTCGGCTTCGTCACCTTCTGTCTCGGCGCGCTCACCGTCGGCTACTACGGTTTCAAGGCGTTGCGCTGGCTCAAGCGCAAACTGCTGTGGCGCGTGCGGCGTCGTTTGATCATCACGTACCTGTTCGTCGGCCTCACGCCGATCCTGCTGTTGGGCGGCTTGGGGTTTCTCTTCGGCTACGGCATGGCGCTCAACTGGATGGCGGGCAGCGTCATGACCGAGATGCGCGGTGCGCAGCAACAGACGCTGGCGGCGGCGCGCGCCTACGCCGACGCACTAAGCGCCCTGCCGCCGGACGCCGACCCGCGCACGCTGCAAACGTGGCTCGACGAGCGGAACGTCCCCTTGCAGGCGACGCTGCCCGGCGCGCGCATCGCCGTCTGGCGCGGCGGCACGGACGCGCCAGCGTTCGAGACGACAGCGCAGACCCTGAGCGAGCCGCGCGCCGAGCAGTTGCGCCCGCTCAGTCCTGAAGCCGTCCCATTCGGTGCGCCGCTGCCCGGCTGGCTCCGCGCGGCGCACGCGGAATGGAGCGGGCTGACTTACGCGCCCGCCGCCGACCCGGACGACCCTTACGGCGCGGCCGCGCTGCGGGCTGTCGTGCGGCGTGAACTGGGCGGGCGCGCACTTGTCGTGCTGGTCTCTGTGCCGGTCAGCCGCGCGCTGGTCGAGCGCCTGCGCGAGAGCACAGGTCAACCCGTGCGCCCGACCTTCTTCGCCACCGTGCTCAAGACGGATAACATCGGCGAAGGGATGACGGGCGAGAAACGGCGGCGTGCGCGGGCGGATCAACTGGGCGAGCCGCTGGCCGGCGGCTACGCTTTCGTCATGCTGCCGGCGACCGAATGGCAGACCGGCGCACAGGCGTCGCGCCTCGCCTTCATGTTCCCCAACTCGTTAGCGGCGGCGCGCACGCAGGTGCTCGAACGCGGCCACCTCGGGCAAGCCCTGCGCCTTGATCTGATCCTCGCCGTCTTCATTGCGATCTTCATCGTGCTCGAACTGCTGGCGCTCTTTGCCGCCGGTTGGATGACGCGCGCCGTCACCGGCACGGTGCATCGGCTGCATCGCGCCACCGAGTTCATCAAACGCGGCGACTTCTCGCATCGCGTACACGTCCGCTCGCGCGATCAACTGGGCGAGTTGGCCGATGCCTACAACGACATGGCGGCCAACATCGAAGTGCTGCTGCGTGAGCGCGTCGAACACGAACGACTGGAACGCGAGATCGAGATCGCCGCCGACGTGCAGGCGCAACTCTTCCCGCGCTCCGTGCCTGCGCTCTCGTCCGCCGAGATCACGGCCGAGTGTCGCGCGGCGCGCGGCGTAGCGGGCGACTATTACGACTACATAGAGATCGCGCCCGGTCTCATCGCGCTCGCGCTCGGCGACGTGTCGGGCAAGGGCATCTCGGCCTCGCTCGTCATGTCAAACCTGCAAGCCTCTTTGCGCGCGCAGGCGACGATTCTGGCCGAGCGGCTGCGCGCGGCCGACCGCGCGGCCGTTGCCGTCGTCGGCGCAGCCGGCGCGAGCGAAGCCGAGCCGCCGTGCGGCGTGACCGGCGTTGATCGCGGCTGTGCCGTTGAAGAGATCGCGGCCAACATCAACGCGCAGCTTTGCCAGTCAACGGACTCGAACCGCTTCGTCACGCTCTTTCTCGCGCTCTACGACGACCGCACGCGCGCCCTGCGTTACACCAACGCCGGGCACAACGCGCCCTATCTCATCCGCGCCGACGGCACGCACGAACGGCTCGAAACGGGCGGCACGGTGGTCGGCGCGTTCGACTTTGCCCGCTACGAAGAGGCGGCGGCGGCGCTCGCGCCCGGCGACCTGCTGCTCATCTTCTCCGACGGTCTCAGCGAAGCGCAGAACCCGGCCGGCGAAGAGTATGGCGAAGACCGGCTCTTACAACTCGCGCTGCGCCACAGGGAGCGCACGGCCGAGGCGCTGCGCCGCGCGATCTTCGATGAGATTGAGCAATGGTCGGGCGGGCGTGAACGCGGCGACGATCAGACGCTCGTGCTCGTCAAGGCGCGGCGCTGACGCTTAGGGCTGCGCGCGAGTTCCAGCACTAGCCAATTAAAGCGCGGTAATGATAGCGGCGCGCGCGCCCATCAACTCGGAGAAGTCTTTGGTGTAGATCGTCTCGACCTTGCGTACGCGGCGGACGGTCTCGACGAGTTCTTCGGTGGTGACGAGGCCGGTCTCTGTGTGCGCAATGGCCCACGTGCGTATGTGCGTGGCGGTGGTGAGCAGTTCGGCGACGAGGTTGAGATACTGTTGCTTGGTCTCGACGGGCGCATCGAGTTTGCCGGCGCGGGCGCGCTCAAAATCGGGCCAGAAATCTTCTGTGCCGCGCACCCACTCTTCGCGCCACGCGCCCCATGCGGCACGGCGCGCGCCGTTGCGCCCCGGTCGCGGCAAACGCAGGAACAGCAGGTCGGCGCGTTCTTCGGCGAGAAACTGGCGCGGGTCTTTGTTGGCCGCCGTGTTGCGTTGCTTGTTATCGATGGGCGGGGCTTGCGTCTCCCACAAGCGACGAAAGACGCGTGCGAGCGGTTGGCGCAACTCGCGCGTGTCCGCATCGAACGAGAGCACGTAGTCGCCGACCGCCATGCCGAGCGTGAGCGCAAGCGCCTGTTTGGTTTCGCCCGCCAGCGTGTCGGCGGCAGCCCGGAGGTTGTCGAACCACCATGCGTCGGTTTCGCCGAAGCGCCGGGCGAGCGCCGCGTTGCGCAGTTTATAACCGGGCACGTACACGTCTTCCAGCAGCCGCGCCACGTCCTCTTCCGTCAACCGCTCCGCGTTGTTCTCGATGCACGCGACGCCTTTAATCCAGGCCCACTGCGCCGGGTCGTTGACGGCCACGCGCACGTCCCAACGCTTGAGCGCCGCGTCCAGTTGCGGTTCGCCCGCCAGCGGGTTGACCACGGAGCGGAAGCGTAGTCGGCGCAGCACGCTCAACTCGAAAGCGAGCCAACCGCCGGGCATGTGATCGGAAGAGTTTGCCATCGTCAATCTTTAGAGTATGCCTTCGCGGTTGAGCGTGGACGGTTCGCTTGGCCCGTCCGCCGGCACGTGTAGCTCGGATGTTTGCGCGGCGAACACGTGCGGGTTCGCGCCCGCGTCGGGGATCGTGCCGATGATGCCGGCCTCGTCGTCCTGCTGTTCGGGTGTTGCGGGCACGGGCGCGACCGGTGCGACACTTGGCGCGCGTTCGAGCAGCGCGTAGGAGCGCAGTTCCGGCAGGTCGCGCAGGGTTAAAAAGGCGCGCACGATCTGCGGATCGAATTCCAGCCCGGCCCACACGGCGAGATGTTGCCGCGCCTCGCGTTCGGACATGGCCGCGCGATAGGGGCGCGCATCGGTGAGCGCCGCGTAAGCGTCGGCGACGCGAATGATGCGTGCGCCGAGCGGAATCTGTTCGCGGCGCAAGGCATCGGGATAGCCCGTGCCGTTCCACCATTCGTGATGCCAGCGCACGAGCAGTTGCGCGCCGCGATCAGCGCCCGTGCGGGCCGCCTCCTGCTCGCCGATCACCGGATGCCGCGTCAGGTCGAGCCGTTCCTCTTCGCTTAGCGGCCCCTGCCGTTTGATGTAGTCGCGGCGCATGGCCGCTTCGCCTAAGTCGTGCCCGAGCGCCGCCAGTTGCAACGACGCGCGATCCGCACGCCCCAGACCGAACAGGCGGGCCAACTCGTCCGCGAGCTTCGCCACGCGCTCGGCGTGCGGGTGACGATAGCCCTCGAACTCGTCGGTCGCCGCCGCCAGCCGCGTGAACACGTCGCGCAACGCACGCTCGCCTTCAGTCATTCGTGTTTGAGTGGCAGTCATAACGAGAACAATGATGTGTACAGAGTGACGCGAGACAAGTTAGCACAGGCGGTTTTGGCTCGTCACTCGCCGCTCGTTACTTGTCGCCGCTTTTTTGCCTGTCGAGCAGCCGACGCGCCTCCCGGTGCTTGGGGTCGAGGGCGAGGGCGCGTTTCAATGCCGTCTCGGCGCGGCGCAACTGGCCGAGCGTCTGGTAAAGCTCGGCCAGCATGACGTGATAGTTGGCGTTCGCGGCGTCGAGCACGATGGCGGCCTGTAGTTCGACTTCGGCGCGGTGGCGGGCGCGCGGGTCGTGCGCGAGCGCGCGCCCGTAGTAGGCATGATAACGGGCCTGTTTGGGCGCAAGCCGCACGGCGGTTGCAAGACAGATGGTCGCCGCCGGGTAGTTGTCCTGTTTGAGCGCCGCCAAGCCTTGCTGAAAACTCTCTTCCGCATTCTCTTTGCTGTCTTGTACGGGCGCGCGCGGCGTGGCAGCGGCCGTCGGCGCTGAGGCGTGGTCGCTGGCGGCTGAAGGTGCGGGACTGGCGGGCGCGCTTTGGTGTGTGGCCGGTCGGGCGATGGACGGGGGCGGGAGTTTGGCGTCGTAGGTGCTGCGCGTGCGTTCGTCCGTGAGCGTTTCGTAGGCTTGGGCAATGCGCGCGAAGGCGGCTTCGACGCGGCTGCGCTCCGACTCGTCCACGACGCGGCGGAAGCGATCCGGGTGGAAGCGTTTGGCGAGCGCATAGTAGGTGCGTTTGATCTCGCCGGGCGCGGCACTGCGCGCGACGCCGAGCACCTCGTAGTAGTCTGCGCTCCGTGCACGTGCCAGAAGGGCCGCGACCTCCGCCTGCGGGTCGGTCTCCGTTGCGGCGGCCGGCTGCTCCGCTGTGACGGCGCTTGCGGGCGGCGCGACAGGTGCGCCGGCAGCGGGCGCGGGGGCGGGGGCATTGGCGCGGCCCTGCGCCTGCGTGCGCGCGTCGAAGATAGCGGGCCAGTGTTTGCGCGCGAGCAGACCGGCGAGCGCGAGCGCGTAGGCGGTGTGGCGCGTCTCTGTCTCCGGCAGACCGCTGATGGCGACGAGTTCGGCGAGCGTGAGCGGCGCGTCCACGCGCGAGAGGACGAACGCCTCGGTCGGCAACAGAGAGAGTTGTGCGGGCGGCAAGCCGTCAGGGGCGACGGGGACGGGCGCGAGCACATCTTCGGGCATGAGCCGAGCGGCGGCAAATTCGGCCGGCAGACGGCGCGCGCCTTCGAGCAGCAGTTCGGCGGTTGCGACCGCGCCCGCCGCCTCTTCCGCCAGACGCGCACGCGGCTCAAAACTCCACGCGCCATCCGTCCACAAAAGCATCGGCCGCAACACGTCCGCCGATTGACGCAGGCGCAGCGCGGGCCATTCCTCCGGCTTGATGACGCCCGTGCTGACGAGCGCGGCGCAAACCTCGTCTTCCGTCGTCGTTGCGTCGCCAAACGCGCCCAACTGTTCGGGCGTCATAAACTCCCAGCGCCGCAGGCATTCCATCAGCCGGTGCGCGCGCAGATTCGAGCGCGCGTGAATGATCGCGCCCGCCTGCGCGTAGATGGCCGCCTGCACACGCTCGCGCGTCAGGCGCAGCGCGCCCGATAGCCCTGTGGCCATAATCTCCCGGATTAGTTCTGCGAGCGGCTGCTCGCTCAGTTGCCCGTTCATCGAGGTAGGCTTGAAAGAGAGTTGCTTGGCTACTTGTGCGCCCAAATAACCGTTTTCATTTTCGTCCTTCGTTGACACTTTAGCAAGCCGCGCACTATATTGCGCGCACAAGCGTCCCTGAAAATTTGAGCCGTCAGCCGCCCTCGCGCCGCGTGCGAGGGGCGGGCTGCATAGCTGTTAGCCAGACGTTTATGACAAGGGGTGTTTTGCGAACAACTCCTGACATGGCCGAAACCGGCGCGAGCGCGTCCGTGCTGACCGCGCTGAGCACGGAGATCGTCGATCTCTTCTACGCGCAGTCCGCCACGCCGGGCCTCTTCGCCAGCGAAGAGAGCGTTTGCAGCGCGTTCGCCGAGATACTGCTGCGCCACTGGGACTTGTGCTGCATCAGCACCTTCCTGCGGACGGATGGCAGCGCCCCGCTGCGCGCCAGCGCGCTCTACACGCACCCACACATGCATGCCGAGACGGCCGAGCGCGGCTCTGCCCAACTCGCGGCGGCCGTCGAACGCGCGGGCCGCGAGCAGCAGGTCTGGCTCGATAGCGGCATCGAAGACGGAGATGAACAGGCGCTCGTCGTGCGCCGCGCGTTTGCCGACATGGGCTTGCATTCGGGCGTCGGCATTCCGATTCACGCGCGCGGCACGCTGGTCGGCGTGCTTGTTGCGCTCTCGGCTTACCCTGAGCGGCTGCGCGCGGCGCTGGCGGGCCTGCGCTTCGTGGCTGCACCGATTGTGATCGCGCTTGGCAACGCGCGGCAGGCGGCGGCGCTGCGCGAGCAGCACGAGCGCATCGAAGCTTTGATCGCAGAGTTGCGTGAACGCAAGAGCGCACTTGAAGAGGCCAATCGGGAGTTGCTGCGCGTGGGGCGTTACCGTTCGCTCTTTCTGGGGCGCATGTCGCACGAGTTGCGCACGCCGCTGACCTCGATCCTCGGCTTCACCGAAATCCTGCTCGAACACGAAGACCTGTCGCCGGCGCAGCGCCGCTTCTGCGAAAAGATTCAGGCGTCGGGGCAGCAGCTACACACGAGCATCAAGCAACTCGTCGATCTCTCGCGGCTCGAAGCCGGGCAGACCGAATTGTTCCTGCACGACTTCTCCGTGCGCGAGATGCTGCGCGAATCGTGCGCGGCGGTCGGGCGGCTCGCGCAGAAACAGTGTGTGCGGCTTGAGTGCGACGTTGCGCCCGAACTCGGCCCCATCGTCTCGGACGAAGGTAAGCTCCGGCAGGTGCTCTACAACTTTATGGCGCACGCCATCGCGCGCAGCCCGCAGGGCGGGGTCGTGAGCGTGCATGCACACCCGCTCGGCGCGGGGCGCTTCTCGATAGACATCAAGGACGAGGGCGAGCCGCTCACCGATCCCGCGCACGTCTTCGATCCCGTTGACCTCGACGCGCCGAACGAACGCGGCACAAACATGAACGAGTTGGGCCTCGTCATCGCACGCCGCCTGCTCGACGCGATTGGCGGCACGGTCGCGCTCGACACGACGGCCGCGCGTGGTCTCCTAGTCTGCCTCGAACTGCCCACGCGCCCGCAAAAATAAGTCAAAAAGTCTAATGGCCGCGGCCCGACAGTTTAAAGCCTGCGGCGCGGGCCGCCTGTGTGGGCCGCCGGACTTGCGACGCGCAGCCCGTTCGGACGCGCATGCACTACGATTTCCAACTCGCAGACCGCCGCGTGCGCCTCTGGCAGCGGCCGGGCGAATCCTACGAGCACGTGTTGATGAAGGCGCTCGGCTATGCGATGTACGTGGCGGAGTTTCCCGATCTGGAGATCGAGGCGCGGGTTGGTTTACGCTATCGCCCCGATCTGAGCGCACGGACGGACGACCCGCGCCGTCCGCCTTTCGCCTTCTGGGGCGAGTGCGGACTGGTGTCCATGCGTAAGGTCGGCTGGCTCTTGAAGCACGCGGGCGTCGAGCGGCTGGTCTTGTTTAAGATGACCGCGCAGACGCAGATGCTCATCGCCGCTTTGCGCGCGACGGTGGCCGCGCGTTATCGCCCGCCGGGGCGGCTCATGCTCGTCAACTTCGTGGCCGATGTGGCGACCCTGAGCGCCGACCGTCGCGTTGCGCGCGTGCCGCAAAGCTGGTACACCTTGACGGTCGTTTAAATCGCCAAATTTAAGAGGAGCGCATGACGAGGCAGACGGAGCAGGCGGCGCACGCGGAAACAGAGGTCGTCGTGCGCGAATGCACGACGATTGCGGAGTTTGACGCGTGCGTGCGTTTGCAGCGCGAGGTGTTCGGGCTGCCCGACATGGAGATTTCGCCGCGTCGCCACCTGATCGTCTCGCGCGCGGCAGGGGGCTGGACGCTGGGCGCGTTTCAAGGGGCAGAGTTGGTCGGCTTCGTGCATCATCTGGCGGCCGTGCGCGGCCCCGATGTCTTCGGCTATTCGCACATGATGGCGGTCGCGGAGAGCCAGCAGAATCGCGGCTTGGGCGCGCGGCTCAAGTGGGCGCAACGCGCGCGTGCGCTCGGCGAAGGGGTTTCGTTTATCAAGTGGACGTGGGATCCGATGCGCGCTCGCAACGCGCATTTCAACCTGAACCGGCTCGGCGCAATTGTCCGCACCTACGCCGCCAACTTCTACGGCACGGACTACACGACGACGACCGGCGAGTTCGGCCGCCCGCTCGGCCTCGACAGCGACCGCCTCTTTGCCGAATGGCACTTGCGCTCGCCCCGCGTCGAAGCTTGCGCGCGCGCCGCCACGCCGATGATTGAACAGGAACCGGCCGCGGCAATCGTCATCCCGGCCGACTGGACTGCGCTCATGCATGCAGATATTGCGCGCGCGCGCGCCGAGTTGCAGCGCGTCCGCACCGAATTTCAACAGGCGTTCGCCGCCGGCCTCGTCTGCGCCGGCTTCGACCGCGATCAAGCGCGCCCCCGTTACCTGTTCTACGAACACATTGACGACAAACAACGCTTGTTCTAGCTCGGCACTCGACACTCGTCACTGTCTTTAAGATGACCATTGCCCGGTTTGACCGCTACGTTGATCGTCATGCCGCCGCGTTCGTCGAGCGGTTGCAGGCGTTGTGTCGCATGCCGTCGGTGGCGGCGCGCGGGACAGGGATGCGGGCGGTGGCGGAGACGGTCGAACAGATGATGCAGCGCATCGGCGCGGGCACGCGCGCGTTCCGCTTCGGTAGCGGCTTCCCCGTCATCTTCGGCGAGTTCGGCGCAGGCGCGCACTGCTTCGTCGTCTATGGCCACTACGACGTGCAGCCCGTCGGGCAGTTGAGCGAATGGGCGGTCGGCCCGTTCGCCGCGTCGGTGCTCGACGACAAACTCTATGCGCGCGGCGCGGCCAACAGCAAAGGCGATCTGGTGGCCCGGCTCGCCGCCGTCGAGGCTTATCAAAAGACGTTCGGCAAACTCCCTTTTTGTCTGCGCTTCATCGTCGAGGGCGAGGACGGGCTTGGCAGTCCGAGCCTGTATCGCTTCACGGCCGAGCACGCCGACCTGCTGCGGGCCGACGGCGCGATCTGGGACGACGGCTACCGCGACACGAAGGAGCGACTCGTCATCAGCCTCGGCTTCAAGGGCATCACCTTCATCGAACTGCGCGCTTACGGCGCGACGAGCGATCTGCACTCGAAGTGGGGCGGCATCGTGCCGAACCCAGCGTGGCGGCTCGTGCAGGCGCTCGCCACCATCGTCTCGCCCAAAGGCGTCATCACGATTGACGGCTTCGGCTCGCACATCGCGCCCATCGAAGATTTGGATGCGCGCATGCTCAAGCAGATCGAGTTGGACGAGATGGGCCTCAAGAAGCAGTTCAAGATCGGCAACTGGGTGCGCAACATGAGCGGGCGCACGTTGACCAAGGAACTGATCTTCGGCCCGACCTGCACCATCTGCGGGCTGCAAACGGGGCACACCGACGCGGGCGCAAAAACGGTGCTGCCCGGCATGGCGCGGGCGCGCCTGGATTTTCGCCTCGTGCCCGATCTCACGCCCGCGCTCGTCACCGACCTGCTGCGCCGCCATCTGGCCACGCGCGAGTTTCACGACATAGAGATCGTCGAGATCGCCAGCGCGCCTTACGCCAAAGCGCCGAGCACTTCGACGGTAGCCCGCGCGGCGGTCGAAACTGTGCTCGACGTTTATGGCGACGCACCGGTCGTCTATCCGCTCGATCCGGCGTCGGGGCCCGTCGGCGCGGTCTGCGGGGTCAATGCGCCGCCCACGCCGGTCGTCTCCTTCGGCATCGCGCACGCCGGCTCGAACCCGCACGGGCCGAACGAGAACATACGCGTCGCCGACTTCATACAGGGCATCAAATATTTCGGGCGCGTCATTCATCAACTCGCGCAGATCAGCAAAGACGATCTTAAAGAGCGCAAGACGATAGAGACGATTCAGCAGCTCAACAGATGAAGCGGCAGCTTGAAACGCGCTAAGGGCAGCATGGGCAAAACATCAACGAGTGCGACAGGTGTGGCGCAGGAGATCGAAACTCTGCGCGCCGAGTTGCGTCACCACGAAGAACTTTATTACGTCTATGACAACCCGGAAATCTCCGACGCCGATTACGACGCGCTGCTCGTGCGGCTGCAAACGCTCGAAGCCGAGCATCCCGAACTCGTCACGCCCGACAGTCCGACGCAGCGCGTGGGCGGGCGACCCGCCGAGCGGTTCGAGCAGTACGTCCACCGACGCCCGATGCTTTCGCTCGACAACAGCTACAACATCGAAGACCTGCGCGCCTTTGACGAACGCTGCCGCAAACTCGCCGACGGGCGCGCGTTCGAATACGTCGCCGAGTTGAAGATCGACGGTCTATCCATCTCGCTGCACTACCACGACGGCGTGCTCGTGCGCGGCGTGACGCGCGGCGACGGGCGCATCGGGGAAGACGTAACGCAGAACGTCCGCACGATTCGCACCGTCCCTTTGCGCCTCAAGGACGCGCATCAGGCGAGCGAGGTGGAAGTGCGCGGCGAGGCGTATCTCGCGCGTAAGGTGTTCGAGCGCATCAACGCCGAACGCGAAGAGGCCAACGAGCCGCGTTTTGCGAACCCACGCAACGCCGCCGCCGGCACGATCCGCCAACTCGATCCACAGGTCGTCCGCGCCCGTCGGTTAGACCTGTTCGCCTACGACGCGCTGGCCGGCGAGCGCAAGGCGTTCGACACGCACTGGGCTGCGCTCGAATGGTTGGAGCGCGCCGGCTTCCGCACAGGCCCGCACAAGCGTTGCGCGACGATTGACGATGTGATCGCTTTCTGCAACGACTGGGAAGGGCAGCGCGACGATTTGGACTACGAGATCGATGGCGTCGTCGTCAAAGTCAACTCGACGGCGCTACAGGACGAGTTCGGCGCGACGACGAAATCGCCGCGCTGGGCCATCGCCTACAAGTATCCGGCGCGGCAGGCGACGACGCAGGTCAAAGAGATCATCGTGCAGGTCGGGCGCACGGGCGCGCTCACGCCCGTCGCCATCTTAGAGCCTGTGCAACTCGCGGGCACGACCGTCGCGCGCGCGACGCTGCATAACGAGGACGAGATCAAGCGGCTCGGCGTGCGCGTCGGCGATTACGTCTTGATCGAAAAGAGCGGCGAGATCATTCCGAAGGTCTTGAAGGTGGTCGAGTCGCGGCGCACGGGCGCGGAGAAGCGTTTCCGCATGCCGAAGATTTGCCCGGTCTGCGGCGGCGTCATCTCGCGCCCCGAAGGCGAGGTGGTGGCGCGCTGCGTAGCGGCGGATTGCCCGGCGCAGTTGAAAGCACGGCTGCTGCATTTCGCGTCGCGTCGCGCCATGCGGATCGAGGGCTTGGGCGAGGCACTCGCCGAACAGTTCGTGCAGACGAAACTGGTCAAAGACGTGGCCGATCTCTACGCGCTTACACACGAACAGGTGGCGGGGCTTGAGCGCATGGCGGAGAAGTCCGCGTCGAATCTGCTCGCGCAGATCGCGGCGAGCCGGGAGCGCGACCTGCCGCAACTCGTCTTCGGACTGGGTCTGCGCCACGTCGGCGAGCGCACGGCCGCGATCCTCGCGCGCAGCTTTCGCTCGCTCAAAGAACTTGCGGCCGCGAGCGTCGAAGCGTTGGACGAGATTCCCGAAATCGGTCTGACCGTCGCGGAGAGCGTGCATGACTGGTTCGCTGACGAGGGCAACCGCTTGCTGTGCGACCGGCTGCGCGCGGCGGGCGTCCGCACCGAACTGGCGGCGGGCGCAGGCGGCGGCACGACTGAGACTTTCGCCGGCCAGCAGTTCGTCTTAACCGGCCGGCTTGAGACGATGACGCGCGATGAGGCGCGCGCGCTCATCGAGGCACACGGCGGCCGCGTCACGTCGTCCGTCAGCAAGAAGACCGATTACATCGTCGCGGGCGCAGAGGCCGGCTCGAAACTCGACAAAGCGCGGGCGCTGGGCTTGAACATCATTGACGAGCAGGCGCTCAGGGCGCTGCTGGCGTGAACTGAAAACCGCGCGGGCAAATCTGCTGCATGGCAAACGCGGCCGCGTGGGCCTTGCGGCGCGGAGCTTAACTGAACAACGGCGAATGAGAATGGAGCAGCGATGAGCAGAGCAAAACAGGGCGACAAGCTGAATCTGGTTTACACGATCTACTGCGACGACGTGCGGCTGGAAGTAGGCAACAAGCTATCGCTGATGGGCGTGTTCCAGAACATCATGGTGCAACAGTTGCCCGTCTCGCTGATCAAGTTCGCGGTCGTGAGCCACTGGCAGGGCGCGGGCGAACATTTGATGGAGGTGCGCGTGCTGACGCCCGACCGGCGACAACCCGTCGTCGTCTCACAGCCGACGCAGTTTGCGGTCGAGCCTGGCGGTTTCGCCGACAACATCAGCTTCTTCGTTAACGTCACCTTCACCGAGCCGGGCCAGTACTGGGTGCAGACGCTCGTTGATTCCACACTCTTCGACGAACAGCCGCTCATGGTGCTCGACGCCCGCAGCGCCCAAGCGCCAGAGGCTGCTTCGGAAGCGGTAAACTAAAGAGCAGAGGTCAGAGGTTAGGGGCTAGAGATCAGTATTAAATATCTACTGATCTCTAGCCCCTAACCTCTGACCTCTGTTTTTATGCGGATGAGAGGAATCGAACCTCCACGATGTCACCATCACAGGCTTCTGAGACCTGCGCGTCTACCAGTTCCGCCACATCCGCATGAACTGTGGAAAGACAATATAAGGAGGCGCTCGCAGCAGTGTCAAGCAGGAGTAGCAGACGGTGAATGCCGTTTGTGATCGCGCCCGCGCCCGCTAACGTCTGCCGCCGCGGCCGCTTCGTTGCGGCTGTGCGCGCAGGCTTGTTATAGTTGCGCCGTTCATGTCCGGGCCAGTAACGAGCAGATGCCGGAAGCTGTGCAGACTGTGGAAACTCTTCGCGTGCGGTTAGAAACTGTGCGGCGACGGATCGCCGCGAGCGCACGCAGCGCGGGGCGCTCGCCTGAAGAGATTAGACTCATCGCCGTAACGAAGACGCATCCGGTCGAGCGTGTGCGCGAGGCGCTGGCGGCGGGCTTGGCGGAGTTTGGCGAGAATCGCGTGCAGGAAGCCGAAGGCAAGATCGCGCAACTTGCGGACAGCGGCGCGCGCTGGCATCTGATCGGCCATCTGCAAGCGAACAAGGCGCGGCGCGCGGTCAAACTCTTCGACGTGATCCACGCCGTCGATACAGCGGCGCTCGTCGGACGGTTGGAGCGTCTATGCGTGGAAGAAGACCGGCGCGAGTTATCGGTGCTGGCGCAGGTTGATCTCGCGGGCGAGGCCACCAAGTCGGGCGCAAGCGAAGCGGAACTGGCGCAACTCGTCGAACAGTGTCAACAATGTGCGCGCGTGCAACTCGTGGGCTTGATGACGCTGCCCCCCTTCTTTGCAGAGGCGGAACGGGTGCGCCCTTATTTTCGGCGCTTGCGCGAACTGCGCGACGAATGGCGGGCGCGCGGGGCGTTCGGCGCGCGCGCAGGCGAACTGTCAATGGGCATGACGCACGACTTCGAGGTGGCCATTGCCGAGGGCGCGACGATGGTGCGCGTCGGCACGGCACTCTTTGGCGCGCGCGGCTGAACCGCCCTAACCGGCAGACCGAGCGGCCCGCGAGCCAACGTAAAGATATGGACAACGTCACGCTCTTTTTCGTCAGGTTGCAGTATTTCGTGGACGCATGCATCACGGGCGTGATCGTCGTCTTCATCGTGCTCATGCTTGTGCGGCTGGCGCTCAACTATGCCGACCTGAACCCTTTCAGCCGGCCCGTCCTGCTCGTGCGCGGCTGGACTGATCCATTCATCAATCCTGTGCGCCGGGCCTTGCTCGGCTTCGGCTTCGGGCCGAATCTAGCGCCGCTCGTCACCATCCTGATCGCTATTCTGCTCGGCTGGCTCGCCGTGCAACTCGCCGACGGCCTCATCGAGACGATTTACGGTGTGGTGGTCACCACACGCGCGCGCCGGCCCGTCGCGCTCATCGGCGTGCTGCTCAACGGCGCGCTCGGCATCTATAGTCTGCTCATCTTCGCGCGCATTATCTTCTCCTGGGGACAGGTCTCTTACGCAAACCGGCTGATGCGCTTCCTCGTGCGCGTGACCGAGCCGCTGCTCGGCCCCTTGCGGCGCATGATTCCGCCGCTCGGCGGCTTCGACATCTCGGCGCTCGTCGCCTTCTTTATCATCTGGCTCTTTCAGGCCGCCATCAGAGGCACGCTGCTGCGCTTTTGAGACGTGCGCCGCCACGACACGCTGGTAGTGTCCACGCTCAACTACACCGAGACTGAAGGCGTGCTCAGCTTCCTTGTGCGCGTCGTGCCGCGCGCGGCGCGCAGCGAAGTGGTGGGCGCGCACGACGGCGCGTTGCGCGTGCGTGTGGCTGCGCCGCCGGTTGACGGGGCAGCTAATGAAGAACTGCGGCGCACGCTCGCCAGCGCGCTCGGCGTACCCGCCCGCGCCGTCGAAATCAAGAGCGGGCACGCGGGCAAGACGAAACAGATACGCGTCCACGGCGCAGACAGCCGCACGCTCTTACAGTTGCTCGACTGACCTCCAAAAGCTAACTGCCCACCGCTTAACTCCCGGTTGCGGGGAGCGAAAACCGCGTGCTATAGTCCGCGCACTGCGCGTAGATCAAATCTTTCATCCAAGGAACTCAATCAACCATGTCCGGACATTCCAAGTGGCATACCATCAAACACAAAAAAGGCGCGCTCGATGCTAAGCGCGGCAAGCTTTTCACCAAGTTGATTAAAGAGATCACGGTCGCGGCGCGCACGGGCGGCGGCGACCCGGACGCCAACGCGCGGCTGCGTAAAGCCGTCAGCGATGCCAAGGCCGGCAATATGCCGAACGACACTATCGCGCGCGCCATCCGGCGCGGCACGGGCGAAGAAGAGGGCGTCAACTACGAAGAGATCACTTACGAGGGTTACGGCCCGGCTGGCGTCGCGGTGATGGTCGATGCGGTCACGGACAATCGCAACCGGACGGTCGCGGAAATTCGTCACGTCTTCGGCAAGAACGGCGGCAATCTCGGCACGTCCGGCGCTGTCCGCCACCTGTTCGATAAAAAGGGTTACATCGTCGTCGCCAAAGAAGCGAAATCAGAAGATGAGTTGTTCGAGATCGTGACCGATGCCGGCGCAGAGGATTTGCGCGACGACGAAGACAATTTCGAGATCATCACCGCGCCCGATAATTTCGACACGGTGCTCGACGCAGTCAAGCAGGCCGGCATCGAGCCGCAGGTGGCCGAGATCGAATTCGTCCCACAGCTTTACGTCAAACTTACAGGCCCCGACGCGCGCCAGATGCTCAAACTCATGGAAGCCCTCGAAGACCACGACGACGTACAAAAGGTCTCCGCTAACTTCGACATAGACGAAGCCGAAATGGCCACGGCTTAAAAGCAGAGGTCAGAGGTTAGAGGTCAGAGGTCAGTTAAAAATGTTCCTCGCTGGCCACTGACCATTGACCTCTGACCTCTGACCTCATGCGCGTCTTAGGCATTGATCCGGGCAGCGAGACGACGGGCTGGGGCGTCGTGGAGGGCGACGCGCGGCGTTATGGGCTGGTGGCTTACGGAGTGGTGCGGGCCTCTGCGCGGGAGCGGTTCGCGGCGCGGTTGGCCAAGGTGAGCACGGGCGTCGAAGCGGCGTTAGCGCGGTTTAACCCCGATGTGTGCGCGGTCGAAGATGCGTTCTACGCCGTCAACGTGAAGACGGCGTTGAAACTCGGTCAGGTGCGCGGCGTGATCCTGTTGGCGGCCGAGCGCGCGGGCGTGGAGATCGCGGAGTACGCGCCGCGTCTGGTGAAGCGGACGGTGGTGGGCTACGGCGCAGCCGAGAAGCATCAGGTGCAGGAGATGGTGCGCGTGCTGCTCCGCTTGAAAGAGATGCCGCAGCCGCACGACGCGGCCGATGCGCTGGCGCTCGCCATCTGTCACTTGCACCACGCGAGTTTGGCCGGGCGCTTGCAGCCTGCGCCGCCCGCACGCCAGAAACTGGACGCGCTGCTCGCCGCCGCCCCGCGCCGCCGCGCGCCGCGCTGACTTAATAAGATGAACACGGACGCGAACCTCAGAGCGCGTCCGGATGTAACAACTCTCTTGCGTTGGCAAACAGCGCCGCAAATTTTCTAGCTCCAACAACCTCACGCATGCGAAGGAGAACTCACACTCATGTTCGCGTTTCTTTCAATCCGGCACATTTGCAGACTGACATGCACGTTGCTCGCGTGCATCTGCGCGACAGCTTTACCGGCGGCGGCCAACAAGCGCCGCGCGCCGACAGGCGGGCAGCGCGCCGTCGTCGTGGACGAGCGACTGGCGGCCCTCAGGGCCGATCCGTCTTTGACCGCGCCGCTCGTGCAGCGTTTGGGGCGCGGGCGCGCGGTCGCTATCGTCGGCGGCCGGCGGGCGGGCGACGGCGTGGATTTTTATCACGTCGCGGTCACGCGGCGGACGCGCGGCTGGTTGCAGTCCGACAGCGTCGTTGCGCCCGCGCGGACGCGCGAAGACGAGCGCCTGCTGCGGCTCATCGAAGCCTCGGCCGATTTTGAACGCATCGCCCGCGCGCGCATCTTCCTCGACGAGTTTCCGCGCTCGGCCTTGCGTCCAGCCGTGCTGCTGCTCTACGGCGCGGCGGCCGAAGAGGCGGCGCTGAAGTTGTCGCGCGATGCCGCGCGGCGTCTGGCTGAAGAGAAATTGCCTGTGGCCGGGCCGCCCGCGCACAGTTATTACCTCAACTACAACGGGCTTGATCGCTATCGCCGGCAGGGCATCACGTTCACCTTCGAGCAGCCGACGAAACAGTTTCGCTACGACGGCGCGAGTTGGCGCGAGTTGCTGCGTCGTTACCCGCGCAGCCCCGAAGCGGGCGAGGCGCGCAGACGGCTGGCGACGCGCGCCGGCGTGGCCGCGCGTTAAGCCAGCGGCGTGCGCTGCGCGCGCGCAAGATCGGTATTGCAAAATCGGCGACGCGCGGTTAGATTGTCGGCTGTTCACTCAAATCGAAGGACAAGGTGGAGGTCTCCCCATGCGGACACGGGCGCGCCTCCTCCGTGACTCGAATTGCCGCAGGAGGGAGAAGGAAAGTGCCAACCGGAACATGCCCAGAGTGCGAAGCTGACGTACACGTGGACACGGACGCCGATAAGGGCGACACCGTGTCGTGTGAAGAATGCGGGACAGACCTGGAGATCGTTGGGCTTGACCCCGTCGAACTAGACATCGTCGAGGACGACGATGATGACGATGACGAGGACGAGGACGACGAGTTTTGAAGTAAAGCGAAGCAGGGCAGTACAAGCCCCAAGGGCGAAGGGCGAAAGTGTGGCCGCGCGTTGCGCCGTGACCTGATGCTTCAGTTGCACGGGCGCGGAAAGCGCGGCCTGACTCGCGCGCCTTCGCCCTTGCTACTTGGCCTGATAACCGGGGCGGCTCTGGCGCACGGTCAAACCGGCCGGGGCTTCGATGCGGATGGTGTGGAAACGACCGTCGTGGCGCTCGGCTTCGGGTGGATAGAAGGCGAGCACGTAGGCGGACGTGACTTCTTCGGCAAGCGCCTGAAAGAGCGGGCTGAAATCCCGGTCGGTCGCGTAGACGTTTGTGCCGCCCGTCTTTTCTACCAAACCACTCACGTCAAGCGGGGTCGGCAGCGGCGCATGCGCGCTCTCGTTTGAGGCGAGCAGCCGCGAGAAGGAAGGCAGCGTGACGGTGTAGACGCTCACGTCCGCCGCGTTGGCGCGCTCGATGACGGTGCGCGGCGCAACCGTGTCGCCGACCGGGAAGCCGTCGGTCACAAGCACGACGGCGCGCTTCAATAACTGCCGGTCGCGCGTGCGCGGCGCGTCGCGTGCGAGCAGGCGGACGGCATCGTCCACCGCATCGTAAGCATGGGTTGATAGTCCGTTCTCTTCGCGCGCGAGGCGGTCGAGCGTGTGCGCGAGTTTGCGCGGATCGTTCGTGAAGTTTTGCAGGATGCGGACGCGCATGCCAAAGGTCATCACGGCGAACACGGACGAGCGATCCGCGAGCCGCTCGGTGAAAGCGCGCATCGCTTCGCCCAGCCGCGTCAGTTCCTCGACCGTCATGCTGCCCGATACGTCCAGCGCGAAGACGACGGCGACGGGACGTTTGACGCCGCCGCGCCGCTCGACGTTGAAGAAGGCGAGCGGGCGCTCGACGCCGTCCTCGTACAGTTTGAAATCCTGCGCCTGAAGTCCGCGCACGGATCGCCCCGTCGCGTCCGTCACGGTCGCATCAACATGCACGAGTTCCGTCTCGACGCGATAGACTTCATCTTTGTCTTCAGGAAGTATGTCGGCGGGCGGGGGTGTTTGCGGGCGTTGCGTAGGTGGCTGCTGTGTCTGTGCTTTGCTGAAGGGCCAGCACAGGGCTGCGAGCAGCACCAGGCAGAACCAGCAGCGTGACACGCGCGCGGCGCGCGGCTTCCGGGCAAGGGGCTTGGGGGCGTGAGTCGGCATCTACTTCAACCGTAAAACTTCCTGCGCCGGGTAAGCGCCGGAAACGCTGGCGGCTACTGCTCTCTCGACGCGCCAGCGCCTCGCTTTGATGCGCCCGTCTGCGCAAACGGTGGCACACGCACGCCGGGCTGCGGCGGCATTATACGAGGTCAATGGCACGCCGCGCCAGACGCGCCCGGCAAAGCGGACAACAGCAGGGCGCAGCGCGCGCATCAACATTAGCGTGCAGCGCACGCATCAACCCCAGTGCCGCGCGCGCGCGGTTGACCCGTGAATCTGCGCGCGGCTGCGTGTATAATGCGCGGCGAACCAGACTGCTCCCCGTCTCTCCGCATCAGACTGATGAAGCGAGCAAACGAAATGTGCAGATTAAGAGTTGTCGGCGTCGTGCTGTTGGCGCTGTTGCTGGCGGGCGTGTGCGTGGGGCAGAAGAGTAAGCCGACCGGCGTCAAAGGCAAGGTGCGCGTGGACGAGAACAGCACGGCCGAGGGCGTGAGTGTGAGCGTCCGGCAGGGCGAAACGGAAGTCGCGCACGCCGAGACGGATCGCAATGGCCGCTTTGAGATCACGAACCTCGCGCCCGGTCGCTACACGCTGGTCTTTCGCAAGGCTGGTTTGAAGACGGCAGAGGTCAGAGATTTCGAGATCAACGCGAACAAACTGCGCGCGCTCGGCGACCGCGTCTTCATGCCGGTGGACGAAGGCGCGCTGGCGCTCTTGAAGGGCAGCGTCTTCAATGCGTCGGGGCACAGTCTGGAAGGCGCGCAGATCGAACTGGCGCGCGTCATGCCCGACGGGACAGCGCAGAAGATTGACGGGCGCATCACGAACGAACTCGGCGAGTTTGCGTTCCGGCTGTTGCCGAGCGCCGCACGTTACCGGCTGACGGCCAAGTACAGCGGCCTTGCGCCCGTCGTCAAAGAGGTTGACATCGAAGGCCCGGCCGTCTATCGCGTCGGTCTGTCGCTGGGCCAGCCCGCGCCGTGAACGCCTGACGGCGCGGCGCATCCTTTAAAGGTTGCTGCTCGTGCATGACGAGAACCACAGAGCGCCGGATGCGCGCCCGGATTTTCTTACCGCGCGCCAACTCGCTGCCTACTTGCAGGTGAGCGAATCAACCGTGCATCGGCTGGCGCGCGAAGGGCGCATCCCGGCCGTGCGGCTCACGCCGCGCCTCGTGCGCTTTCACCTGCCCTCAGTTCTCGAAGCGCTCGACGGGCGCAACGGCAAGCAAGCCAAGCGGCGCGGCGCGGCCGCACACGAAGCCGACGATGCACAACTCTCGTTTGAAGACCTGTTGTAAACGTCCGTCAGCGCAACGGCCGAGAGTGTGTGGCGGCAACCCGGCCCGCCTCTTTCTTATCCAACGTAACAGCTCTTAATAATTGTGCGCGAACGGACAGACGATAGCCCAAACGCACGCGCATACTCTGCCGCGATCACATCTGCAAGGTGTGTCGAACAAGGGGTGAGGGGACGCGCCGTCCACAGGAGAGAAGGCGCGTCCCTTATCCATCCGCGCTGTCCCCCTCTAGCGCCGACCTGATCACCGAAACGTGGAGTAGAATTATGCGTATTACAAACAATGTGACGGGCACATACACGCGCGGGTTGGAATGTCTTAAGGTGAGCGAGTTGCTCATGGCCGAAGCCGCAGCCAAGCTGGCACGCGCCGAGAGCATGGAGGCGCTGGAATTGTGGAGCGAGGCGCTGGCGTTCCAGCAGGAAGGCTTTGAATTGCTCGACACCGCCAACTTGCAGCGACAGCCCGACGCGCCCACTGACGATGCAGTGCGCGCCGGACAGGACAATGCGGTGCAGGTCATGGCCGCGCAGTCCGGCCGAACGAATTGAACGAATCAAGGGGTCATCATGGGTTATAACGAACGTGTGATCGCTAAGAGTATGTTGGTCAGTGTGCTGCTCCTCATCGCCGTCTTCGCCGTCGCCGGTTATCTGGGCCTGCTCTGATTACCCTGCACGGGTACGTGAACGTACAGAACCGATTCACGGTCGTCTGTTATACCTCACGTCTAAGCCCCCAATACCTTGAAACTTGATCCGGCGTTACCGGCGACACAGGTGTTTCGCACTTGCGACACTGGCTGACGCCGAGCGTGCCGCGTGCGGCAACCGGCGCACGCGCGAACCACACATTAAGGAGTCAAGTCATGGCGAATAAAGATAGAGAAAGCGGAAGCGGCGGCGGTGGTGGTCGCTCGGGTGGCGGCGGTCAGAGTGGTGGCGGCGGTCGTGGCGGCGGTGGTGGCGGTCAAGGAGGTAGTGGTGGCGGCCAAGGCGGAGGCGGCGGCCGCTCCGGTGGTGGCAGCGGTGGCGGTGGCGGCAGATCCGGTGGTGGCGGCAGCAAATCCTAACGCGCTACTGTGAAACCACTTTCTGACAAGCGCAAGGGGCGCGGACAACAGTGTCCGCGCCCCTTGCGCTTGTCGCGTTAACCAGACTGCGCCAGCAGGTAAGGTGCTGCTACGCCGGCACGAGCGGAGTGCCCAAAATCTAGGCTGTTAAACTACCCGACGGGTGCGACCGTTGCTCGCGCCTTGAGCCGTCCGCGCCCACAGCCTTATCGCGCAACAGTTCATTGATCAACTGTTCGAGCAGATCGTAATTGATCGGCTTCGTCACATACTCGTTGCAGCCGGCAGCGAGCGCGACCGCGCGGTGTTGCGACGGGTCGTAGGCGGAGAGCGCGATGATGGGCACGCGGCTGAGCACGGGCTGCGCGTTGTGGCGCAGTTGACGCGCGGCCGCTAAACCGTTCAGCAGCGGCATGCGCAAGTCCATCAGGATCAGATCGGGATGTTCGCGCTCAGCCAGTGCCAGTGCCTCGTGTCCGTTCGCGGCGACGACGACCCGATAGCCGCGCAGTTCCAACAGCAACTTCATGACGAGCCGGTTGTCCTCGTCATCTTCTGCGACAAGGATCGTAGGCGGCAGGCCGTAACTCTGACTCATCTAATGCCTCCGACGAAAACTGCAAATTGTACCGGCCCTCTGACGCGTGCGCGTGCAGGTTCACCTTGCAAGAGGGAAACTGATGGCGGTTGGTCGAGGAGTCTGTGTTGACGCGATTCCAACTGGCTGCGCTTGTCTTCTGCGGCGCATACCAAACTATTGATTAGTAACTCATAATAATGGCTTCTCGCCGCCACGTCTGTCCGCAAATGTACTAATGATTAGCCCGCGCGCCAGCACCCTTCAGCGCCGCCGACAAGAGCGCCGGGCACACCTTTCAGACGCACGTGGGACACGCGGACACGCACCATAAAGTACGTAGACGTACAGACATAGAGGACTATGCGGGCTACAATGCTCAGACCTTCAAGGCAAACAACTGATCGCTTACGGTGGCCGAAGATTCATGGGTGGCGGGCAGCGACACTGACCTAAAATCAGGGATGCACGCAACCTGAAGAGATCGAGGCGGCAGCGCTCTCGTCTGTGAGGCTGCTAGCTTCAAAGAACGAGCAAGGGGTGGGTTATGAGGTGAGCCGGAAGTTATGGCTCACCTCATTTATTTCACACGAAGAAGGCAGCCCGCGCTGATGCATTCTCTCGGCGCGCGCACGTGCGACGTTTAAGCAGATATAGAGGATACTTTTCAGTTCAACGTTTCTTAACGCGATAATGGCGGCTAAGGGAAAATAAAAACATAACACAGTGATGCTTTTGACGTTCGACATTCATACAATTTGCCCGGCATGCATGAGCAAACATCCCCCAACTGCGTCCAGTAGCATGACGCATTATCCCCCGAATTTCACTGCTTTAGTCTTGCGGCTGCATTAGCGTGCATGCGCCACTTGCGCGGGCACGGCTTTTGCTAAAACGTAGCTGCAAGCATTGTACTAATCAATCGGGCTTCCTTACTTACGACCGCGGTCGGTTTAGCCCCATAGCAGGGCTGTTAGTGTGTCTCGGCACTGACGCGGCAGGCAGTGACTCTAACTTTTAGTTGTTGGTTGGCACGTACAAAGTTTAAGGCTTAGGAGCAGATATGGCACAACAAAAACGTAATCATGGACAGAGCAATCTGAACACAGCGCAATTAGCGCAGGGCGAGCGTGGGCAGAGCGAACTGAAGCACATCGTTGCGCGCCCGCGCGCTTACAGTTTAATCGCCCCGCAGACAACAGCGCGACCGGTGGCGCGTACATTCGACACCGACACAGACCTCGTCGTGCTCTCGCACCTGCGTTGGGACTTCGTCTATCAGCGCCCGCAGCATCTCTTGAGCCGGTGTGCCAAAGAGCGCCGCGTCTTCTTTATCGAAGAACCGATCTTCGGGCAAGGGCCAATGCAACTGGAGGTGAGCCAGCGCGAGGACAATCTCTACGTCGTCGTGCCGCGTCTGCCCGAAGGGATGTTGAGCGACGTGGCGGTCGAAGCGATCCAGCAGGCGCTCATCGACCGCCTGTTCACGGAACAGCAGATCACAGATTACGTGCTCTGGTATTACACACCCATGGCCTTGGGCTGGACGCGGCACTTGAGGCCGCTCGCCACCGTCTATGATTGCATGGATGAACTGTCGGCCTTTAAAAATGCTCCGCGCGCTTTGCGCATGCGCGAGACGGAACTGTTCGCCCGCGCCGACCTCGTCTTCACCGGCGGGCAGAGTCTCTACGAAGCCAAGCGCACGCAGCACCTGAACGTCTACGCGTTCCCGTCGAGCATTGACCGCGCGCACTTCGCACAGGCGCGCACGATCACCGAAGACCCGGCCGATCAAGCCGGCATTCCGCGCCCGCGCCTCGGCTTCTTCGGCGTGCTCGACGAACGGCTGGACACGGAGTTGCTTGACGGTCTGGCGGCCGCGCGCCCCGATTGGCAGATCGTCATGGTCGGCCCCGTCGTCAAGATCAGCGAAGCCGATCTGCCGAAGCGGCCGAACATACATTATCTCGGCAGCAAGTCTTATCAGGAGTTGCCCGCTTACATCGCGGGTTGGGACGTGGCCGCACTCTTGTTTGCGCGCAACGATTCGACGCGCTTCATCAGCCCGACGAAGACGCCCGAATACTTGGCGGCGGGCAAGCCCGTCGTCTCGACTTCGATCCGCGACGTGGTGCGCCCCTACGGCGAGCAAGGGTTGGTGCGGATCGCCGATACAGTGGACGAGTTCGTGCGTGCGGCGGCCGAGCTAGGCATGGACGAGCATGTGGACGACGCCAACTGGCGCGTGCGCGTGGACGAATTCTTAGCGAAGATTTCGTGGGACAAGACTTGGCAGCAGATGTCCGAACTGATCGGCGAAGTCGTGGCCGCGCGCCGGCCCGCGAAGGCGGCCGCGCACAGTGCTGCGGCACAGGCGACGCCGCTCAGCGTGCTGCGGCCCACCAGCGCCAACGCTTTTTCGGCCGCCGATTAGTAGAGGGAAGAGAGTGTTAAAGATGTTCGACTATCTAATCGTCGGCGCGGGTTATGCGGGCAGCGTGCTGGCCGAGCGGCTGGCACGCGCCGCTAACAAGAAGGTGCTGATCATTGATCGGCGCACGCACATCGCCGGCAATGCCTACGATCACTACAACGACGCGGGCGTGCTCGTGCATCGCTACGGCCCGCACATCTTCCACACCAACTCGCGCGAGGTCTTCGAGTACCTGTCGCAGTTCACCGAGTGGCGCGGCTACCAGCATCGCGTGCTGGCGAGCGTGGATGGGCAATTGCTGCCGATCCCGATCAACCTCGACACGATCAATAGTTATTACGGTCTCAAGCTCAATTCGTTTGAAGTGGAAGAGTTTCTCGCCAAACAGGCCGAGCCGCGCGAGCAGATTCGCACAAGCGAGGATGTCGTCGTCAGCCGCGTCGGACGCGAGTTGTACGAGAAATTCTTTCGCAATTATACGCGCAAGCAGTGGGGACTTGACCCGTCGGAGTTGGACGCTTCGGTGACGGCGCGCGTGCCCATTCGCACGAATCGAGATGATCGCTACTTCGCCGACACGTATCAGGCAATGCCGCTTTACGGCTACACGCGCATGTTCGAGAACATGCTCGATCATCCGAACATCAAGGTCATGCTCAACACGGACTACCGCGACGTGGAGCGCATCATCCCGTACCGCGAGATGATCTACACAGGCCCGGTGGACGAATACTTCGATTATCGCTTTGGCAAACTTCCGTATCGCTCGCTTGAATTCAAGCACGAGACGCACGACGTTGAGGTTTATCAACCTGCGCCCGTCGTCAACTACCCGAACGATAATCTCTACACGCGCATCACCGAGTTCAAATACCTGACGGGGCAGCGCCACGCGCGGACGAGCATCGTCTACGAGTTTCCGCGCGCGGAAGGCGACCCCTATTATCCTGTGCCGCGCCCGGAGAACGCACAGTTGTATGCGAAGTATAAAGAGTTGGCAGACCAGACGCAGGGCGTGTGGTTCGTCGGCCGGCTGGCGACCTACAAGTATTACAATCAGGATCAGGTCGTGGCGCAGGCGCTGACGACTTATAAGAAGATCATGGGCCAGCATGGCAACGGTAGTACATAACGCGGCGCAGGGCACGACGCGGAGCGTTGTTTAGCCGTCTCGTCTCAGCCGGTTCTTTGCCTTGGCTGCGGGCTGCTTCGATCTATTCCGCTCCGGCGGCCCGGTGGGCGTTGATCTCTTCGCGCCCTATTTCGCGGAACTGCGCTCACACAGGCGCGCACATCCTCGCCGCGCACACTCTGACGGCGCGCTACTTCGCGCCGCTTAAAGAGCCTTCGTATCTCGCTTGGACGTGATGCGGCACGGCGCTTGAGTCTACACAGCATCGAGCAGCAGTAACGAGTCGTTTTCGGACAGACGAGAGTCTGCCCGGCCGGCGACTTGTCCGAAAATTAGCTGGGACGTTTGCAAGGAGAGAAGTTTATGGCAGCGAATGAGACAGCATTGACACAGGCACAGATTGACCGGGGCGACGCGCCCGCCACGCGTGGGCGCGGCGTGAACGTGGGCGAGGTCGAGCGTTGGGCCTCGGCCATCGGCGGCGGCGCGCTCGCGCTCTACGGCTTGACGCGCGGCACGTTCGGCGGTGTGACGCTCGCGCTCGTCGGCGGCGGATTGTTGTATCGCGGTTTGAGCGGCCACTGCGAGTTGTATCAGACTATCGGCTTCAACACGGCCAGCAGCGAGAGCGAGAACCCGAACATCAGCGTCCGCGCCGGCCACGGTTACAAGGTCGAGCAGAGCATCACGATCAATCGCCCGGCGGCACAGCTTTATCGCTACTGGCGCAATTTCGAGAACCTGCCGCGCATCATGAGCCACGTGCAGGAAGTGCGCGGCAACGATCCGATCTATTCACACTGGATCGTGCGCGGGCCAGCCGGCACATCGGTCGAGTGGGACGCCATCGTGTATAACGAGAAGGAGAACGAGTTGATCGCGTGGCGTTCGCTCGAAGGTGCGGACGTGGACAACGCCGGCTCGGTTCATTTCCTGCCCGCGCCCGACGGTGGCACAGAGGTGCGCGTCTCGCTCAAGTACGATCCGCCCGCCGGGATCGTGGGCGCGAGCATCGCGCGGCTGTTCGGTGAAAATCCTGAGCAGCAGATCGCCGAAGATTTGCGCCGCTTCAAACAGTTTATGGAGACGGGCGCAGAGCAGACGAGCGGAGACCAGTCTGCCGAGCGCGGTGCTTCGGCCGGGCGCTAAGTGCGGCGCATGAAGTAGGCCGGCGAAGATTTCCGAAGCGCGGGCGCTGATGTTTAAGACACGCGCCCGCGCTTTGGTTTCAAGTGCTTCGGTTTCCATCTCCGGCACGAGCGGAAGGAGCTTAGCGATGATAAAGAGGATAGCGGCACTCGTTTGCGTGGCGCTGTTGGCGCTGCTCGCGGTCGGCTGCGAGCGGGCAGAGGACACGAGTCACTTTATGATGGAGGCGGCGCAGGGCGGGCTGGCAGAGGTGCAAATGGGGCAACTCGCCGTCTCGCGCGGCACGAATCCGGCCGTCAAACAGTTCGGGCAGCAGATGGTTGACGATCACTCGAAGGCGAACAGCGAGTTGATGCAACTGGCGGCGCGCAAGAGCATGCAACTGCCCACCAGCGTGTCGGACGAACAGAAAGAGATGATGGGCAAACTGGCCAAACTCTCCGGCGCAGATTTCGACAAGGCTTACGTGGACGCGATGGTCGAGGATCACGAGCACGATGTAAAAGACTTTCAGGCGCAGGCGGGGCAAGGCAACGACGCGGACGTGAAAGCCTTCGCCGTGAAGACGCTGCCCACGCTTCAGCATCATCTGGAAATGATCAAAGCGATCAAGGCGAAGCTATAACCGGTAGGGGCGACGACAACAACGCCGGACTTGTAACCGCAACTTATCAAGGAGCAGCAACCGACATGGCCGAGAAAGAACGCGACGGCGAGCAGCGCGTCGGGCACGACAGCACGACGATTCCGGGCGGCGAGAAAGAGACGGGCGATCCGGGGCGCACGCCGGGCGCGGCCGAGGGCGACCGTGAAACGGTCGAAGAGGATTTACGGGAGAAGGGGCGCGCCTAGCCGCCGAAACTGAAAGCTCATTACTGCCGCTCCGCCAGCACGCTCGCCTCTTTCAGCACAGTCTCGTCCGGGTCGAGCAGCACCTCGGTCGGCTGCTGCGCGACGGGTCAGCGCGCGACCGTCGTGCGCCCCGCCGGTTGCAGCGTGAACCGGCGTGCGCCTGCCGTCGTCGCTATCTGCACGGGCAGCGGCGTCGTGTAGGGCGCATCCCCTTGCGTCTGCATGAGCCTGAGCGTCAGCACGCCGCCGCCGCGGCTCGCGCCCGCGCG
>DASVQA010000042.1:0-21910 GCA_036389375.1 Pyrinomonadaceae bacterium | reverse complement strand
TCGCGCTCATGTTCGAGGGCGAGATACACGAGCGCGGCACGCCGGCAGAGTTGCGGCAGAATCTCGGTCTCAAACGGCTCGAAGTCCACGCCGCCGACCTGCGCCGCGCCGAAGACGTGCTGCTGGAAACCGCCGGCTTGGCCGACGTGCAACGTTTCGGCGACCGGCTCGACGTGATGGTGCGCGAGCCGCAAGCGGGCGCGCAGGTGACGCGCGCCGCGCTCGCCGCGAGCGGTGTAGAACTTCAGACCGTGCGCGCCATGCCGCCGACTTTGGAGAACTCTTTCGTCGCGCTGCTGCGCCGTTTGGGCGGCGAGGCGCGCACGCCGCCCTTTCCGCGCGCACGCGAATTTCGCCCGCGCTCGGCGGACGCCGTCGCCATCGGCGCGGTCAATCTGCGGAAAGAGTTTGGCGATTTTCACGCCGTCAGAGAGATCAACCTGCAAGTTCGTTACGGCGAAATCTACGGGCTGCTCGGCGCAAACGGCGCGGGCAAAACGACGACGATCAAGATGCTCTGCGGGTTGCTTGAACCGACGGCGGGCGAGATCGAACTGGCGGGCGAGCGTGGGCATGTGCGCTCAAGTTTCGTGCGGCAACGCGTCGGCTACATGTCGCAGAAGTTCTCGCTCTACGACGACCTGACGATTGAGGAGAACCTTGAGTTCTTCGCGGGCGTCTATCAAGTCCCGCGCCGCGAGCGCGCGGCGAAGAAGCGTTGGGTGCTTGAGTTTTCGGGCTTGCAGGGGCGCGGCCATTTTATGACGGGCAGTCTGCCCGGCGGTTGGAAACAGCGCGTCGCCTTCGGCGCGGCCGTGATGCACGAACCGTCCGTGCTTTTCTTGGACGAGCCGACTTCGGGCGTTGACCCGCTCGCGCGCCGCGCCTTCTGGCGCATGATCAACGCCTTCGCGGATCGCGGCGTCGCCATACTCGTCACGACGCACTATCTGGAAGAGGCCGAACAGTGCAACCGGCTCGGCATGATGGTCGCGGGCAGACTCGTCGCCGAAGGCACGCCCAGCGGCGTCAAAGCCGCGCAGGGCGGGCATCTCATCGAACTCAGCACGAGCGAGCCGCAGCGCGCCGCCAACGTCCTGAAGGAGCGGCTGGAACGCTGGCGCGTCTCGCTCTTTGGCGACCGCCTGCACGTCATCGTGGACGAAGACGCGGCCGCCGGCATCCGCCGCATCACCGAGCAACTGAACAACGCGCACATCGAAGTGCGCCGCGCATCGGAAGAGGATTATTCGCTCGAAGACGTGTTTATCGTCGTCGTCGAAAAGGCGCAAAAGCAGTCGGGCGCTGCCGGCGACCAGAGCTTCAGCGTGTGAGCATTGTCTAATGTCTAGTTCCGAAGAGACAGCGCAAGCGCCCACGCGCCAGCCGACGGCCTGGAGTCCGTTGTCGCTGGCGCTCTTTCGCGCGCTGTGGCTCGCCGCCGTCGCCTCGAACATCGGCACTTGGATGCACAACGTCGGGGCGGATTGGTTGATGACCTCGCTCGCGCCCTCGCCCTTCATGGTCAGCCTGATGCAGACGGCCGAGAACGCGCCGCTCTTTCTGCTGGCGCTGCCGGCGGGCGCGCTCGCGGATATTGTTGATCGCCGCCGGCTGCTGCTCTACACGCAAAGCTGGATGCTCGCGTCCGCCGTTGCGCTCGCGCTGTTGACGTTCTTCGGCCTGACAACGCCTTTCGTCTTACTGTTGCTCATCTTCGCGCTCGGTCTCGGCTCGGCGCTGAACGCGCCCGCGTGGCAGGCGATTGTGCCGGAGCTTGTGCCGCGCTCGGAACTGGCGGCGGCCGTCTCGCTCAACAGCGTCGCTTTTAATATCGCGCGGGCGGTCGGCCCGGCGCTCGGCGGGTTCGTGGTTGCGGCGGTTGGTTCGTGGGCCGTCTTTCTGTTGAACTCGCTGTCGTTCGTCGGCGTCCTCGTCGTGCTCTATTCGTGGCGCAGGGAGCCGGCCGAGAGCATCTCGCCGACGGAGCGCGTGGTGGGCGCGATGCGTGCAGGCGTGCGTTATGTGCGCCACGACCCTGACTTGCGCGCCGTGCTCATTCGCACCGGCGTCTTCGTCAGTTGCGCGAGCGCGCTGTGGGCGATGATGCCGCTTGTCGCGCGGCAGCAGTTGGGCCTCGGCGCGCTCAGCTACGGCGTCCTGCTGGGCGGCTTGGGCGCGGGCGCGATCATCTGCGCGGTGCTGCTGCCCGGCGTGCGGCAGCGCGTTTCGCTCAACGGCCTGATCATTTGCGGGACGCTGATCTTTGCCGCCGTGACGGCCGTTCTGGCCACGGTACGCAGCTTTGCGCTGCTCTCTATCGCCATGCTCTTTGGCGGCATCGCGTGGATGGCGTTGATGTCGAGTTTCAACGTCAGCGTGCAGGCGCTTGTGCCGGCTTGGGTGCGTGCGCGGGTGCTGGCGATCTATCTGCTCGTCTTCTTCGGCGGCATGGCGATTGGGAGCGCCGTGTGGGGCTTGGTCGCCACGCACATCGGCATCTCGCCCGCGCTCCTGTGTGCGGCGGGCGCGCTGCTCGTGGGGCTGACGACCGCTTACTTCTTTCCTCTGCGGACGGGGCATGAACTCGACCTTGAACCCTCGTTTCATTGGTCTGACCCGATCCTGATCAGCGAGCCGCACCCGGAAGACGGCCCCGTGCTCGTCACGGTTGATTACCGGATCGACCCGGCGCGCGCCCCGGCCTTCGTCGAAGCGATGCGCGAGATTAAAAGGGTTCTCCGGCGCGACGGCGCGATCCGCTGGGGCTTGTTCGCCGACCCCGCGCAGCCCGGTCATTACATCGAAACTTTTCTGGTTGAGTCGTGGGCCGAACACATGCGCCAGCACGCGCGCCAGACCAATGAAGACCGGGCCGCGCAAGAGCTTGTCCGCTCGTTTCATCTGGGCGACGCGCCGCCGGTCGTCACTCATCTGATCGCGCAGGATTTCTCGAAGCGCGACAAGCGCCGGACGGGCTGACTTAAACGGGCTGACTTTAAGGCTTGCACTCGGTCTATATCTATGCGACGCATCATCGCGCAGGCGCGCAAAGAGTTGACGCAGTTGTTCCGCGACCGGCTGACGATTGTGCTGGCGCTCGTGCTGCCGCTCATTCTGATGGCGCTTCTGGGCACGGCGATCTCTTTTACGGTGTCAGACCTGCCGATTGTCGTGCAGGATTTGGACAACACCCCGCTCTCGCGCCGCTTCATTGATTCGTTTCGCGCGTCGCTCACCTTTCGCGTCGTGAGTCTGCCGCCCACGATGCAGCCGGACACGGCGCTCGACCGCGGCCTTGCGCGCGCCGCTATCATCATCCCCGCAAACTTCGAGCGCGACCTGCGACGCGGGCAGAACGCCGACGTGCAACTGCTGTTGGACGCGACCGACGCCAACACGGCGAACGTCATGCGCGGCACGATGACGGCGCTCACGCAGTCCTTCACGCTGCAACTTCGCCCCGCCGGTTTCGCGCCGCCCGTCCAGATGCAGACGCGCCTCTGGTTCAATCCGGGGCGCGAGTCGCGCAAGTTCATCGGGCCCGGCGTGCTCGCCGTCGGCCTGGCGCTCTTTCCGCCTTTGCTCGCGGCGCTCGCCATGTCGCGCGAGGGCGAGCAGAAGACGATCCTGCAAGTCTACGTCTCAAGCATCACGGCGCACGAGTTTCTGCTGGGTAAGATTCTCGGCTACTTCATCATCGCGCTGGTCGAATGGGTGCTGCTGATGATTATGGCGATGACGCTCTTTGGCCTGCGCATCGCGGGCGACCCGACGCCGCTCCTCGTCAGCACGGTCTGCTACCTGCTCTGCACGGTCAGTTTCGGCACGATGGTCGGCGCGTCAATTCCGAATCAGGCGGCGGCGATTCAGGCGGTCGCGCTGGTCGGATTTCTCATGTCGTTTCTGATGTCGGGTTTTATCTTCCCTGTCTCGAACATTCCGGCGGGGCTGCGCTGGGTCTCCTACGTCGTGCCAGCGCGTTACTACATCGAGGTGACGCGCGACGCCTTCGTGCGCGGCGGCGGCTGGCCCGGCGTGTGGCATGCGCCGCTGGCGCTGACGCTGCTCGGTCTCTTCTTCTTCTTCAACGCGTGGCGCAGGCTGCGCCCCATGCAGGTGAACGCATGAAGGCGATGTGGACAACGCTTGTCGGCGGGCGTTTCTGGCCGTTGATGCAGAAGGAACTGCGCCAGATCAAGCGCAACCGGCGGCTGGTCGTTTCGCTCATCATTCCGCCGACGCTGCAACTCATTCTGTTCGGCTTCGCCCTGAACCCGCAGGTCACGCACCTGCGGCTTGGCGTCGCGGACACGAGCCGCAGCGCCGAGAGCCGCGCGCTCGTGTCGGCCTTCATCGAGAGTCAGGCGTTTGTAGTTGAGCAGCAGTTCACGTCCGCAGACGAGATGGGCGCGGCGCTCAGTCGCGGCGAACTAGACGCCGGTTTGGTTATCCCGCCCGACTACGCACGCAAGCGCGCGCGCCGCGAGCCAGCCGACGTGCAACTTCTGATCGACGCGGTCAACTCGAACACGGCGGCCATCGCGGGCGGTTACGCGGCGCGCACCATCGCCGCGTTCAATCAAAGACTTGCGCGCGCCGTCCCGCCGCCCGGCGCACAACCAGCGCCGGCAAATGACGCGAGCGTAAGCGACGGGAGCACGAACGGTACGAGCGCGAGCGGTTCGCTCTTGTCGTCGCCGGCCGTCGCTTTAAGCGTCGCACCGTCGCCGCTGGCGCGCGCGGTCGTCACGCCGCGCATCACGCTGCTCTATAATCCGGGGCTGCTCAATTCCTGGTTCATCGTGACGGGCACGCTCGGCACGCTGCTCGTCTTAAACGGCTCAATCGTCGCCTCCGCCTCGATGGTTATAGAGAAAGAGGTCGGCACGATTGAGCAACTGTTGATGACACCGGCCGAGGCGACCGAGATCATCACCGCCAAGATCGCGCCGCTGTTCCTGCTGCTCTGCGGCGACGTGCTGCTTGCGCTCGCGGTCGGGCGCGTCGTCTTTGGCGTGCCGGTGCGCGGGAGTCTGCTGCTGCTGTTTTGCGCGGGCGCGCTCTGCGTCTTCGCGGGCATCGGCATCGGGACGTTTCTCGCCACCTTCACGCGCTCGCAGCAGCAGGCGCAACTGATGGGCTTTTTCGTCAACCCGCCGCTCGCCATGCTCTCCGGCGCGACGACGCCGATTGAAGGCATGCCGCGTTGGCTGCAACCCTTCACGCTCGCCAATCCCGTTCGCCACTTCGCCACCATCTCGCGCGGCGTCATGCTCAAGGGCACTGGGTTAGCCGAACTCTATCCGAACTTCCTCGTGCTGCTCGGCATCGCCGTCCTGCTCGTCGGCCTCAGCGCCTGGCGCTTTCGTAAACAACTCGGCTAGCAAAGTCAGGCCGGGCACAACAAACCGGCGCGCAAAGCATAGCTGCCTAATCAGTCCGCCGCTTCGGCGTCTCAGTCTGCTTATCTGCCTGTAAACGGACGACGGCCCAGACGGGCCAGTGGTCGGAGAGTTCAATGTGGCGGGCGATGCCGCTCGCGGTCGGGTTGAGGCCACGCACCCAGAGCCAGTCGAGTTTGAGTTCGATGATGAAGGTATGAAAGGTGGCGCGGTCGTTGTCGAGCGCGGAGGTGAAGCCCGCGCCGCCGAACAGTTTGCCGGTTTTGTCGGCGGCCGTCGCCTCCCAGGTGTTGAAGTCGCCGAGTATGACGGCGCGCGTGATGTTTGCATGCTGCTTCAGATCGTCTAGCACGGCCTGCTGCTGCGCGATCTTTTGCGCGACCTTGATGCGCGTCTCCGCGTGGACGGAGTAGACGCGCACCTCGCTTGCGCCGAGTTTGAGCGTCGCGCCCAAGGCCACGCGCCGCCGCCCGCCCGGCCCCGGCGCAGGCAGCACGATGCGCGTCACGTCTTGCAGCGGGTAGGGGCTGAGCAGCATCACGCCCGTCTCTTCTTCATCATTCATTGAGGGCGGCGCAGCCCACGCGTAATTCATGCCGAGCGCGTCCGCGAGCACGCGCGCCGTGTGTTCGTGCGCGGTGCGCTCTTTGGCGCGATCGACCTCCTGCAAGCCGATGAGCAGCGCGCCGCCGATCTCTTTGTCTTCACGTAACAGCTTCGCCAGTGCGCGCAGTTCCTCGCCGCCGCGCCAGCGTATGTTGTAACTGACGATCTTAAACTCGGCCGGCGCGGGTGGCGGCGCAGGTATTTGCGCGGCGCTGCCTGTCTCAAGCAGTTGCGCATCGGCAGCGACGGACGGCGCGGCGGTGCGCGTCTGCAACGACGCGCGCCCGTGTGCGATGAGCAGGGCGCAAACGAGCAAAGAGAGCATGAGAAGGGCAGCACGGCGACGCGTGACGTTGTTGCGTAAGCGCGCGCCTGCGCCTGACGCTTGCTCGGCCCGTTCGCCTGTTCGCCGCAGTTTCATCGAGTCACAATGTTACCTGAGTTGCCGGCTGCTCAACCTGTCGGCGCGATGGTCAGGCGCAGACCGTCGTAAGCGGCGATGGTTTCGCCGGGCCAGAGTTTGCGCGCTTCGGCTACGAGGTCAACGCCGTCCCATTGCGGATAGAGATGCGCGAGCAGGACGCGGCGTGGCTCGGCCTGCGCGGCCAGACGCATTGCATCCGCCAGTTCAAGATGCGTCGCAAGCGGCTTGTCGCGCCAGAAAGAGCATTCCATGAACAATAGTTCGACGCCGCGCGCAAACTCCGCGAGCGCGTCGGTCGGGCCCGTGTCGGACGTGTAAACGAGCGTTGCGCCGTCTTCATCTGTCAGTTTGAGCGCCAGGCTCTCGTCCGTGTGCGGTGTGGAAAGGGTCTCGGCGCGCAGGTGCGGGAGCGGCGCGAACGCGGCGTGGGGTGCGACCTCTCTGATCTGGAACGCGAACGGTTGGCGGGCCAGCCTGTAATCGTGCGCCGCGTCGAACGCTTGAAAGAGTTTGGCCAATCCGTGCGGGCCGTAGGCGACGAGTGGCTTGCGCCGCGCCTGTGTCTGCGGCGCGTGCTTTGTGCCGAACAGCAAAGGCGCAAGCCCGCCGACGTGATCGAGATGAAAGTGGCTGATCCAGATGGCGTCGAGGTTGGCCCAATCAAGCCCCGCCTGCGCCATGCGGTGGACGGCCGCCGCGCTGCAATCCAACAGGAGCGAGCCGCTGCTCGTTTGCAGCCAGTGTGCGGCCGAAGCGCGCTCAGGGTGCGGCACGCTTGTGCCCGAACCGAGGACGACGAGTTGCATCAAGCCTGCTCCTTTGAGTTTCAGGCTAACAACGATGCTTATAGCGCGTCAATCTTGGCGGGGTGCGCGTGTTTGGTTGCTTGACCGCCCGCGCGCGGTTAAGTTAAACCACAGGTGATCAAAGCAACCGGAGTTGGCGATAACGATATAACGATATGAGCAGAGCGAACACAGGACTCGACGTGCTGGCCGTCTTCTCGCATCCGGACGATGCGGAGTTGACGATGGCGGGCACGCTCTTGAAGTTGAAGGCGCAAGCTTATCGCACGGGCGTGCTGGACGTGACGCGCGGCGAAATGGGCACGCGCGGCACGACGGCCGAGCGCGCCGAAGAAGCACAAGCGGCGGCGCGCATTCTGGGTCTCGACGTGCGGCTCAATCTG
This sequence comes from Pyrinomonadaceae bacterium, assembly GCA_036389375.1. GTDB lineage: Bacteria > Acidobacteriota > Blastocatellia > Pyrinomonadales > Pyrinomonadaceae > QHXQ01. The sequence goes on along the minus strand of DASVQA010000042.1, from coordinate 14,286 downwards.
GCGCAGCCCGACGGGCACGTTGCGGTGACGGACGAGGCGCGCACGGCCCTTGTGCGCGTGCTGCGCACGCACCGCCCGCGTGTGCTGTTTACGTCGCACTGGGACGACCCGCACCCTGACCATGCGGCGACAGCGCGGCTCGTGCGCGAGGCGGCGCGCCTCGCCAGCATGCGCCGCTACGACGAGGCGGCCGGGCAGGCGCAGATGCCGATGCCGATGATCGCGCATGCGGTCTATTCGCGGCTCGTCGTGCCGTCATTCGTGGTGGACGTGTCAGATTATCTGGCGGGGAAGATGGCGGCGATCCGCGCGCACGCGTCGCAGTTCTATCGCGCGGGCGCGAGCGAGCCGGAGACGCGCATCAGCGCGCCCGACTTTCTCACGCAGATCGAGACGCGCTCTCGTTATTACGGCTCGCTCATCGGCACGGCGGCGGGCGAACCGTTCTACGTCCGCGAGGCTTTGAACGTGGACGACCCTATCGCGCTGCTGACGCGCCCGATGAATATCTATTCTTAGGTGCGACCTGTTAAAATCGTTTCGTCCGCGCACGAATTTCGTTAAGACTTTACGGTTGAATCCAACCGGCGCGTCGTTCCCCCTTTCGACCCGAACCCCCAAAGCTTGCAAGCTGCCCCCGTGTGTCGTGCCTGAAGATCACGAGGCCGAGTGTCAGAGAGGAATGCTATGAACGTAAAATTGAAACCATTAAGCGAGCAGGTGCTGGTGATCACCGGCGCTTCGAGCGGCATCGGGTTGGCAACGGCGCGCATGGCCGCAAAACAGGGCGCACGGCTCGTGCTCGCCGCACGCAGCGAAGAGGCTTTGCGCCAACTGGCAGACGAGATCAACGAAGCGGGCGGCGCGGCCGCTTACGTCGCGGCGGACGTGGGGCGCGCAGAGGACGTGCGGCGCATTGCCACGACGGCGGAGAACCACTTCGGCGGCTTCGACACGTGGATCAACAACGCGGGCGTCTCCATCTACGGCAAGTTTATGGACGTGCCGGTGGAAGATTTGCGCCAACTGTTTGAGACGAACTTCTGGGGCGTCGTCTATGGCTCGCGCGTGGCGGTCGAACACCTGCGCGCACGCGGCGGCGCGCTCATCAACGTCGGCAGCACTCTGTCCGACCGCGCCATTCCGATTCAGGGGATGTACAGCGCGTCGAAACATGCCGTCAAAGGTTTCACCGACGCGCTGCGGATGGAGTTGGAACTGGACGACGCGCCGATCTCGGTCACGCTGATTAAGCCCGCCGCGATCAACACGCCCTACAACGAGCACGCCAAGAATTTTATGGAGGTCGAGCCGCAGCATCCCGCGCCGGTCTATGCGCCGGAGGTCGCCGCCGAGACGATCCTCTATTGCGCCGAACACCCGGAGCGCGACGTGTTCGTCGGCGGCGGCGGCAAGATGCTCTCGGCCATAGGACAGTATGCGCCGCGCCTGACCGATAAGGTGATGGAGACCGTGATGGTCGAGCAGCAGAAATCGGACAAGGCTGCGCGCCCGCTCGAAGCCAACGGTCTCTATCAGGCCAACAACGATCTGCGCGCACACGGCAACTACGAAGGGCACGTTGCGGAGTCGAGTCTTTACACGAAGGCGTCGCTGCATCCGATCATCAGCGGCGCGTTGCTGGTTGGTGCGGGTCTCGCCTTCGGCGCACTCTGGCGACCTAAGCCGAACGGCAAAGAGCACAAGCGCGGGCCGCAGCGCACGGATTGACAGCAGCCCTTACATTCGGCCGGGCGCGGTTTGCGGCCGACGACGGCGCGCGCTAAACATAAACGGGCAGACACGAAGGGCACGGATGCTTAAACGCCTCCGTGCCCTCTCTGTTTTCGCCTGTTTGAAAGTGACAGCCCCGCGCATGACTTGGTGACATGCGCCGCAGCGTCCGCGTCCGCCTCACAGCTTTTCCGGCTTCTCCCGTTTCTCCACCTTCTTCTCCAAGATCGCGCGGGCGACGGAGAGCATGGCGACGGCGCGCGGCGATTCGCCATTGAAGCTGCGCGCAAACTCGACGGCGCGATCCATATCTTCGCGCGCGAGTTTGCTGAAGATGCCGGAGAGATCGAAGCTGTCGGACGTGGTGCTGTTGATCGAACCCCAGCCTTTGGCGCGGAACTGCCCGACGAGCCGGCCGTCCTCGCCGCTGAAGTCGTCGAGCGCATTGACGATCTTGACGAGGTCGGGCAACTGCTCCCACGCGCGACTGTGATCCAACTCGTAGATTTCCGTGAGCACGGAGAGCATGGCGCGGGCGCGGTCGGGGTCGGCGGCGTCTATGCGCCGGGCGGCCTGCGCGGCGGCGTCGAGTGTTTCAAGCGCGCGGGCGCGGTCGCTTTTTTGCAGCAGCCGCGCCGCCTGCGTGTAAGCATAGACGCGCTGCATCTGCGTCAGGTCGCCTTCGCCCGCGAGGCGCAGGAGTTCGGTCGCATCCTTCTTCTCGCTCGCGCGCATGACGCCGACGAAGTCCAGATAAGCGCGCAATTGCCGGCGCGCTTCCGTGTCGCTGATCTTGTCGGCCAGATCGCGCGCGCGTGAGAGATCGTTTTTGCGTTGGGCGGCGAAGGCGGCAGCGAGGTAGGCCTCGTCGCGCGCTTCGGGCGTCGTCGCGCGATTCAGGCGGTCGAGCGCATCCTGCACGGGGTCGCGCCCCGCGTCGTTCGCCGGGCGCAAACCTTCGGTCAACATGGATTCGCGCCCGGTGCGCCAACTCTCCGGCGCGTCGGGCGTCAGCGCCGCCAGTTGCGTGCGCAGCAGCGGCGCTTTGTCCGCCGCGTACTGCTCAAAGAGCGGCAGCAGGCGCGCGATGATCGCGTATGTGCCGACGCGCCCCGACGTGGTGCGATCCTGATCGGGCGGCGGCAGCGGACGCGTGAGCACGGCGGCCGCCACGTCGAAGAAGGCGGCGCGCAACTCGGCCGGAAACTCGGCGGTCGAGGCCGGCATCTGCCAGCCTTGCGAACTCCAACCGCCGGTGCGATTGACCGAGACGAAGAGCGTCGGCGAGAAGAGATAAGACGAGAAGTGCGAGATGGTGTTGGCATCGGTCGCGGGGTCGGCGGCGGCGCGCAACAGCAGGTCGCGGTAGAGCGCGTCGGCATCCGTTGGCTGAGAGACGCGCAGCGCCAGCAGGAATTGCAGCCCGGCAATCGTCTCGCGCCCAAGCGCGGGCAGCGCAAATTGCTTGGCCTGCTCCGCGTCGCCGCTCTCTAACAACTGCCGCGCCAGTTCGAGCCGGTGCGCCGCAGCGTCGGACAACTGATTCGGCCGCGTGCCGGCGTTGGCGTTTGCGGCGGCCGTCTCGGCCTGCGCCGCTTCCGCGTCCTGTTTGCGCGCCTCGTCCAGCTTCGCCAGCAACTCTTCGCCGAGCGCGCGGTCGCGTTTCGCGGCGAGGCGCAAGACTTCAGGGCGCAGACGCGGCGTGCCCGCGATCATGATCGAGCCGCCTTTGGCCCGCTGCCGTTCCATGTCTTCCTCTTCTTTGCGCTGCGCCTCGCGGTCGGCGATTTCGGCCGCCTCCCACGCACGGCGAAACAACGCCTTCGCGCGTTCCTGATCCGTCGTCCACAGGGCGTCGGCGGCGCGCGCCTGCACGCGTGCGCGCAAAGTTTCATTGTGGAAGCCGCGCGCTTCGTCGGCGAGCGAGTTGAGCAAGGCGATAGCGTTCACGCGCCGCGTCTCGGCGAGCGGGTCAACGGCCGTGTTGCGCGTGACGACGGCCGGCTTGCCTGCGCGCTGCTTACTTGGCGGTGCGCTGGCCGGCGTCTGCGCCGCGAGCGAGGCGGTGAGTGATAGGCCCAACATGAGCGCGCCGATAGGTTGATGACAACTCATAGCAACTTACTCCTTAGCCTCTGGCCTTTGGTTTCGTGGTCGGCTTCTCCGTCAGAATCGCGCGCGCGACGGCGAGCGTGGCGGTGGCGCGGGGCGCTTCGCCATTGAACGTCCGGGCAAGTTCGACCGCGCGGTTCATATCTTCCTGTGCGAGCGTGGCGAAGATGCCGCCGAGATCGAGCGTCGGCGTGTCGAAGTTGATCGTCGAGCGGTTGGTGCGCGTCTGCACGCGCGCGGCCAGCCCGGCATCTGCGCCGGTAAACTCCGGCGCGGCGTTCGCCGCCTTGACCGCTTCGGTCATCAACTCCCACGCGCGGTTCTGATCGACGCGGAAGAACTGCGTGGCGACGGCGACGAAACTGCGCGGGCGGTCGGCGTCTTCGCCGTCAATGGCGCGCGCCTCTGTGGCGGCAGCTTCGAGCGCCTCGATGGCGCGCGGGCGGTCGTTCTCCAACAGGAGCCGCGCCGCTTCGGTCAAGCCCCACGCGCGCTGGACGTGCGCGAGCGTGCCCGTCTGCGCCAGCCGCAAGGCTTCCGCGCCGTCCTTCTTCTGGATCGCCTGATTCAGCCCGGCGAAATCTACGAAGCTGCGCACCTGCTGGCGCAGGTCGGCATTGTCAATCTTGTCTGCGAAGTCGCGCGCACGTGCGTCGTTCTTGAAGGTCGCCGCCATCGCCGCATTCATGTAGGCGAGGTCGCGCGCCTCCGGCGTCGTCGCACGGTTCAACTGGTCGAGCGACTCCTGCACCGGATCACGATCCGGCTCGCTGGCGAGACCGCGTTGCAGATCACGATCCATCTCGGCGCGCTCCGGCGCGGGCACGTCGGGCGTGAGCGCCGCGAGTCGCGCGCGCAAGTCGGCCGCACGCTCCGGCGCGTACTGCTCGATGTAAGGCAGCAGGCGCGCGATGACGAAGTAAGCACCGTCGCGCCCGGTCGTCGTGCGATCCTGATCGGACTGCGGCAGCGGGCGCATCAGCACGGCCACCGCCGCGCGCGCGAACGCCTGCCGCACGGCCGCCGGCATATCTGCGGGCGGGCGTATGTCTCTGCGCCGCTGGCTCGTCGAAAGGTTGCCGCCCGGCTGGACGACCATGTACATGTGCGGCGTCAGCACGTAGGACGAGAGCAGCAGGACGCTGTTGGCATCCGACTCAGGATCGGCCACCGTGCGCCCAAGCAGCGCCGTGTAACGCTGGTCGGCCGCCTCCGGATTCTTCTCGCGCAGTACGACGAGAAACTCAACCGCCAACTCGTAAGGCTTCTGGAGCGCCGAGTCGGCAAACTGCATGGCGCGCTCCGTGTCGCCGTCGTTGAGGAAGTCCATCGCCAGACTGAGCCGCCGCGCGATCTCTGGCGGCGTGGCGTAAGGGTCGCGTCCCGGCGGCTGCGGCGTCGCGTTCGACGCGGCGGCCGAACTGCCCGCGCTCGCGGCGGCGCTCGTCAGGTTCGCGTCCTCCTGCTTCTTCGCCTCTTCCAACTTCGCCAGCAACTCTTCGCCGAGCGCGCGGTCGCGTTTGGCGGCGAGGCGCAAGACTTCGCGGCGCATGTCGGGCCGGTTGAGGTTCGTCGCCAGACGCGGGGCGTTGCCTTGTGCGCGACGCGCCGTATCACGCTGTCGCTGATTCTCGCGGTCGGCCACCTCGGCCGCCTCCCACGCGCGGCGAAACAACGCCTTCGCGCGTTCCTGATCCGTCGCCCACAGGGTATCGGCCGCCTGTGCCTGTACGCGCGCACGCAAGGTTTCGTCGTGGAAGCCGCGCGCTTCGTCGGCGAGCGACGTGAGCAGGCTGGTCGCCTGCGCGCGCCGCTCGGCCGCTAACGGATCGGCCGCCGCCCGCGCGCTTGCATCGCTCGCGGGCGTCTTCTTCACCTTCGCGGGCGCTTGCGCGTGGGCTGTCAACGACAGGCTGAGCAGACAGAGTGCGGCCGCAAAGCGGCTGACGTGTTGGGGCATGTTTCAAACTCCTCTTCGGCGGCAGGCAACGAGCGCCATGATGAGATACTGCTGCCACTTATACGCGCGGGTCTAAGTCCGGTTCAAAAAACTTGTTCAGCGATGGAGAAAAAGGCGAAGTCGGGCGGGATTGTTAAGAACGTTAAGAGTTTAAGGAGGGGCCGCGCAAATGTTTGCCGGCCCCTCCGTCAATCTGCAAGACCAATCAAAGCGCCACCACTTCAAGCTCCGGATCGACCTCCTGTCGGAGCATGCCTTCGATGGCCATGAGCGTGCCGGAGATCGAACTGGGGCAACTGCCGCACGCGCCCTGATATTTGATCGTGAGCGTGTTCTCTTTGATCCCCAGAACTTCGAGCCAGCCGCCGTCGCCTGCGAGGGCCGGGCGGATACGCTCGTCCAGAATCTCGTTGATGCGCAGGAGGCGCGGATCGTCGCTGAGCATTGCGCCGAGTGCGCCGCCATTTGCCCCCGCTTCGCTCGCAAGCGGTGCGCCGCCCGTCGCGGCCGCCGCCGCGCGAATCGGTACGGCCAAGCGCGGCAACAGGTCATCCCAGTCCTCGCCATCCTCCTTCTCGACCGTGATCATGTTGCCCATGTAGAAGACCGAGACGACGGGGCCAACCTCGAACAACGCACGCGCGAGCGGGTCGTCCGCCGCCGACGCGGCGTCAGGAAATTGCCGCGCCGCGCCGTTCGACACCGGCTCCTTCAGCACGAACTTGACGGCGTTCGGGTTGGGCGTCTCTTCAATGTTATCAATCTTTGGCATTATCTCTTCCCTTCAATAATTGCTGCCCGCTTATTATAACGCGAACGACCCCCAGACCGAACCGGCCCGCCGCCCGCGCGCGAGCCGTAAATTGCCTGTGGCTTAATTCACTGAAATCAGCCCACGACGCGGGTCAAAAGGGCGGCAATTAGCCGTTTTGCGGATGGGCGCAGAAAATTTAACCGCGCGGCGGCGAGAAATCATTGTCAAACGTACGCAACCGGACTATGATGTGTCCATCTCGCTTGTCCCCCTTCCAACAGGTGAGACAAGTTGAGAACGAGAGGCAGACGGTAGCGAGGGCTGTCTGCCTCTCGCTATTTTTTTTTAGGGGTCAGCGGCGAGCGGTGAGAGATCAGTGGATGAGTTGACTTCACTGACCTCTAACCTCTAACCTCTGACCTCTACTCTTATGAACATCGGCATCACGGTCTATGCCTCTTACGGCGGGAGCGGCATCGTCGGCTCGGAGTTGGGCAAGGAGTTGGCGCAGCGCGGGCACACCGTCCACTTCATCGCTTCGGCCTTGCCGACGCGGCTCACCGAGTTAAACGAGCGCGTCCGCTTCCACGAGGTTGAGATGATGTCGTACCCGCTCTTTGAGCATCAACCTTACACGCTCGCGCTGGCGACCAAGATGGCGACCGTCGCCGAAACCGAACGGCTCGACCTGCTGCACGTCCATTACGCCATCCCGCATTCCATCAGCGCCATCCTCGCGCGCGAATCCTTAAAGCCGCAGCGCCATCTGCCCGTCATCACCACGCTGCACGGCACGGACATCACGCTCGTCGGCGCAGACCGCTCATATCTGCCGATCACGCGCTACGGCATCGCGCAGTCCGACGGCGTCACCGCCATCTCCGGTTATCTCAAACGCGCCACGGCCGAGACCTTCGGTCTCAACAACGTGACCGTCATCCCGAACTTCGTCTGTGCTTCAGATTATCAACGCCGGCCCGCGCCGGAGTTGCGCCGCGAACTTGCGCCGCACGACGAACCGCTGCTCGTCCACGTCTCGAACTTCCGCCCCGTCAAGCGCCCCGTAGATTGCATCGAGATTCTGGCGGGCGTGCGGCGGCGCGGCGTGGCGGCGCGGCTCGTGATGGTGGGCGACGGCAGCGAGCGCGGGCAGGCGGAGCATCGTGCGCGCTGTCTGAACGTGGCCGAGCATTGCGCCTTCGTCGGCAAGCAGCCGCGCATACGCGACTACCTGTCGGTCTCGGACGTGTTGCTGCTGCCCTCGGAACAGGAGTCGTTCGGCCTCGCCGCGCTCGAAGCGATGGCGTGCGAAGTGCCGGTCGTCGCGTCGCGCGTGGGCGGCGTGCCGGAGGTGGTGACGGACGGCGAGACGGGCTGTTTGAGTGAAGTCGGCGACGTGGAGAAGATGGCGACTGACGCCGCGCGGCTGCTGGCGGATGAAACTCTGCGCCGCGAGATGGGCCGGCGCGCACGCGAGTCAGCCGTCGGGCGCTACAGCACCGACCGCATCATCCCGCAGTACATCGATTTCTATGAGCGCATCCTCGCCACAACCGCAGCTTGACGCGGCCGCAGCCGACGAAAAGCCGCTCCGCTACATCATTCAGAATCTGGAACGCGCCTATGGCGTGCCGGAGAATAAACGCGCCTCCGACCCGCTCGACATGCTTATCCAGATCATCCTCTCGCAGGCGACGAGCGACGTAAACAGCCACCGCACCTTTGCGGCCCTCAAGCGCCGCTTTCCCACTTGGGACGCAGCCCTGCGCGCCCGCGAAGCGACCATCGCCGCCACGATCAAGGCAGGGGGCCTCGCCAACCAGAAGGCCAAAGTGATCAAAAGCCTCCTGCGCCAGATCAAAGACCAGCATGGCACGCTCGACCTCGCGTTCCTGCACGAACTGACGCCCGCTGAAGCGGTCGCCTATCTTTCGCAGTTTCGCGGCGCGGGGCCGAAGACGGTCGCCTGCACGCTCCTGTTCGCCTGTCGCAAAGATGTCTTTCCGCTCGACACGCACATCTTCCGCATCCTGCGACGCGTCGGCCTCATCCCGCAGAAGTGCTCCGACCGGCGCGCGCACGAACTCATGGATGCACGCGTGCCGCCCGGCAAGTTCTACTCGCTGCACGTCAACCTCGTCCGGCACGGGCGCAAAATCTGTCGCCCGCGCGACCCGCTCTGCACGCGCTGCCCCATCGTCGAATACTGCGACTACGGCCAGACCCAAGTGTGACGGCGCGGCCCCACACGCACGGAGATGATAGAATCCACGCCCGATGCGAACCAGCTAACTTAATCCGCAACTGATAGCTGCGACCGAGTAGCACAGCGGCCGGAACGGAGAAACAGAAGCGATGCAATGCCAGAACTGCGGTCATCAACTGCAACCGGGCACGAGGTTTTGTACGAAGTGCAGTGCTTTGGTCGCGGGCACATCCACACCCGCTGCCCAGACGCCCGTCGCCGCGCCGCCCGCACAGCCCAGAGTCTCGTTCGGCGATGCGCCCCGCGCGCCGCTACCCGGCAGCAGCATGGGTCAGCCGCAGGGCAGATCAGGCTGCGGCAAGGTGCTGCTCGTGCTGGCAATCGTGGGCGTCGTCGGGTTGGTCGGCCTCGGCCTGATCGGCTATTACGGCTATAAGGTCGCCAAAGAGAAGCTGCAAACTTCGGAGGCTTACACGATAGCGATGGCGGCGCTCAAAGCAGACCCGGAGGCTGCGGACAAGCTGGGCGACATCAAAGAGGTCGGCTTCCCCCTGGGCAACTTTCAGGAGAACTCAGACGGTTCAGGCACGGCCGCCTATAAAGTGGCCGTGACAGGCACGAAGGCGAAGGGCGATTACACCGTCGTGATGATGCGCCGGCAACGTAAGTGGCGGCTCGTCTCAGGCAAGGTCACACTGGCGGGCGGCGATGTCATCAACATCAAATCGGCCGACGAGCAGGGGATCTTGGGCGACCCGAAGATCAGTAGTGATGACGACGACAACGGCGCACCGCCGCCCGCCCCACGACCGCCCGGCAAAAGCGCGCAGGGGCCGTTTGTGCCCGTCGGTGACTTGGACGGCAAAGCGATCAGCAAGCCTGAACCCGCTTACCCGCCCGTAGCCAGAGCGGTGCACGCGACAGGCCCCGTGACTGTGCAGATCGTGGTGGACGAGTCGGGCAAAGTGACCTCGGCACATGCCACGTCGGGGCATCCGCTCTTGCGACAGGCCGCCGAGCAGGCCGCATATCAAGCGCGCTTCACGCCGACGTTGCTCTCGGGCCGCCCCGTTAAAGTCGCCGGCTCCGTCATGTATAACTTCGTCGCACCATAACGTTAGTCTCACGGCCTGAGCGCCCGTTGTGCGCTCGCTTCCGCCCGCGATGTCATACCTGATCGACGGCAACAACGCGATGGCGCAGCGTGTCGGCTGGCACAGGGACAAGCGCGCGGCACGGCGCGGTCTGCTGGACGAGTTGGCGGAGTTTGCTGCGACGAAGCGCGTACGCGTGGCGGTCGTCTTCGACGGCGCACCCGACGAGTTCTTCCCCGACGGCGCAAGCTATCGCGGCGTGCGCGTCTACTATGCGGCGCACGGCGCGAATGCCGACGAACGCATCAAGGCGCTCGTCGAAGCCGACCGTGAACGCCGGACGCTGCGCGTCGTCACCTCAGACCGCGCGCTCGCCGCTTACGTCCGGCAATGTGGCGCGACGGTCGTCGCGTCAGGCGAGTTTCGCCAGCGCCTCGGCGCGCGCGAAAGGGCCGGCGAGCAGCCCGCACAGAAGCAAGAAATTCAAGCCGACGAAGCACACTGGCTGCGCTACTTCGGCGTCGCGCCGGAGGATGAAGCATGAGTGGGCGGCACGCGCGGACGTGCCGGCAACGCTGACGACAGTAGACAGCTCGCCGTCTTACAGCCCTGCGACTACGATCATCTCAGTCCGCGCGGACGCCTGCCGCAAGGCTTTCGCCTGCTCGTATGCGCCTGAGTTCCACCACGCCTTGGCCTGTGCGACGGAAGGGAACTCAAGCACGACCAGCCGCTTTGGCGACCAACTGCCTTCCAGCGTCTCCACCTCGCCGCCGCGCACTAAATAGCGCCCACCATAGGCAGCAATGGCGGGCGGCGCAAGCTGCTTGTAGGTTTCATAGCGGGCTTGATCCAGCACCTCGATCTGAACCACCACATAAGCCGACATAGCTGAACCTCTATTCTCTCTCTTAATCTCAAACTAAGCAGTGTACTGGTAATCCGGCAGCACAAGTTCTCTTATCAAGAGAGCGAGAGTAAAGCAGCCGGTTGAATATCTTCAACGTGCAGTTTCGTTTTGCGCGACGAGGGCGAGGCGGTCGCCTTTGGGGCTGACGGCGAGGCGGGTGATTTTGGCGATGTGGGCGGCGGAGAAGTCTGCGACCTCGTGCCAGTCTGTATCGTGGGCGGGGTCGAGGCGGAAGAGTTTTGCGCCTTGCGCCATGAGCAGCGTCGCATCGGGGAGCCACGTGTGGTCTTCGCTGCCCGCGAGGGTTGGGCGCAGGGTGCTCGTGCGGTGTGCGCCTACGTCCACGAGTTTGATGAGCCAGTTGTCGGCGGCGACCTTGTGAACGAAGCTGAAGACCTGACCGCTGCGCGGCACGCGTTGCAGCGCGCGGCCGATGTTGACGTGCAGCGTGCTGACTTCGACGGCGGTGGGGCGATCTTTGGCGAGCGTGACGAGTTGGAGTGTGTTGGGCTGTTTGTCTGCGCCGAGAATAAAGAGGGCGAGCGTGCGCGCATCGAGCCAGAGGTGATAGCCGACGGGTTTGACGTTGTCGAGCACGAGCGAACCCTGCGTGCCGCCCGCGAGCGGGAACTGCCAGAGGCGTTGCGTCTTGTCAGCTTCGACGCGCACGACGGAGAAGCTCCGCCCGCCGGGCATCACGGTCGGCGAATACTCGCTCTCCGGCGTCGCCGTCACCTGCGTGGTCGCGCCGGTTCGTAGGTCGTAGCGGTAGATGTCTGTCTGTTGGCCGTCGCGTTGCGAGGTGTAGAGCAGGCTCTGCCCATCGGGGAGAAAACCGGGCTGGTTGTCGTAGCCCACGTGCTTCGTGATGTTGACGGGCTGGCCGAACTCAAGCCGGCCGGCGCGATTGGTCAACTCGACGATGAAGATGTCGTTATCGGGCAGGGGCGTGGGCGCAGGCGTGGGCGTTGGTTGCTGCGCGCGTGCGCTCGCGCAGAGGGCGAGGCACGACAATATGAGACAGCAGAAACTGAGCGCGCGCTTGCTCATCCGTTAACCGTTGGCCTGCATCTATTCGTTGACGCTGGCTATTCGACGCGCTCCACCTCGAAGACCAGCTTTTGGCCGGCGAGCGGGTGGTTGGCGTCGAGCGTGATATGCGTGTCGGTGACTTCCGTGATCTGGACGGGAATCTCCTGCCCGTCGGCCACGTGCATGATGAGGTTCATGCCGGCTTCGGGCTGCGTGTCGCCGAGGTTGATCCCTTCGCGCGGGATGCGGTTGACGAGTTGCTCGACGCGTTCGCCGTAGGCGTCGTCCGCTTCGATCTCGATGGTCTTCTTGTCGCCGACGACCATGCCGCGCACGCCTTCGTCAAAGCCCGCAATCACTTGCTGCGCGCCGACCTGAAACTCCAACGGCTCGCCGCCCTCAGAAGAGTCGAACACCTCGCCGCTCGTTAAACGCCCCGTGTAGTGTACGCGCACCGTGTCGCCGTTTTGCGCCCCGTCTGGCATAATCAGCTCCCCCGTGTCTGTTTTGATTTGCAGGCAGCATCGCACACCCGCCGCCGATAATCAACAGGCGCAAGGCGTGCGCTAGTGGAGTTGGCTTAAGATGAAAAATTGCCTCTCGCGGCTGGTGGCGCTGGCGCTCGTAGGCACGCTCTCGGTCGCGACCTTAGCGCAGGAGCCAGCGAGCCGACGACCGGCCGTTGACGCAGAGGACGTGGTGCGGATCACGACGAACCTCGTCCAGTTCGACGCCGTCGTGACGGACAAGAGCGGCCGGCAGGTGACGGACTTGCGCGCGGACGAGTTTGAAGTGCTCGAAGACGGCAAGCCGCAGCAACTCACAAACGTCTCGTACATCTCCCTCGACCGGCCCGGCGCGCCACCCGTCGTCGCCAGCGTGAAAGAGGCGAACGTGCCGGCGGTGTCGAACGCGCCGACCCTGACCGTGCCGCTCAGACCCGCGCAGGTGCGGCGCACCATCGCGCTCGTCGTGGACGATCTCGGCCTCTCGTTCGAGAGCCTCGCGCGTGTGCGTGCGGCGATGCGCAGGTACGTGGACGAGCAGATGCAGCCGAACGATCTGGTCGCCATCATGCGCACGAGCGCCGGCATGGGCGCGTTGCAGCAGTTCACCAACGACAAGCGCATCCTCTACGCCGCGATTGAGCACATACGCTGGTATCCGCTGGGGCGCGGCGGCATCAGCCCGTTCGGCCCCATCCAACCCGACCCCGTCGCTGAAGCCAACCGGACGGCGCAGGCCCTACGCGCCCAGAGCGCCAGCACGCCGGGCGGTGGCGCAAACACCATCACGCCGGTCGATCAAACTTCAGCACGCCGCGATCTGATCCGCGACGTGGGCGACGACATAGACGTGTACCGCGAGGAGCTTTTCTCGGTCGGCACACTCGGCGCGCTCAACTTCGTGGTGAAGGGCTTGAAGGAACTGCCCGGTCGTAAATCCGCGATCCTCTTCTCCGACGGCATCTCGATCTTCGAGCGCGACGGCAAGAGCGGGCGCGTACTTGAGTCGCTGCGTCGGCTGGTCGATCTGGCGAACCGCGCGTCGGTCATCATCTACGCGATGGACGCGCGGGGCTTGCAGACGTTGGGGCTGACCGGCGCGGACAACGTGAGCGGGCGCGGCGGCGTCGGTATCCGCGAAGCCCTCACAGACCGCGAGCGTGGTTTCTTTGAATCAAAGAACGGGCTTAACTATCTCGCCCAACAGACGGGCGGCCTCTTCTTCGAGAACGACAACGATTTCAACGGCGGCGTCCGCCGCGTGCTCGACGATCAGAAAGGCTTCTACCTGATCGGCTATCGCCCCGACCCTGCGACCTTCGACGCCACGACGGGCCGGCACAACTTTCATCAACTCGAAGTGCGCGTCAAACGCCCCGACTTGAAGGTACGCACGCGCAACGGCTTCTACGGCCTCACGGACGCGGACGCGAAACCACAGCGCACGGGGCGCGCACAGCAACTCTACGGTGCGCTCAGTTCGCCCTTCAGTGCCGGCGCGTTGGGCGTGCGCCTCACGTCGCTCTACGCGCACGACGCGCAGGCGGGCGCGTTCATGCGCTCGCTGCTTTACGTGGACGGCCGCGACGTGACCTTCAAGCGCCAGCCCGACGGCGCATACGCCGCGCAGTTGGACGTGCTCGCACTGACCTTCGGGGCTGATGGCGAAGCGCTCGACGAGTTCAACGCGACGCTCGATTGGACGGGCAGCGACGAAGCGCACGCGAACGTCATGCGCGGCGGGCTGGTCTACATCGTCAACGTGCCGGTCAAAAAGCCGGGGCCGTATCAGTTGCGCGTCGCCGTGCGTGACGCCGCGACCGAACGCGTCGGCACGGCCAGCCAGTTTATAGACGTACCCGATCTCGCCGAGCAGAGGCTCACGCTCTCCGGTCTCATCATCAGCGGCGCGGACGAAGCGCGCGTCACACCAGTCGAAGACAAACGCGAGGCTGCGCCCGTCAGACAACTGACGGCG
>DASVQA010000041.1:0-19617 GCA_036389375.1 Pyrinomonadaceae bacterium | reverse complement strand
CCCGTCGGGGCTGAGTGCGACGCCATGCACATCGTCTGTGTGCCCTGTGAGCGTGCGTAGCTCGCGCCCCGCGTCCACCTCCCAGAGCTTGGCCGTATTGTCCGTACTGCCGCTTGCCAGCAGATGTCCGTCGGCACTGAGGGCGACCGAGCTGATCGCGCCCGCGTGGCCTGTGAGCGTGCGCAACTCTGTGCCGCTCGTCGTATCCCAGAGTTTGATCGTCTGATCCTCACTGCCGCTCGCCAGCAGCCGCCCATCGGCGCTGAGCGCCACGGACGTGAGCGTTAAGGCGTGCCCTGTCTGTACCGAGAGTTCGGGGCGTTGCGCCACGGCCGGCACAGCGGTCAACCCAAGCAGCCAGCCGAGCAGCAGCGAAAGTTTATATCTTTGGCGCATAGAGACTCTTCAAATCGGCAATGAGCGGCATGCGCACGCATATCCGCTAACACTTACGGGCGCGGCCTTGCTCAGGGCATGTGTAGCTCAGGAGATACGAAGCTGTGCGCAATCGCGGTTCAGAGCACCATGTTTGCGGCTCGTATCAGTGGCACAGCAGTATATCGGCGGGCCGGCGTTGTCTTCAATGACCTGCATGGTCAGCCCACCGCCGCGCAAGTGGAGACGCTACCTCACACACAGGTTGTTAACAACGGATTGGCACTGGAAAAGAAAACGGCTGGCCCGGGCCAGCCGTACAATGCTTGATTCTCTAAGTGGAGCAGAGGGGGGTCGAACCCCTGACCTCCGCATTGCGAACGCGGCGCTCTGCCAAACTGAGCTACTGCCCCATTGCAGACGGGAAAGATATTAAGGATAGGGCGTAATTTCTGTCAAGCAGGGTCATTTGAATAAAAGACAGGGCAGTTTGGGCGGGCTGGATCAGGTGAGGCTGCGGACGGCTGTGGCCAGCGCTTCGGCTAGCTGCGCCGTGTTGCGCCCGCCGCCCTGCGCCATGTCTGCACGCCCGCCGCCGCGCCCGCCGAGCAGTGTGCAGGCGGCGCGCATGAGCGCATTCATGTCGCCGGGCGCGTCGGGCGAGCGCGCGAAGACCAGACGGGCGTCGTCGCCGTCGCGTGAACCGAGCAGGGCGACGGTGGGCGGGTGTGCGATGAGCGCAAGCGCGAGGCGCTTGAGCGCGTCGGCGGCACGGTTGTCGAAGGTGTGTGCGACGAGACGCGTGCCGTTGACGAGCATCGCGTTGGCGAGTAGTTCCTCGGCTTCATAACGCGCCGTGTGCTCTTCGAGCGTGCGTATGCGCCGCGTCAACTCTTTGTGTTCCGCGAGCAGACGCGCGACGGCGGCGAGCGCTTCGTCGCGCGCGGCGCTGAAGAGGGCGGCGACTTGCCGCGCGGCGTCATTGGCGCGGCGGTAATCGGCCAGCGCGCGCTGGCCCGCGACGAATTCGAGGCGCGTCATGCCCTTGGCGCGTTCCCATGCGCGCACGGCGATGAGACCGACTTCGCCCGTCGCGCGCGCGTGCGTGCCGCCGCACGGACTCATGTCAAAGTCCTTGATCTCTATGATGCGGAGTTCGCCTGCGCGCGCGGAGTCTTTACGCAGCGGCAGGCGCGCGGCTTCTGCGGGCGTGACGTTGTGTATCTGGATGGGGCGATCTGCCCAGATGATGTGGTTGGCGTGATCAACTGCCTGCTCGATGCGTTCGAGCGATGGCTCGGCTAGCTCTACGTCTATCTCCGCGACGTGGGCCAGCATGCGGAAGGCGCGCGTCGGCGCGTTAAAGAGCGAGACGAGCGCCTGCGACAGGATGTGTTGACCCGTGTGCTGTTGTATGTGATCGAGCCGGCGCGCCCAGTCCACGCGCCCCGCGACCTCAGCGCCGACCACGGGCGGCGACCCCTCGACGACGTGCAGCACGCCCTCGTCGGCCTGATCAATGCACTCGACGACGCGCGCGTTGGCGAGCAGTCCTGTGTCCGTCGGCTGCCCGCCGCCGGTTGGGTAGAAGGCCGTGCGGTCGAGCTTGACGCCGAAGCGGCCGGGCGCGAGTTCGGCCACGTCCATGACGCGCGCGGTGAATTCGAGCAGGTGCGAGTCGTGATAATAGAGTCGCTCGGTCGTGTGCATAGGTGAAAGTTTAGCCGGTCGAGTTAAAAGAGCAAGTCGAGCTTAACTTTAGTTTAAGGCGCTTGAGATTTCGACTTTTGACAGGCGTCGGCCGGCATGCCGATAATCGCAGGCCCGGCGCTGTTTTGGCGGGCGCGTTCGTCATCTATCGGTTGCGGAGTCGTCAATGCGTAAATCTTCTACCGTGCGGCTAATGCGGCGTTGCGTGGTCGCGGCCGGTCTGGCTCTGGTCTGTTGCGTGGCGGTGCTGGCGCAGCAGCCGGCGAGTGGCGCAGCCTATCGCATCTTGTATGAATTGAAGATGCCACAACCGGCGACGCATCTGTTCGAGGTGCGGATCACGGTCGAGACGCAGACGCCGCAGGCTGCGATAAGCTTTCAGATGCCGAGGTGGTCACCGGGGCGTTATGCCGTCTTCGACTTCGCCAAGAACGTGCGCGAGGCTTATGCGCTACCGGATTGTGCGGCGGGCGCGCGTTGCGATGCGGCGGGCGTGCGCCCCACGCGCGTGGACACGCAGACGTGGCGTGTGCCGCTTGACGGCGCGCAAAAGGTGGTCTTCAGCTACAAGGTCTTTGCCGATGATCTCTCCGGCACTTTCTCGCAACTCAACGAGCGACACGCGAACTTCAACGGCGGCTCGATCTTCATGTACGTCGTCGGGCACAAACCCGACCCCGTCACGCTCAGCATCGAAACCCCGCCGGGCTGGCGCGCAGTCAACGGGCGCATGCTGCGCGCAGAGCAGCGCGAATGGCAGTTCGCCAATTACGACCTGCTGATTGACACGCCGACCGAGATCGGGCCGGACTGGACGGAAGATGTCTTTCAGGTGGACGGTAAGAGCTATCACATCGTCCTGCACGCGCTCAGCGGCGACGCCGACAAGCGCAAGGCGCTCGTGCGCGATCTCGAAAAGATCGTGCGCGCGGAGGTCGGTATGTGGGGTGCGCCGGAGTTCAGCGACTATACCTTTCTCATCCACACGGGCGCGGCGCGCGGCGACGGCATGGAACATTTGACCTCGACGCAGATCAACGTCCGCCGCACGCTGGCCGATGCGGCCGGCTACGAGGGCGTGCTTGATACCGCAGCGCACGAGTTCTTTCACGTCTGGAACGTGAAGCGTCTGCGCCCGGTCGAGTTGGGCCCGTGGGATTTTACGCAGCCGGTGGTGACGCGCGGGCTGTTCATCGCCGAAGGCTTCACGAACTACTACGGGCATCTGATGCAGCGCCGCGCGCAGTTGTGGGACGACAAGCAACTCTATGGCGAGTTGGCCGACGAGATCAGCACGATTGAGAATGCCCCGGGCCGCCAGTTGATGAGCGCGGAAGAGGCTTCGCTCGTCGCGCCGTTTCTGGATGCGGCCTGCCACGTCCAGCAGACCGATCTCAAGCAGACCTCGGTTAGCTACTACGACAAAGGCGAAGTGATCGCGCTCGTGCTCGATCTGCTCATACGCGGCCGGACGGCGGGGCGCGCTTCGCTCGACGATGTGCTGCGCCGCGCCTATCGAGAGTTCTACGTGGAGAGTCCGCAGACGACCTATTACCTGCGCGGGCGCGGCTACACGATTGAAGAGTTCGAGCGCGTGGCGACGGACGTGGCCGGCTTCGACCTCACAGACTTCTTCGCGCGCTACGTGCGCGGGACAGAGCCACTACCCTACAACGACGCGCTCGCGCACGTTGGCCTGCGCCTCGTAGTGACGCCCAGCGGGCAGGCGCAACGCAACCTGTATCGCATCGAAGAGATACCCGACGCTGCCGCGCCAGCGAAAGAGCTACGGCGTGACTGGTTGAAGGGCACGCCGCCCGCGCGTTAGATAAAGACACGCAACGGCGCAAAGCTCTACCTTGCTGTCCTTGCTGTGCTTACTTTGCCTTGCGCTGCTGCGTGTCTTTTATCTCTACGCGTGAGTTCGTGGTTTAGCTTCTCACCGGCGCGAGCACTTCAATCGGTGCAGGCACGATCTCGAACGTCATCGGCAGTTGCCCGATCAACTCGCCGTCAACCTGTACGGGCGACGTGCCGGTTGCGCGCGCGCGCGTGGTGCGGATGAAGCGCACGCCGGGGATCGGGCGGGTGACGCCGTCGCGGCGCATTGCGTGTGTCAGCAGGTGCAGGTAGCGCAAGCGGCTGTGCGAGGAGACGAGGCAGATTTCAAACTCCGGGCACTCAAGATGTGCGCGCGGCGTCACCGCCAACTCGCCGCCATAGTGCGCGGTCTTGCCGATGGCGGCGAACGTGGCCGCGTAAGTCTCGCCGTCAACTTCGACATTGAAGGGCACGGGTCGCCAGTAGGCCAGATGGCTCAAGCCTGACACCCAGAACGCGCCCTTGCCCACGCGCCGCTTCAGACGCGGGCGCACACCCGCCACCACCGACGCATCCAGCCCCACGCCCGCCATCAAACAGAAATAACGCCGCACGCTCGTCCGTTCTTCCGTCGCGCAGCCGAGATAGATGCGCCGCGTCGCACCGCGCGCGATCACGTCGCAGATGCCCGGCAGATCGAACGGCAAACCAAGTTCGCGCGCCAGCACGTTCGCCGTGCCCGACGGCCAGACGCCGAGCCGTACGTCCGTCTCCACCAGAGCTTGCAACACCTCGTTGACCGTCCCATCGCCGCCCGACGCGATGATCTCGCGCGCCCCGCCGCGCGCCGCTTCGGCCGCGAGTCGCGTAGCGTCGCCGGGCGCGGTCGTGTGCAAGACTTCAACCGCCACGCCGCGCTCCCTGAGCAACGCGCAGAAGCGGGCCACGGCAGCCGCACGGCGCGACTGGTTCTGCCCCGCGTTCGGGTTCGAGATCAAATGAACTGTGCGTGTCGTCATAACCCTCATGCGCGCAAGGGAGCAAACCGGATGCCGCCTGCGACACTTATCAACCTACACGAACTTGGTGCTCAGGTTAAGCCGCACGCAAAGGCCCACAGTCGCGCGGGAAGAGGCAAAGAAGTTGAGTCATACTCTTTGCGTCCTGCGGCCTTGCGCCTTTGCGTGCGACTTATCTCCGCGTCTCTTTTACCGGACACCTGTCCGGCGTTCTCTGCGTCGGCGCACGTTTGACGAGCCGGCCCGATCAAGGTTAATTTCGCCTGCGCAACCGAACACATCTGCTATCACTTAAGGTTCACTAGCGGAGCTATCGTCTATGCGACAACACGTGCCCCTCTTCGTCCTCTCGTTCATCTGTCTGCTCGCCGCGCGCGCCGGGGCGCAGGACTTCTCGAAAGTTGAGATGAAGGCGACAAAGGCGGCGGGCAACGTCTACATGCTCGAAGGTGCGGGCGGGAATATCGGCGTCTCCGTCGGCCCCGACGGCATACTGATCGTGGATGATCAGTTCGCGCCGCTCGCGGACAAGATTCGCGCGGCGCTCAAGTCGCTCGGCGACGGCAAACTCAAGTTCGTCCTCAACACGCACTATCACGGCGACCACACGGGCGGAAACGCTTCGTTCGGCCCCGAAGCGCCAATCATCGCGCAGACCAACGTGCGCAAGCGGCTCGCAACTGAGCAGACCGTCCTCGGCGAGAAAGTACCGCCGTCGCCCAAAGCAGCCTTGCCCGTCATCACCTTCGATCAAGCCGTCTCGCTCCACTTCAACGGCGAAGAGATAAGGGCCGTCCACTTCCCGCACGGGCATACGGACGGCGACTCAGTCATCTTCTTCACCGGCTCGAACGTCGTCCACATGGGCGACGACTTCTTCGCCGGCCGCTTTCCCTTCGTGGACATGGACAACGGCGGCGACATCGAGCAGTTAACGAAGAACGTCTCCGACATCATCGCCATGCTCGCGCCGGACGTGAAGATCATCCCCGGTCACGGCCCGCTCTCCACGCTCGACGATCTCAAACTCTTCCGCCGGATGCTGTTTGAAACCACCGCCATCGTCCGCAAAGAGATGCAAGCCGGGCGCACGCTCGCGCAGATCAAGGCGGCGGGTCTGCCCGCCGAATGGAAATCATGGGGCACAGGCTTCATCAAGACCGATGCGTGGATCGAATCCGTCTATAAGAGCCTGTCGAAACAAAGAGGCACAGGGCATTAAGCCAAGCGAGCCTCGTAGTTAATAAAAAAGAGGGCAGAGGCGAGTTAACGTGGGTTTGTAACTCGCCTCTGCCCTTGCGTTATTCATAAAACCCGTTCTGCTTAAGTCTGCCCGTTGCGCCTTTCGCTGCTGTAGCGTTCAACGATATTGATAAGGGCGTTGAGGCGTTCGTCTGTGTTGCGCGTGCGCACGTCCAGATTGCGCGTGTGCTCGTCATACGCCCGGACGGCCGCGCTGAGTTCTTTGATCTCGCCCGCCTGAATCTCAGCCATAGCCAGCAATGCGGTTACGTTATCGGCGTTTCGATCAACCTTCTCAGACATGCGCTCTATCTTCTCAGACACGCGTTCGACCGTCGCTGTGAGTTGCGATTGCTGCGAAGGATGAACTGAATTGCGCGCTCCATCTCTTCGCCGGTCATAAATGCTGCTCCGTTCGTTCGCCGTCAAACTCGCGTTGCTTATTCCAGCCTGTAGTTCGGCGCTTCCTTCGTGATGATTACGTCGTGGACGTGCGACTCGCGCAGACCCGCCGCGCTGATGCGGACGAAGCGCGTGTTCTCTTGAAACTCGCGGATGGTGCGACAGCCCGTGTAGCCCATGCCGGCGCGCAGCCCGCCGACGAGTTGCGTGACCATGTCGGCGAGTGTGCCCTTGTAAGGCACGCGCCCCTCGATGCCTTCGGGCACGAGTTTGGATTCCACGTCGGTCGCCTCCTGCGCGTAGCGGTCGCGCGAGCCTTCGCGCATCGCACCAATCGAACCCATGCCGCGATACGCTTTGAACGAGCGCCCCTGAAATAGAATCAACTCGCCGGGCGATTCCTCCACACCCGCAAAGAGCGAGCCGATCATCACGACATCCGCGCCTGTGGCAATCGCCTTGGCCACGTCGCCGGAGAATTTCACACCGCCGTCGGCGATGATCGGCACGCCGCTGCCGCGCGCGGCCTGCACGCAGTTTTGAATCGCCGTGATCTGCGGCACGCCCGCGCCGGTCACGACGCGCGTCGTGCAGATCGAGCCGGGGCCGATGCCGCACTTAATTGCGTCCACGCCCGCATCGATCAACTCGCGTGCGCCTTCGGTCGTGGCGATGTTGCCGGCGATGAGTTGTGTGTCCGAGTGGCGGCGCTTAATCTCGCGTACGGCTTCGATGACGCGCGAAGAGTGGCCATGCGCGGTGTCAATCACGAGGCAATCCACGCGGGCTTTAACGAGTTCGTCGGCACGCTCTCGGAAGTCGCCGGTTGCGCCGATGGCGGCGGCGACGCGCAGGCGGCCCAGATCGTCCTTCGCCGCGTGCGGGTACTTGATCGCCTTCTGAATGTCTTTGACGGTGATGAGACCTTTCAGATGTTTGTCGCCGTCTATGACCAGCAGCTTTTCGATGCGGTGCTTTTGCAGCACGGCCTTGGCCTGTTCGAGCGTCGTGCCCACGGGCACGGTGACGAGCGGCTGCTTGGTCATCACTTCGGCGATGGGAATCTGGAAGCGCGTCTCGAAGCGCAGGTCGCGGTTGGTGATGATGCCGACGAGGTGGCCGCCTTCGTCCACGACGGGCACGCCCGAAATCTTGTAGCGCTCCATCACGGCGAGCGCATCAGAGACGGGCCGGTCGGGGCGGATCGTGACCGGGTCAACGATCATGCCCGATTCCGAACGCTTCACCTTATCAACCTCTTCCGCCTGACGCTCGACGGGCAGATTCTTATGAATGACGCCGATGCCGCCCTGCTGGGCCAGCGCGATGGCGAGCGCGGCTTCCGTGACCGTGTCCATCGCGGCGGAGCAGAGCGGGATGCGCAAGGTGATGCCGCGCGTAAACTGCGTCGCGGTGTCGGTCTCGTTCGGCAGCACGTCGCTGCGGCCGGGCACGAGCAGTACGTCGTCAAACGTCAAGCCTTCGGTTAAATCGCTGGTCAGCATGATGAGTTAAAAAGGCCTCCCTTCAAAAAGGTCGGGGCGCGACGAGGGACTGTCGCCGTGCGGGCTGAGTGAATGGAGTTGCGTTGCCGGGAGCAAACAGGAGCGTAACAAAGCGCGGGGCGGGCAGCAAGCGGCGGGCACGCGCGGGCGCTCGTTGCGCCGGCACGGGCCGGACGGGCACTAAGGTTGTTGCGATGGTTGCGCGTTGTCTTTGGTAATTAAAAACTCGACGAGCGGTTTACCTTTAGCCTCGGTTGGCACGGGCGTCACCCGACCGTTGACGGTCACTTCGAGCATACCCGCTCTACTCTTCGAGTATTGCAAACTCACCGTGTCCGTCGCCTTCAGTTCTTTAACTTCGTCGGCGGCGAGCGTCCCGTCCGTAGACGGCTGAGCGTCCACTTTCGTGCGCAGCCAGACCTCTTGGCCCTTCGCCTTGACCTGCACGTTCAGCCCCTGTGCGACGGCAAGGGTGGGCGTGGGCGTCGGCTGATTGACGGGCGCGCTGGTTTGATTGTTCGCGTTGCCGACCGGCTGATTCGTCGCCGTCTGCTCGGTGCGCTGCTCGTTCCGATTCTTCCAGTGGAGCAGACCGAAGACGCCCAGCACGATAACGGCGAGGATCAGCATGCTCAGCCCGATGGTGACAAGGGGCGAGCGCGTGGGTTCGCCGTCGGTGTAGATGCGCGAGGGTTGGCGCGAGGTCGGCACGTCGTCGGGCGTCTCGCCCTGCGCGCGGGCCGTGCGCTCGTAGGCGCGGATGGCGTCGGCTTCAGGTAAGCCGACCGTTTTGGCGAATGCTTTGACGAAACTGCGGTTGAAGATGCCACCGGGCAGATTCTTGTAGTCGTCGGCTTCGATAGCTTCGAGGTAACGGCGCGAGATGCGCGTCTGGTCGGACACGTCGCGTAAGGACAGGTTTTGTGACTCGCGCGCGCGGCGCAGTTGCGCGCCGAGCGACGACTCTGCCCCCGATGCTTGCGCGCGCTCGTCGGGCGTTGAGTCAGAGGTTTTAGAGTTCACGTCTCGCGCTGATTTAGAAGACTTATGGCTGCCCGCCGCCTCACTAAATCCGCTCGCCCTCGTCTATGTTGAGCCGGCCGGGACTTTGCGCGCACTATAACGTGCGCCGCGCGAGACTGTCAAACTTTAGGCGGGTCAGGCAGATGGCCAGTTAATTAACCGTTGACGGGCCAAAAACATAGACCTATTATCACCAACTGCTATTTAGCTAACGGTTGACCGCAAAAGAGCTTGCCTTAAGCTATCAGCCATCAGGTCAACCCACGTCTCAACCCTCGACCTTACACCTGCGGAGCGGATGATGAACCAGCCAGCAGACGGACACGCAAAAGATAGATTGTTTCCTTGGATGCCGTTAAGCTTCATGCTGCTGATCGCTCTAGGGTTCGGGCTGATTCGCTATGTTGACTCAGAAGCCGTGCATTCACTTGGCCACGCGCTGATTATCGCCGGCATTCTGGGTTTGACTGTCGATTATTATGCCAAAAAACACCTCATTAAAGAGGCCGCGCGCGATATTGATAAATATCTGCTCGGCTACGCGCTGCCGACCGCAATGCAGGATACCATCAGAGAAGTGCGCGACACTAAGATCGTGCGGCGCGACTGGACTTGTACTTACACGATCTCGCCCCATCCTGAGCGAGCGCAGCACATCATACTGGCTACCGATTTCTCCTTTGAGGCGGTAAATATCACCCACCGCCGGCAGTTATATACAAGTGAACTAGCGCTCGACAGATATACTTCGCCCACCATTGAACTGTTGTCATGCGAGTCCAATGACCGGCTGGCAAACTATAACTTGAGCGGCCCTGCCCTCGCCACGCTGGTTAATTCATACAATGCGGCTAATGCAGATGCGGCCACCATTGCCATTAAAGGGCGGACGACCGAGCTAGAGCCGAAAGCAACGTATGAACGTCTGTATTACAAATACAGAGTTAAGTATTCGCAGATTTACCCGGACATCGGCAGCGACCATTTCCAATTCGATCTGCCGGCTATCCCCACCATCGGCGTGTGCATCATTGTGAATCATCCATCTGACTTTGAGATTCAATTCCACTCTAAACCTGAGGAAGCAGGAACAACTAGGGCTGTCTGGTCTGATCCTAAAGTGTTTCTGCGCGGCGAGATTATTACAATCTGGTGGCAACGAAAGCTGGCGACGGGCGAAAGCTAAGACCCACACATTTTTGCACGCACAATTGCTGTCCAGTCAGTTGGCGCGCCGCTTGATTCTTCGCGCGGGCGGTGCTACGTTGAGCGCGTTCCACGGACTGCACGAGCGAGCAGCGTTTTCACTTCTACAATCAGAAAAGCGAGGACTCCGTTTATGCCTCTCGAAGCACTCGGCATGGTCGAGACCAAAGGGTTCGTCGGCGCGGTCGAGGCGGCCGACGCGATGGTCAAGGCCGCGAACGTTCAACTGATCGGCAAAGAGTATATCGGCGCAGGCTATGTGACGATCTTCGTGCGCGGCGACGTGGGCGCGGTCAAAGCCGCGACCGATGCCGGCGCGGCCGCCGCGCGCCGCGTCGGCGAATTGATCAGCGTGCATGTCATCCCGCGCCCGCACACAGAGGTCGAACGCGTCCTGCCCCGTAACGGTCGCACCGGCTACAGCCCCGACGAACGCGCCCTGCAAGGCGGCGGCTCGGCCGGTCAACTCGGCGAAGGCGACCAAGGGCGCTCGCTGCCAGCCGGCGCGCGCGAGAACAATAAGGAAAGAGCGAAGTGAAAGTAGTCGGTAGCCAGTAGAAGATATTTGCTTTTCTACTGGCTGCTGGCTACTGCTTGGGGGTCGTCATGTCAGTCGATAAAGACCTCGTGTCGGTGCAGCAGGCGCGCGATCTGGTCGAAGCGGCGCATCAGGCGCAAGCCGCGCTGGCGCGCTTCGAGCAGGCGAAGATTGACCGCATCTGCGAGGTGATGGCGCAGGCGGCGCTCAGAGAGGCGGAGCGGTTGGGCCGGATGGCGGTCGAGGAGACCGGCTACGGCGTGCCCGCCGACAAGCGCGAGAAGAACCGCTTCGCGGCGGAAGATGTCTGGCACGCCTTCAAGGGCTTGCGTACCGTCGGCGTCATCTCCGAATCGAAAGACGTGATCGAGATCGCCAGCCCACGCGGCGTCGTCGCCGGCATCATCCCTTCGACCAACCCGACCTCCACCGCGATCTTCAAAATCCTGATCTCAATCAAATCGCGCAACGCCATCGTCCTATCGCCGCACCCGTCGGCCGCGAAGTGCATTAACGAGACGGCGCGTGTGATGCGCGAGGCGGCGGTCAAAGAAGGCTTGCCGGCCGCTGCTATCGGCTGCATGGCGAACGCGACCATTGAAGGCACGGAGTCTTTGATGAAGCACAAGCGCACGGCCGTCATACTGGCGACGGGCGGCATCGGGCTTGTGCGCGCGGCTTATTCGTCGGGCAAACCCGCGTTCGGCGTCGGCCCCGGCAACGTGCCGGTCTTTATCGAGCGCACGGCGGACGTGCCGCTCGCCGTGCAGAACATACTCACGGGGAAGTGTTTCGACAACGGCACGATCTGCGCTTCCGAGCAGGCCATCGTGGCCGATGCGCCCGTAGCGAAACAGGTGCGTGCAGAGTTGATCGCGCAGGGCGCGCATTTCCTGACCGCGGCCGACGCGGACAAACTGGGCAAGGTCGTCGCCACGCCGCAGCGGACTTTGAATCCGCAGATCGTCGGCCGCTCCGTTGACGTAATCGCGCAGATGGCGGGCCTCAGTGTGCCGCCGGGCACGCGCTGTCTGGTCGCGGAGGTCGGCGGCGTCGGGCGCGATTACCCGCTCTCGATGGAGAAGCTATCGCCCATTCTCGCCTTCTACGTCGAAGAGGGCGTCGAGCGCGGCGCGGCGCGTTGCCTTGAGATTTTGCGTTACGGCGGCATGGGGCACACGGCCGGCGTACACACGCGCTCGCGCGAGATGGCGAAGGCTTACGGCATGGAGATGCCGGCCTCGCGCGTCGTCGTCAACACGCCGACGACGCACGGCGCAATCGGTTTCTCTACGGCGCTGCCGCCGTCCATGACTCTCGGCTGCGGCTCGTGGGGCGGCAACGTCACCTCCGATAACATCTCGCCGCTACACCTGATGGACATCAAGCGCATCGCCTTTGAGACGCGCCCCGTGCCGAGCGCGCGCCCCGCACAGGGCGCGACGGCTGCGCGCCCGGCCGCGATGATCCCGACGCCCGTGCAGGCGGCCGTGCCGGCGCAGACGGGCGCACGCGTCAGCCGCGAAGACGTGGCGGCCATCGTTGACCGTTTTCTCTCGACGCGCGGCCCGATCCAGCCTGCGCCGCCGGCCAACACACAAACTGCGCCCGCCGCCGGCAACGGCGGCACAACGCAGCCCGCCCCCGCTGTTGAAGTCGCCGCGAAACCGGCCGCGCCGGCCGGCAATGGCGGCGCGCAACCCGCGTCCACGAACGGGCGCAAGGCCGCCGACTTCGTCTCTGAAGACGACGTGCGCCGCGCCATCCAGAAGGGCGAAAAGATTTACGTCAACGCGCGCACGATCATCACCCCGTCGGCGCGCGACCTCGGCGACCCGGCCGAAGTGTTTGCCAAAGTCTGACAGTAGAGGTCAGAGATCAGAGGTTAGAGGTCAGTTGAAAACTGTGCTGAACTAACCTCTAACCTCCGACCTCTGACCTCTGAACTTATGTTTCTCGCTAAAGTTGTCGGCACAGTCTGGGCCACGAAGAAGTCGCCTGACCTCGAAGGCATGCGCTTCCTCGTCGTGCATCCCATCGAGTTGGACAAAGAGCCGACGCGCAGCATTGTCGTCGTGGCGGATCGGCTGGGCGCGGGCATCGGCGAGACGGTCATGTGCGCTTACGGCAAAGCGGCGCGCTCGGCCATAGGCGATCAGGAGATGGCGATTGAAGCGGCTGTGGTCGGCATCGTTGATCGCGTGGACGTGCAGGACACACCCTCCGATGATCTGCGCAATGCCGCGCACGAACTCAGGACGGGCGACAATGGCAGAAGGTAGGGCAGTGCCGGGTGAGAAGTGACGAGTGCCAAGTTAAAAACTTCTTACTCGTCACTTGTCACCCGGCATTCGGCACTGTTTTCAAATGGCTAATGAAGAGTTGATCTACCGCATCACGCGGGCGGTGTACGGGCGGCTGGGCGCGGGCGCGGACGAGCGGCAGGTCGAGCAGTTGGTGACGGATATCTACCGCGCGATTGAGCCGGTCGTGCCGGGCGGGGCGACGAATGGTGCGGGCGCGCGTGGACAGGGCGAGACGGCGGGCGCGCTGACGGGGCAGGGCGAAGGCTCGGCGGATCGGCTGATCGTGTCGGTCTTCGGCGTGGATCATCCGGGCATCGTGGCGGGCGTGGCGCAGATTCTGGCGGAGTCGGATTGCAGCATCGTGGACATCAATCAGACGGTCGTGCAAGGGAAGTTTGCGATGGTCATTATCGCCGACATGGCGCGCGCCGGTCGCTCTGTGACGGAACTCAAGGAACGCTTCCGCGCCGCCGGTGACAAACTGGGCGTGCGCGTCTACGCTCAACGCGAAGACCTCTTCAACGCAATGCACAGGCTGTAAGGATAAAGTGATGAGGGCTGAGTCCTGAGTGCTGCGTGCTAATTCAGGTCTATCGCGCAGCACTCAGGACGCGGCCCGCAAGACTCGCTTATGTCTGAACCGGAAATTGCACGGCGATGTTTGAACTGCGGCGCGGCTGTGCGCGGGCGCGCGAGTTTCTGTCCGCAGTGCGGGCAGAACATGAGCGATGCGCCGACGCTTAATCGCCCGACGGCGGACGCGCCGCGCCCACAGGCAAGCGCGCTGGTGGACGAGGCGGAGCGGGTCGCCCGTGAGTTGAGCGAACGCGTGCCGCCTGCGCCCACGCCTGCACCCGTGCCTGTGGCCGGGTCTGCGGCTGCACCCGCACCTGCGCCGGGCGATGCGAGCAGCAGCAGCCGTCCGCTCGCGTCGGCCGCAGTCGCACAAGCCGAATCGAGTGCGCGCCCCGTCGCGGCGCAAGCGCACAGCGCGAGCACGGACACGGCCCGCGCGGACGCTGAGCCGGTGGCTGATGGCGGCGCGCGCTTCGAGCGGGCTGCGGGCGTGCGCGCGCGTGCCGGCGAGCGCGTGGAGCGGCTGCGCGAAGCATCAATCGTCGTGCTCGACGAGGCGCAGGACGATCCGGCGCTCCGTTTTGTGCTCGTCGCCGCCGCGCTCTTTGTGCTCTTTCTGCTCATCCTGCTGCTCAGCCACCTGCTCGGTTAACCGACGCGCCCGACAACAACACACATGGAATACTCGCAGGCCGAAATCTTGCAGACCATCAGGATGACCGAGATGGAGCACCTCGACGTGCGTACCGTCACGCTCGGTCTTTCCTTGCGCGACTGTGCGGGCGACTCCATCGCGCAGACGGCCGAGCGCGTGCGCGCGAAGATCGAACGCACCGGCGCACGGCTGGTCGCAACGGTTGACGAGATCGCCGCCGAGTTGGGTTTGCGCGTCGCCAACAAGCGCATCTCAATCACGCCCGCCTCGCTCGTGGCGGGCGCGGCGCGCTCGGTCGGCGACTGTGTCTTGCTGGCACACGCGATTGACGAGGGCGCGGCGCACGTCGGCGTGGACTTCATCGGCGGCTATTCCGCGCTCGTACATAAAGGCTGGACGGACGCCGAGAGTTTCTTTCTCGATTCGATCCCCGAAGCACTGGCGACGACCGCGCGGCTCTGCTCGTCAGTCAACGTGGCGACGACGCGCGCCGGCATCAACATGGATGCCGTGCGCCGCGTCGGTCAATTAATCAAGGAAGCGGCGGAGCGGACGCGCGCAGAGGGCGGACTGGCGTGCGCGAAGTTTGTCTGTTTCGCCAACGCGGTCGAGGATAATCCGTTCATGGCGGGCGCGTTTCATGGCGTGGGCGAGGCGGAAGCGGTCATCAACGTGGGCGTCTCAGGGCCCGGCGTCGTCAATCATGCCGTGCGGCATGCGCCGCGCGATCTGCCGTTGGACGAACTGGCCGAATTGATCAAGAAACTCTCGTTCAAACTCTCGCGCGCCGGCGAGTTGGTCGGGCGCGAAGCGGCCAGACGCATGGGTCTGCGCTTCGGCATCATTGATCTCAGTCTAGCGCCGACGCCTGCGCCCGGCGATTCCGTCGCGGAGATCATAGAGGGCTTCGGCTTTGAGCGCGCGGGTGCGCCGGGCACGACCGCCGCGCTGGCGCTTTTAACCGATGCGGTGAAGAAGGGCGGCGCGATGGCGTCGAGCGCGGTGGGCGGCATGAGCGGCGCGTTCATTCCCGTCTCAGAAGATGCGGGCATGATCGAAGCGGCCCGCATGGGCGCGCTGACGCTCGAAAAACTCGAAGCATGGACGAGCGTCTGCTCGGTCGGCCTCGACATGATCGCCGTGCCGGGTGCGACCTCCGCCGAGACCATCGCCGCGATCATCGCCGACGAAATGGCCATCGGCGTGATGAACAACAAGACGACGGCCGTGCGGATCATCCCCGTGCCCGGTAAAGACGTGGGCGACTCGGTCGAGTTCGGCGGTCTCCTCGGCACAGCGCCCGTCATGCCGGTCAACCGCTTTGGCTGCGCCGACTTCATCCGACGCGGCGGGCGCATCCCCGCGCCGATTCACTCGCTGCGGAATTAGTAATTGTAAAGACGCCTTCGCGGGCGCTCAAAACTTATGGCCAAGATGTACGACTACCGCGTCTGTCAGGTGCAGCAGCAGTGCGTGACTTTCACCAACGGCGAATGGCAGGGGCATGTGCCGCTCTCTGAAGCCGCCGGAGCGAGCGATCCGTTCGCGTCGTGTCTGAAGGTGTGGGACTACCTGCAACGCGTCGGGCCGGACGGTTGGGAGTTGGTCGCCGCGACCACGCACCAACGGCCCGATGCGAGCTATGACATGCTTTATCTGAGGCGCGAGTTGTAGCGCCCGCGTAGCAGCGGCGCGCGTTTTGCGGCCCTTACTTGTTGTTGTAAGTTTAGTCCGCCAGCCATCGGTTCATAGCGGCCGCAGTTTATGGAGAGCGCATGATTCATCTTCGCAGATGGTTTCGTGTCACCTGTGTCGCAGGTCGGCGCATGGCGTGGGTGCTGTGCGTCTTGCTCGTCGTGGTGTTGTGCGCGGGCGGCGCACGCGCGCAGGAGTCGGCCGCGCAGAAGATGCGGCTCGGCAAGATCGAGGTGTCGGGTTTGCAGCACACGCCGCTGGAAGAGGTGATCGCGGCGAGCGGTTTGCAAACCGGCCAACAGGTGAGCGTGGCGGCGCTCGACGAGGCGGCGGGGCGGCTGCTTCAGACGGGTCTCTTTAGCAAACTAAGTTATCGTTATCGCACGACGGGCGGCGAAGCGGTGGTCACGTTTCTGGTCGAAGAAGCGCGCGGCAGCGTGCCGGTCGTCTTCGACAATTTCATCTGGTTCACGCACGAGGAACTCGTCAGCGCCGTGCGCCGTGAGTTGCCCGCCTTCGACGGCAGCGCGCCCGAATCGCAGGGCGCAATCGCGGCCATCACCCGCGCGCTCGCGGGCCTGCTCGCCGCACGCCACATCACGGGACAGGTCGAAGAGATGGCGGCCACGGACGAGTCGGGCGCGCACCCGCGCCGCGTCTTCAGCGTCCGGGGCGTGCGCGTGCCGCTCTGCCAGCTACACTTTCCGGGCGCGACGAATATCGCAGAAAGCGAGTTGATCAAAAACTCGCGGCCGCTCTTTGAGAACGACTATTCACAGGAGACGGTGGCGGCCTTTGCCGTCGGCAACCTACTGCCGCTCTATCATCAGCGCGGCCACCTGCGCGCGGTTTTCGCTGCGCCGACGGCGAGCGCCGTCGCTGCGACGGGGGCGAACACGAGCGCTAACTGCAACGGCGCGGACGTGACGATCCCCGTGACGGAGGGCGCGGCTTATCTCTGGGACAAGGCGGCGTGGGCGGGCGCGGCTGCGCTCGGCGCGGCGGAGCTTGACGCGGCGCTTAACATGAAGGCGGGCGAGGTGGCCGATGGTTTGAAGATCGAAAAGGGCTGGCACGCCGTCAGCCGCGCTTACGGGCGCAGGGGCTATCTGATGGCGCGCGTGAAACCTGCGCCCGCGTTTGACGACGAGCACCAACGCGTCAGCTACGACGTGCAGCTTGACGAGGGCGCGCAGTTCCACATGGGCACGCTCGCGGTCGTGGGGCTTGCCGAGGCGGACGCCGCGCGTTTGCAGCGCGCATGGCAACTCGCGCCCGGCGCAATCTTCAACATGGATTATCTGGAAGAGTTCAACAAGAAGCTGCCGCTCTTGCGGCTCGAAGGCTTCGGCACGCGCTTCAAAGGTTACAAGACCGACCTGAAGCCGAACCGGCAGACGCTGACGGTTGACGTAACGCTCAGTTTCAAATAAGCACGCGGCAGCGAGGCGTAAAGGAGACTTATGGAAGCACTGGGGATGGTGGAATGCATGGGCCTCGTGGCGATGATCGAGGCGGCAGACGCGATGGTGAAGGCGGCCAACGTGCAGTTGGTCGGGTACGAGCGGATTGACGCCGGGCTGGTGACGGCGATTGTGCGCGGCGACGTGGCGGCGGTGCGCGCGGCGGTGGACGCGGGCGCGGCGGCAGGGGCGCGCGTCGGCAAGGTCGTCGCCACACACGTCATCGCGCGCCCGCACGCGGAAGTGGATCAGGGCATCCCCGTGCTCAAAACCGGCGAGCCGACGCGCAAGAAGATCAGCGGCTCGGTGCGTTCGCAGGACTAGAGGGCTTATGAGCGACAGTGTGGCGGACAGATATCGGCGCTGGTTCGCGTATGAACAGGACAGCCATGCACAGGTGCTGGCGGCGCTCGCGGCCGTGCCTGAGGAGTTGCGCGCGACCGCAGGCTACGGGCAAGCCGTCACGCTCATGGCGCACATCGCAGCGGCGCGGCTGCTGTGGCTTTATCGCTTCGGAGTGGAGCAGTCGGTGGCCGTCAAATTTCGCCCGCAGACGGTCGCGGATTTCTTCCCGACGAACCTCTCCTTAACAGACCTCTCGGCGCGCCTCACCGAGATGCAGACGGCGTGGGCAGACTATCTGGCCGGGCTGACGGACGCAGACCTTGCGCGCGTGTTCGCTTATCAGAGTCTGGAAGGGCCGCGCTTCAGCAACACCGTCGAAGACATCCTCACGCAGTTGTTCACGCACTCCTGCTATCATCGCGGGCAGATCGCCCAACTCCTGCGCTCCGTTGGCGCGCAGCCCGCCACCACAGACTTCGTCTTCTGGGCCCGCGAACCGCTGGCGACAGAGACGAACGGCTAAAGCTTAACTGTTATCGTTCAACCATTCACCCGCAACCGCCCGGCGCATCCATCTACGTTATACGCCATGATTTACAGGCGCACTAGCCTTTTCCGCCTGCTTTGGATGTGACCAAATTGTGCCCACTTTGTCCCGCCAGCACCTCAACAGCCCCGCGCACCCCGTCGGCCGTTGCATATGCGTAGCGTTCCGTCATCTGGATGTTGACGTGCCCGAGCACCGCCTTGATGTTGAAGGCCAACACCCCTGCTTCAGCCATCCTCGTTGCTGCTGTGTAGCGCAGGTCGTGAAATCTGAGTCCACTGATCCCAGCCGCTCGACACGCCCGTTGGAAAGTAGCGTGCAGCCAAGCCGCCGAGTAGGGCTTGCCGCCTGGCCCCGCAAAGACGTAAAGGGCCGGTGCGCCTGACCTGTACCGCCAAGAGTACCGGGCGCAAGTTACTGTTGATTGGCACTTGCCGATCCCGGACTGTCTTTGTATTCGTGACCAAGAGCACCACGCGCGGGCTTACACATTCACGCGCACGGAGAGCAACGGCAGCGTTGATACCTTTGCGCGCCACCTATCGGCCGCGCTCTGGATCGCGCGGGAGCATGAAGGTGTGCCGGTCGAACTCTACAACGATCTGTCCGCCGCTTGGAACAGATTCCTTAACGCGGGGCTGTCAAGCCTGAGCAGATTTCAAGAGTCCGAAAACTGCATCAACCTTGCGCTAGCGAGGTACGCGCAGGAAGGAGCAGAGAGACAGGAAACAAAGGGCCGCAGTAAACGCAGGAGAGGAGCGCGGCGTGTGAATCTTTGACGGAAGCACACGCCGCGCCGCACCTTCAACCTCTGAGGAGAAAGAAAGCACACCATGAAGGATAACCCACAAAGTCCGTCTGGCGATCCCCTCTGGATTGAATTGCGCGCTGAGTGGACAGCGTTCTTAGCCAAGATGACGCATGGATGGGCCTGCGCCCGGCCGCCTCTGTATGGCTCGATTGAGCTAGACCGGGAGGGCGTGGTGACGGAATACAACCCGGCCCACGACGCGCACGCAAGTCCGCATGAGATAGTAGGTCGGGATTACTTTGCGGAGTTTGCCCCGCCCGAAGTGCAGGGGTTTTTCGCCGAGTTGTCCGGTTTTCTTGACGGCGCGCGCCTCTCTCCTCGCTTTGAGGCATCAACCGGCCGGATCACATTCTTATGTGTCAATAAAGAGTGCGCCTT
>DASVQA010000040.1:0-18833 GCA_036389375.1 Pyrinomonadaceae bacterium | reverse complement strand
TTCAGCGATTCGCGCAGCCGGTTCGCGTATTTCTCTTCGATCTCTTTGCGCATCTCGGCGTCGAGTTGCGGCGGCTCGAAGGGGCGCTTCTCGATGCCGAGCGCCTTATAGAGTTCCTTCTGCCAGCGACACAGGCGATTGATCTCCTTGTGCGCGAGCATCAGGGCCTCGACCATGATCTCTTCTTTGACTTCCTGCGCGCCCGCTTCGACCATCACGATGGCCTCTTCCGTGCCTGCGACGATCAGGTTCAACTCGGATTCGCGCACCTCGTCGTACGTCGGGTTGATGATGTAGCGCCCTTCGATTAAGCCGACGCGCACGCCGGCAATCGGCTGCGGGAACGGAATGTCGGAGAGATAGAGCGCGCACGATGCGCCCGTGATGGCGATCACGTCCGGGTCGTTCTCCGGGTCGGCCGAGATGACCGAGGCGACGACCTGTGTTTCGTGCCTGTAGCCTTCGGTAAAGAGCGGCCGGCAGGGACGGTCAATCAGGCGACAGGTCAGGACTTCCTTTTCGTTGGGCCGGCCTTCGCGGCGAAAGTAGTTGCCGGGGATGCGGCCGGCGGCGTAGTTGTGCTCGCGGTATTCAATCGTGAGCGGGAAAAAGTCTATGCCCTCGCGGGGTTGATTGGCGCTGACGGCGGCGCAGAGCACCTTCGTATCGCCGTAGCTGATGATGACCGAGCCGTCGGCCTGTTTGGCGACCTTGCCGGTTTCGACGGTCAACTCTTTATCGCCGAGTTTGATCGTCTCTTTAAGATACTTCTTATCTGCCATGTTCTGTTGTCTCCTTCAACAACGAGGAGGTGCGCGCAACGTCTCATCCGGCGCGCCCTGTCAAACTGTGCCGAGAGCGGCCGGCGGCCCCGTCGGGCGCGACGTGAAACGCGCCCCGGGCCGACGAACCGCGCCGGGTTTAGGGCCATAAGCAAAAAGCGGCGACGGCTTCAAAACGTGAAGCCATCGCCGCCTTGTCGCTCTTTACGCTTAAAGGCACGCGCGTCCACCGTTGGCGACAGTATGCGCCGTCACGTTCGGCACTGCCGCCCGGTCTGCTGCAAAGGACGCGGGCGTTTGATCCACAGGGGCGCGCAGCAGCGCAGCCCCCGGCTTGTAAGTTCATCTGCAACCAAACGGGGGCCGGCGCGACTAACGACGCAGGCCCAGGCGGCTGATCAAACCGTGATACTGCTCGATGTCCCTACGTTTGAGGTAATCGAGCAGACTACGGCGCTGCGAGACCATCTTGAGCAAGCCGCGCCGCGAATGGTTGTCCTTCTTGTGCGTTTTGAAGTGCTCGGTGAGTTGGTTAATGCGCTCAGTCAGCAGCGCAACCTGCACCTGCGGCGAACCTGTGTCGCCGTCGTGCGTGCGGTAATCGGTGACGATTTTCTCTTTCGCTTCTCTATCCAACATGACTTGCTTTCGGATGGCCCTCCCAGACCGCAGTCCACCTGTAATCTCAGGCAACCGCAAGAGTTATTTAACTACGGCGAACAATCTAACATGCCGACTCAGGGAGTGTCCAGCGAACAGAAAGTGGGGCGGCGGTGGCGTTTCAATGCGACGCGAGCCGGTGCGAGGGCGTGCCGATGTGTATGTGCGGGCCCGTCGCCGCGCCGGGGATGGCGACGCTAAAGGCCGTGAACGGGATGCCGTTGGCGCGCAGAAAGACCATGAGCGCCTGTCCTTCCGCGCCGGAGGGGTTAACGGGCACGTCCATCGCGTTGCGGTGATCCCAGCCGAGCCGGTTGTGCGTCTCCGTCTGCCCGTAGGCGCTGACGGGCAACTGCCGGCCGAACTTTTGCATGAAGAACCCTTGCACCTTCCACGCGCTCGACAGCAACCACAGCCCCGCGCCCGCGTAGCGTATATAAGACGCAGAGCGCGTGATGCGGCCCGGCGCGTTGGGCGTTTTCACGGGCGGCGCTTGCGCCAACTGTTCGGCCGCCTCGGCCTCGACGAGCGTTTCAGCGACCTGCGTATCGGTGTTTGCGATCTGCTGGCGCGTCGCGGCGGTTTTCGCTTTGGCGGCGGCGACCGCCTGCTCGTTCGTCTCTACGTCGTGCTTCGAGATCAAGCCCTGCTCGTAGAGTCCGCGCACCTGCTTGAGCCTGTCCTCCGTCCGCGTCACGTCCTTCTCGTAGAGCGCGAGCAACTGTTCGAGGTTCTTTTTGTATTCCTTCGTCAGCCGGATGAACTCTTCGCGCAGTTTGCTCAACTCGTCCTGCGGTGGCTGCTTCGCTTGCGGCTTATCCTTCACGCCCTTGCGCGTCTGTTTGCTGGCAGGCTTCTTACGCACCTGTTGGGTCTGCGCCCGCGCGCCGGCAAAGCTGAACAGCAGACCGAGCAGACAAAGGAGCGCGCAGACGAAGCGCACGCCGCGCTGTCGTCGTCCGCCTGCGCGGTGCGCCAGAGCGGCGCACGACTTATGCGCCCGCAGATTATCTCTGTCACATTCGCCAGCCATCTTCCGTCGTACCGTGGCCTTCGTGGACTTCGCGGCCCTCGCACAGCCCGCGTGCGCGGACACCGTTTCTCTGCTACCATGCGCCGCAAACGTAGTTAATTTTCCTGAAGGAAGTATAGCGCATGGCAGACGGGCAGGCGCGGATTTTAATCATCGGCGGCGGCTTTGGCGGCGTGTTCACGGCGCTCGAACTGGCCGGCGCGGGCGCGGTCACGCTCGTCAGCGACGAGGATCATTTCCTCTTTAAGCCGATGCTCTACGAGTACCTGAGCGGTGAGGTCGAGGCATGGCACATCGCGCCGCACTACAAGGAACTCCTTGATGAGCGCACCAACTTCATCAGGGGCGCGGTGACGAAGGTTGACAGGGCAGCGCGCACCGTCACGATTGCGGGGCGCACGCAACAGCAGCCTTACGACGTGCTCGTGCTGGCGGTCGGCGGCGTGACCAACTACGCGGGCGTCGAAGGTGCGGCCGAGCACGCATTCGCTTTTCGTCGCCTCGCCGATGCCGACGCGATCCGCACACGCATGATTGCCGCGCTCGACCGCATCCCGCCCGATGCCGCGCCGCAGGACGCACGCGCCGCCACGACCTTCGCCGTCGTCGGCGGCGGCGCAAGCGGCGTAGAGCTTTCCACGAAGATGGCCGATCTGCTGAACGACGCCTTCAAGCGGCGGGGCTTGCACGGCACGGCGCGCGTGCTCATCATCGAGATGACCAACCAGATCGTGCCGGGCATGGGCGACGAACTGCGCGCTTACGTTGAGGACGCGCTGCAAAAGTCGCACGTCGAAATCCACACGGCGACGCGCGTGCGCCGCGTCACGCCGACGAGCATCGTCTTCGAGCACGGCGGCACTGAGACCGAATTGCAGACGGCGGGCGTCGTCTGGGTGGGCGGCGTCCGCGTCAGCCCGCTCATCGAACAGTTGGACTTACCGAAGACGGAGCGCGGCTTGCTGCGCGTTGAACCGACGCTACAGGTCGAGGGGCACAAAGAGATCTTTTCGCTCGGCGACGACGCGCATTTTACCGAAGCCGATCCGAGTTTGGCCGGCACGGCGCAACTCGCCTTTCAACAGTCGTCGCTCTTAGGCACGAACGTCCGCGCGTTTCTGTCGGGCGGGAAACTAAAGACCAGACACATACGCGAACTCGGCGAGGCGCTCAGCCTCGGCACGGAGCGCGCGGCCGTCTTAACGGCCGGCCAAGTCATCGGCGGCCCGCTCGCCCGACAGGCTCGCTTCGCGCTCTACACCTCACGCCTGCCGACGTGGCATCACCGGCTCAAGGTCAGCGCAAGCTGGTTCTTCGAGGGCACGCAGCCGCGACCGCTCGGCTTGCGTCAGCCCGGCACGTAAAGCTAAGGATGTAGACGGATGGCACGCGGTTGGGAGAGCAAGTCGGTCGAAGATCAGCAACAGGCGGCGGAGGAACGCGCGCGGCAGAGACAGGCTGCGCCGCTCGACGATTCGCCCGTAGCGCGTGCGCGCCGCGAACGACTTGAGACGCTCCGCCTCTCGCGCGCCCGCACGCTCGACCAACTCGAACGCGCCACCAACCGCGCCCACCGCGCCATGCTCCAACGCACCCTGCGCGCGCTCGAAACAGAAATTGAAGGGCTGGCCAACGAAACGGAGCAATAACCACACGGCCACGTCACGCGCCCCGCAGCAACGCACACGAAGCACGAGTGGACTGCCCTATTAGTGTGCCGGAGTTTCGGCTCGTTTCGTGCGGCTGGCCGGGTTAATTATTCTTCGCTGGCGTTGTCCTGCACGCCTTCGACCGGGTCGCCGCTGAGGATGGTGCTCATGCCGTCATTCTGTTCGGTCGCGGTGGGCGCGTCCGGCTCGGCCACGTCGTCGCGTTCGGCTGTGCGGTCGGGCGCACCTGTTTCCGAATCGCGCGCGGCTTGCGTCTTCTCGTCCATCGTCATACCTCAACCGTCGCTGCTTCGCAGGAATCTAGAACAGGCGCTTCATCTTCGACCGGCCCGCCTTCGCCGATGTAGGTACGACCGGCGGCGACGGTCTCAAAGTAGTCTTCGATGTGGTCGAGCACGGCCGCGACTTCGTGCGAGTGGTAGATCACCTGCCGGAAGCGTGCGCCGCCGGGCAGACCCTTCGTGAACTGTCCGGCCAACTGCTTCATGCGACCGATGGCGGCGAACTCAGGCATGTCCGCGCGGAGCAGGTCGAAGTATTCCAGCAGCACGGCGCGTTTGTCGGCCAGCGTCGGTTGGAACGGCGCACGCCCCGCGATGAGGTCTTCGATCTGGCGAAAGATCCAGGGGTTCGCCATCGCGCCGCGCCCGATGAGGATGCCGTCGCAGCCCGTCTCGCGCCAACGCGCGAACGCCTGTGCGGGCGTGACCACGTCGCCGCTGCCTGAGACGGGCACACTGACCGTCTCTTTGATCTGCCGTACCAAGTCCCAGTTGGCGAAGCCCTTGTAACCTTGCTCCTTCGTGCGCCCGTGCAGCGCGATGTGCTCGACGCCGCACTGCTCGGCCAGTTTCGCCGTCTCAAGCGCGTTGATGGTGCTGTCGGTGTAGCCCGCGCGGATTTTGATCGTCAAAGGGATCGTGATCGCGCGTTTGATCTCTTTCAGGATCGTTTCAAGGCGCGGCAGGTCGCGCAAGAGACCGGAGCCGCCGCCGTGCTTGACGACTTTCGGCGCGGGGCAGCCGCAGTTTATGTCGAGTATGTCCGCGCCCACCTCTTCGGCCATCTCGGCTGCGAGCCGCATGCGTTCGGGTTGCCCGCCGAAAATCTGCACGGCGAACGGGCGCTCGTAATCGTAGAAGCGCATCTGCCGTTTCGCCTTCGGATTGTTGCGCGTGAGGCCCTCGACGGAGATAAACTCCGAGACGGTCAGCCCGATGCCGCCGCGCCGCTTCAAGAGACAACGAAACGGCACGTCGGTGACGCCCGCCATCGGCGAGAGCACGAGCGGCGGCTTGATCTCGACGTGGCGAATCTTAAACGGCTTAACGCCCTGCGCGGCGAACTCCGCCCACGCAGTTTCACGCTCCGGCGCGAGGCTTAAGGCGTCCGACTGTTCTTCGATGAGTGACATAACACGAGCATCCTGTTCATCTCTCTCTGTCTGCGCGCACCGATTATAACAAATGCGCCGACGTAAATGAGCGCACCGGCGCGCAAGTGTGGCGCAACGAGGACTGCCCCGAACAGTCATTAAAAGTGGACAGCCTCTGATTATTTGTCTAATTTATGCGACGCAAGACCGCCCTTTGGCGTAAGCCCGCGCGGAACTTTAGCCGTTAAATGCGCCGCCGCACGCGCGGCGTTGCTGGCATAAGGGTTGCACCGCGCAGGTAGCAGGCGCGCGATACACGAGAGTTACTCGACCGCCACAACCCCGCGTTGCGAGTTTCTGATCTTTCGCGGCCGGTGCCGCGCTCAGCCTACCAGAGAGGCCGCGCGCGCGTCGCCGGCTTCCGTTCCCCTTTTGCGCTAGACGACGTGCCAGCCCCGCGCTCGTCCTGCGCGCACAACCATTGAAGGAGCATCCTATGGCCACTAAGAAATCCAGCAAGCGGAGCAGCAGCACTAAACGCGGCAGCGCAAGGGCCCGCGCCAGTTCAGCGAGCGCGCAGAGCGAATCCATCATCTTCGTCGGCTCATCGGCCGCGCAAATTGAGAGCATGCGCGCCGCCAAGCGCTCCGCCTCGGCCCGCCTGTTACAAACCCAACAGTCCAGTACCTTCTCGGCCCTCGCCGCCTCGACCAGCCCCCGGCCGGAAATGAATCTCGTCGGCGTCGGTCTGGGCGAGAAGATTTCGGGCGGCAAACACACGGGCGTCATGGCCGTCAAACTGCTCGTGCGGATCAAGTACCCGGACAATCAGGTGTCGGACGAAGAACGTTTGCCGACCGAGATCGACGGCCACCCTGTTGACGTGGAGCAGGTCGGCACGTTCCGCCGCTTCATGCCGCCCGCGCCCATGCCCAATCCGCGCACCACCATCAATCCGGCCCGGCCCGGCTGCTCCATCGGCTTCCGCGACCCGAACAATCAGTTCATCATGGCCGGCACGTTCGGCGCGCTCGTCCGCAAAGGGGCGAAACGCTTTGTGCTCAGTAACAATCACGTGATCGCCGACGAGAACCAACTCGCCATCGGCTCGCCCATCTTCCAGCCCGGTTTTCTCGACGCCGGCAATCCGCCGCAAAACCGCGTCATCGCCAAACTGAGCAAGTTCGTCCCGCTTGTCGTCGGCGGCAACAACAAAGTGGACTGTGCCATCGCGCAGTTGACCAGCCAGAACGCGGCGACCAACCCTGTGCTCTTTATCGGCCCGCCGACCGGCAAGAAGCCCGCGCAGATCGACATGGTCGTGCACAAGTTCGGGCGCACCACCGGCTTCACGGTCGGGCGCGTGACCAGCGTCGAGACCGACGTGAGCGTGCAATACACGGCGGGCGTCGTCTCCTTTCAGGATCAGATCATCATTCAGGGCTTGGCCGCGCAGCCCTTCAGCGCCGCCGGTGATTCGGGTTCGCTCATCCTCGAACGCAGCAGCAACAAGGCCGTCGGCTTGCTTTTCGCCGGCTCAACCACCCATACTATCGCCAACCACATCGGCGACGTGCTGAGCGCGCTGGGCGTCTCGCTCGTCATCTAACGCGGGCGGCCCGGACTGGCAAAATGGAGGCGACAGGGATGGCGACGGAACAGGAGATTCGAGAAGTGAAACGCCGGCACTCGGAGCGGTTGCGGAGCCTGCCGGGCGTCTCCGGCGTCGGCATCGAGCGCGACGCGCAAGGCAACTACGTCTTGGCCGTCCATCTGGACGATCCGACCGTGCAACAGCAACAACAACTGCCGGACGAGCTAGAGGGCCATCCCGTCAAGTACATACACAGCGGGCCGTTCCGCAAACTCCCGGCCGACGAGCAAGCCTGAGTAAGCCTCGCGCCGCGTAAAGGCCAGACCTGAAGCAACAGCCGTCGCTCTTTAATCAAGCGCGACGGCTGTTGGCGTTTGCGCTGCGACCTTGCGCTGCGCGGCCGCGCGCCGAATGAGTTTGCCCGTCAAGCCTTCGCATCGGCCGGTTGCTCGTTCGGGTTCGGTGCATTAGCGAGGGCCACGTCCTCCGGCCGCCCGCCCACGACCTGCATAAAGATTTTCTCTTTCTTGAGCGCCGCCTCGATCTTCGGGAACAAGGCCTTGAAGGCAATGCGGCTGCCGCCGACGAAGTCCTGCGCTTTGCTCGTGCCGACGAGGATGCAGCCTTCGGTGTCGGCGGCCTTGTTGCCCGAATGGATGCGTATGCCGTCGAAGTTCGGCACGTTGAGCAGCAGCGGCAGCGGCTTCTTAAACTTGTTGGAGAAGGTAACGACCACCTCGTAGATGCCTTCAGGGATCGCCGTCTTGCCGTGAATCTTAACCGCTCGCACTTTGTCTTCGAGCGTGAAACACTGGAACTTCCCGTTGACGAAAAGCTCGCCCATAGTGCTCTCTTCGGTGAAGGTTTTGCGCACGAGTTTGATGTCCATGAATTTTCTCCTGCCGGTTTTTTTTACATTGCGGCGCAAGGTGTCGTCGCGCCGGATGATTAGAGGTCAGGGTGCGAGGGCAGAGCGCGGCGATATTACTCCGTCGCGGGGGGAACGACAATGAAAAAGAGGGGCGACGGCCGTCTTGGCCGTCGCCCCACTTTGTTTGCCGGTTGCCGCTTAAGGCTGGCGCGCCGGAGTTACCAGTTCACCACCAACTCTTCGGACTGTTGCCACGCCGGCACGTCCTCGCGTATGGCGACGCGGTGCAGGCGCTCGGCATCGGCGAGCAAGCGACCCGCGCCGAGCGCGACCGCCGCGAGCGGTTGTTCGGCGACGGCGACGTGGAGTTTGAGTTCGGTTTGCAGGCGGTCGGCCAGACCGGCGAGCAGCGCGCCGCCGCCGGTGAGAATCAGGCCCGTCTGATAGATGTCCGCTGTTACGTCGGGCTGCGAGTCTTCGATGGCGCGGCGCGCGCCCGTGATGATCTCCGTGAGCACGGGTTCAAGCGCGGCGCGCACTTCGTCCGCGCCGATCTCGACTACCTTCGCCATGCCCGTCGCCAAATCTTTGCCGACCACCTCGGTGCGCTGCATCGCCGCGCCCGCACGCGCATCCAACGCGCCCAACTGCTTCTTCAACTCTTCGGCCGTGCGCTCGCCCAACTGCATCTCGTGGCGCGCGCGCACGTAATCGCGGATCGCCTCGTCCATCGCGTTGCCCGCGACCTTCAGGCTCGTGGAAGAGACGACGGCAGCGGAAGCGATGATGGCCACGTTGGTCGTGCCGCCGCCGATGTCAACAACGAGGTGGGCGCGTTCGTCGTCGTAATCAAGCCCCGCGCCGAGCGCGGCGGCCAAGCCTTCGTCCACCAGATCAACGCGCGCGGCCTTTGCGTCGCGCGCCGCATCGCGCACCGAGCGGCGTTCGAGCGTCGTGCTCGAACCGGGCACGCCGATCACCATGTGGCTGCGTTTGTGATGATTCTCCTGCACGCGGCGGATAAAGGCGACGAGCATCTTCTCGGCCGCCTCGAAGTTGTCAATCGTGCCGTTCTTGACGGGGCGAAAGACCTCTGCATCGTGCGGCGCACGCCCGACCATCTTGTACGCATCCGTACCCACCGCCAACACTTCGCCCGTGTACTTGTTGATGGCCACCGCCGAAGGCTCGTTCAACACCACGCCTCGCTCCGGCGCATAGACCAGCGTATTCACCGTGCCGAGATCAACCGCCAGTTTGTCCGAAAAGAAGTTGTCCAGCAAATGCATAAAACCCTTTCTCGCTTTCCCGCACGATTCAGACTAGATGTGACGGACGGAACACGACTCAAAAACCTGCGGCGGCAAATCGCATACCATCAGCGCACAACCGACAAACTCGCGGGTTTCAGATTAGAGGGCGTGCGCCCAGCGTTCGTTTCCAAGACGCTCCTGCACCGCTGCGCCCGGCCCGGCGCGCGAAAGGCGGACAATCGAAATAATGAAGTTGAGAGGTTGGAAAGAGAGGGTGAAAGAGAACGGGGACGGCGCGCAACTGGCCGTATCAATCCGACCGTGCCGGGCGGGCCGTGTCACGGCCCGAAATCTTTTTCGCCCGCGCCGCTCTCGTCGCTCAGGATTTCATAGAGCGTGACGGCTTGTTGTTTGGAGGTCTGGCGCACGTCGGGCACTTGGGTCACGCGCACCCTGAGCACATGGTCGTCTCGCCGCCGGACGCTAATCTCATCGCCCACGCGCACCACCCGCGCCGAACGCGCCGGCACACCGTTGACCGTGACCGCGCCCAACTCGCACAACTCCTGCGCGATCTTCCGGCGCACCGCCAACCGGCTGGCTCGTAAGAACTGATCGAGTCGCATTGCAAAGCAAGGCCAAGTGACCAGTGACGAGCCGGGACAAGTCTTTAACTTGTCCCGGCTCGTCACTCGTCGCTGCCGTCAAGGCTTTTTCTTCTTGTCGTCTTTCTTGGCGGGGGCGGGCGCGGCGCTAGCGGTCTTCCCGGCTTCGATCTTCAGGAGCGGCAAGACGGCATCGCGGTAGTTGGGCGCTACTTCGATGTAGGCTTCCTGCCGCAGATTGCGCAGGTAGTTCTCGCGCTCCTTCGGGAGTCGCTCGTAGGCGATTGTTTCGCGCACCTTGTTCTCGTCAAAGGTTGACTCGCCCGCCGGGGTGCGCTGGTCAACCCGGATGATGATGTAGCCCTGTTCGGTCTTGACGGGATCGCTCACGCCGCCCGACTTCAAATCCTTGATCGCATCGGCGATGGGCTTGTTGGTGATCTCGCGCACGGGGAACGTATCAACCAGCCCGCCCGTCTTCTGCGCGACGCGCTGACCCTTTTCGTCTTCCCGCTCGGACTGCGCGGCGGCCGTCGCCTTGAAGTCTGCGCCGGCGCGCAACTGCGCGACCAGTTTCTGCGCGCGCGCCAGCACTTCCGGCTCAGGCTTGCCGACCGAACTCAGATAGATTTCCGAGAGCGTCACGGTTTCGGGTTTGCGGAACGCATCCTTGTGCGCGTCGTAATAGCTGCGTACCTCGGCGTCGGTGATGCTGAAAAATACCTTGCGGTCAACTTCAGTACCCAGCACTTGGCCCTTCATCACCTCTGTCCGCATGGTCTGGCGCATGGTGGCCGGATCAATCCCCTCGCGGTGCATCAACTCTTCCAACTGTTCGATGGTCTTGATGCCCTGCTGCTGCGCGATCTCCAACAAACGCCGATTGACTGCCGCCTCCACGTCCTCCGCCAGCCCCAGTTCCTTGCCCTTCTGCACCATTAACTGCTCGTTAATCAGCGCGACGATGATCTCGTTCTGCCGCTTGGCCACTTCGGCTTGCGCCTGCTCCGCCGTCAACTCCGGCTTCTGCACGCGGAGCGCGTCCACCGCCTCACGCATCTCGCGCTTGAGCATCGAGAGGGTGATCACCTGATCGTTGACCTGCGCGATCACTTCGTCCACG
The DNA here is from genome assembly GCA_036389375.1 of Pyrinomonadaceae bacterium. Taxonomy (GTDB): domain Bacteria; phylum Acidobacteriota; class Blastocatellia; order Pyrinomonadales; family Pyrinomonadaceae; genus QHXQ01. The sequence continues at coordinate 7,867 of DASVQA010000040.1, read as the reverse complement.
ACGCGCGGCACGCCCTCTTCCTGCGCCGACGCGGCCATTGCACCGAGCGCCAGCAACAGGGCCGCGAACACAAACGCGCCGGTGCGTCTTAAAAGATTAAACTTCACGAATTTTTGCTCCTTAAATTAAAAACCGTCGGCGCTGGTTAATGCGCCTGTCTATCGAAGCGGTGTCAGGTCGCTAGGGTCGGGATCGAGGCTAACAGCCGCGCGAACGCGAAACGTGATTTTAGTCTGGCACGCGGATTTGCAGCAACAGGCCACGGGCGGTTTCGATCAACTCTGCCTGTTCGTCCGCCTGCAATTCGAGCCGCAGGACACCGCTCGGCGTAAAGGCCGCACCCGGTCGCTCGCGCACCAGCGCCAGCAGTTTCTCCGGCGCAACCCGCGCCCGCTCGCCCAGTTTGAACGCTAGCCCCTGCGGCGTCCGGTCAATCGAGACAACGCCCGTCTCCTCGGCCATGCGGCGCAGGCGCGCGTAAGCCAGCAGGTTTTCGACCGACGGCGGCAGACGCCCGTAGCGATCCTCCGTCTCGGCGCGAATCTGGCGCAACTGTTCGTCGTCGCGCGCCGACGCGATGCGTTTGTAGGTGCGTAGCCGCTGCCCCATGTCGCTGATGTAATCTTCGGGAATAGCCACGTCCACGCCGAGGCTCAGTGAGACGGAAGTCTCGTCCTGCACGTCCTCGCCGCGCAGTTCCGCGACGGTGCGCTCCAACATCTGCGTGTAAAGATCAAAGCCGAGCGCGTCCATGTGCCCCGACTGTTGCCCGCCCAACAGATTCCCCGCCCCGCGCAACTCAAGATCGAGCGCCGCCACGCGAAAGCCCGCGCCGAGGTCTGAGAACTCGCGGATGGCCGCCAGACGCCGCCGCGCAATCGGCGTCAACTCCTGCTCCGATGGAATGAGCAGGTAAGCGTAAGCTCGCCGGTTCGAGCGCCCGACGCGCCCGCGTAGTTGATAAAGCTGCGCCAGACCATAGTGATCCGCCCGGTTTATGATGATTGTGTTGGCGCGGGGGATGTCTATGCCGTTCTCGATGATGGTGGTGGCAACCAACACGTCGTACTTGTACGCCATAAAATCCAGCATCACCTGCTCCATCTCGCGCTCGTTCATCTGCCCGTGCGCCACGACAACGCGCGCCTGCGGCACAAGCCGTTTGACGAGCGCCGCCACCGTCTCAATCGTCTCGACGCGATTGTGTATGAAGAAGACCTGCCCGCCGCGCGCAAGCTCCAACTCAATGGCCGATTTGATGACCGATTCGCCGAACTGCACGACCTGCGTCTGAATCGCCAGACGGTCGCGCGGCGGCGTCTCGATAATGGACATGTCGCGCAGCCCCATCAACGACATGTTCAGCGTGCGCGGGATCGGCGTCGCCGAGAGCGTCAACACGTCCACGCGTTTCTTCAACTGTTTGAGCCGCTCCTTGTGTGCGACGCCGAACCGCTGTTCTTCGTCCACGACGACGAGGCCGAGATCGCGGAAAGAGATGTCTTTCGACAGAATCCGGTGCGTGCCGATGACGATGTCCACCTCGCCCGCTTCGACGCGGCGCACCACGTCCTTCTGCTCCTTTGGCGAGCGGAAGCGCGACAGCAACTCGATCTTCACGGGGAACGGCGCAAAGCGCGCGCTGAACGTCTCGAAGTGCTGATAAGCGAGCACGGTCGTTGGCGCGAGCACCGCCACCTGCTTCGATTCCATCACGGCCTTGAACGCGGCGCGCATCGCCACTTCCGTCTTGCCGTAGCCCACATCGCCGCACAGCAGCCTGTCCATCGGCGTCGGCGCTTGCATGTCGGTCTTCACATCTTCAATCGCCGTCTCCTGATCCGGCGTCGGCACGTACTCGAACCCATCCTCGAACTCGCGCTGCCAAGGGCTGTCGGCCGCGAACGCATAACCGCCGACCAGTTTGCGCTCGGCGTAGAGCCGCAATAGCTCGTCCGCCATGTCGCGCATCGCGCGCTTGGCTTTCGCCTTCGTCTTCTGCCAGCCCAGCCCGCCGAGCCGGTCAAGCTGCGGCTCGTGCCCCTCGGCGCTCGAATAGCGTTGGACGAGATCGAGCCGCTCGACCGGCACGTAGAGCTTCGCGTCTTCGGCGTAAAAGAGCAGCATGAACTCGCCCCTGCGCCCTTGCAACTCCAACGTCTGCAAACCGCCGAAGCGCGCGACCCCGTGATCGATGTGAACGACGAAATCGTTGACCTTCAGATCGCGGAAGTCCGACAGGAACGCCGCCGTCTTCGATCTTTTTCGCTGCCCCTTCTTCGACGCGGTCGTGGCGGGCGTCGTGCCCGGCGCGCGATGCTCCACGCGCCCGTCGCTCGCCTCGTCGAACAGGTCGCTCTCGGTGTGGACGATCAAGCCTGCGTCCGGCAACTCGAAGCCGCCGGACAGCCGCCCCGTCGTCACGACGGCTTGAAAGTCTTCAGCCGCGCCGCCTTCGCCAGCGAGCGCCAGCCGCGCCGTCACGTTGTACTCGGAGAGCATCTCCGCGACGCGCTCCGCCACGCCCACGCTCGGCATCGCAAACAGCGTGCTCGCGCCCCTCTGCTCGCGCGCGCGCCGCACCTCCGTCGCCAGTTCCTGCATGCGCCCGTGATAGCGCCGCGCCGCCGTCGAGCGCCATTCAACTTCCGTCGCCTGCTCGACCGCCGGGAACAGAAACAACGGCGCAGCCTTCGCCCGCGCGCGCCCTAGCTGCACGGCCGGCTCCTCACTCTCGCCCGCGAATCTCTCATCCACGACCGCCGCCGCGCGCCCAAGTGTACGCAACTCGACGCGCGCCATTTGTTCTATGCGCGCACGCAACTCCGCGCCCGTCAGATACAACTCTTCGGGGCGCAGACTGATCTCGTCCGCCGCTTCAAGTTCCGCGTGGCGCGCGTCGAGCGTCTCGTAGAGATGGCCGAGAAAACCTTCGAGGCCCGCCGGTTCGTCCACGACGAGCACCGTGTCGCGCAGGTAATCGAACGCGTCGGCGGGCGTCGGATGCACGAGCGAGATGAGCCATTCCCAACCCGTGAACGTCTCGCCCTCGGCCGCAAAGACCGTGCGGTCTTTGAGCGCGCGCGCGTAACGCTCCGCGCCAAACCGCTCCCGCGCCGCTTCCGCCCACAGCCGAAAATCGTCTGCGCCCACCGCATACTCGCGCATCGGCACGATCTCGACCGCCTGCAACGGCGCGACCGACAACTGCGTCTCCGGGTCGAACTCGCGGAGCGAATCAACCGTGTCGCCGAAGAACTCCACGCGCACGGGCGCAGCCCGCCCCGGCGACCACACGTCGAGGATGCCGCCGCGCAGAGAGAACTCGCCCACCGCGCCTATCGGGTCTTCGCGCACGTAGCCCGACGCGAGCAACAACTCGCGCAACTCTTCCGGCGCAAAATCCGCATCGCGTCTGAGCGTTGCGCCTGCCGTCAACAACTGTTCGGGGCGCACCGTGCGACGTGCGAGCGCGCGCGCCGTCAGCAACACGATGTCGCCCTCGCCGTGTGCCAGACGCCACAACGCCAGCGCGCGCCGCTCCAACGTCTCCGGGTGTGGCGCCGCGCCCGCGTAAGGGTCGCTCTCCGAAGCCGGCAGCGTCAGCACGCCCATCGCGCCGCGCCCACCGATGCCGAGCGCGTCCGCCCAGAAACAGAGATCGCGCTCCCAAGCCTCCAACTCGCGGGTCGCCTGCACGACGACCGCGAGCCGCCGATCCGTCTCGCGCCTGAGCGCCGCGAGCACCAGCGCCCGCGCCGCCGGCGAGGTCAGCCCCGCGACCGACACGACGCGCGCCCCGCCGCGCACCTCTGCCGCAAGCCGGCGCAACTCAGCGCCCGCCGTCACGCGCCGCAGCACGCCCGCCATCAGCGATCCGGATTCAACCGTGCTACTCATAAAAAAGGCAGTGCCAAGTGCCGGGCAAGGACAAGTCTTTAACTTGTCATTCGTCACTTGTCACTCGGCGCTGCTTTTATCCGTTCGATAATGTCTGTCGTTGAAGCGCCCGCAACGAAGGGTAACGAATGAACGCGCCCGCCGGCCGCTTCGACCTCTTCGCGCCCATGAATTTCGTCGAGCGCGTAGTCGCCGCCTTTGACCAGCACGTCCGGCAGCAGCGCGGCAATCAACCTGCGCGGCGACAGTTCGTCAAACACGGTCACGTAATCAACCGCGCCGAGCGCCGCCAACACTTCGGCGCGCTCCTGTTCATTCATCACAGGTCGCCCCGCGCCTTTCAACTCGCGCACCGCGCGGTCGCTGTTAATCGCCACCAGCAGCGCATCGCCATACCCGCGCGCCGCTTGCAGGTAGCGCACGTGCCCGACGTGCAGCAGATCGAAGCAGCCATTCGTAAACACCAGCCGCCGCCCCGCCGCACGCAGCCGCGCGCGTACCTCGCCAAGTTGAGCCGGCGTCAGTATCTTCTCGTCTGTCATCTTTCGCTAAAGACTAGCACAAGTCAGTAGTCAGTAGTCAGTAGCCGGTAGAAGACATTTGCTTTGCTACCGACTACCGGCTACTGACTACTCATGTTTGCCGATCCCTGATCGCTTCCCTATAATCCGTCTTTTCATTTGGAGTCGTCCATGTCAACAGAGCGAGTACCCGAAGAGATTATCCCCGACAACGATCAGACGCGTGCGCGGCGTGAACATCTGACCGCGATCCGCGCGCTCGTCGGCAACGCCTACCCGAACAAGTTTGCGCGCAGCCATGTCAGCAACCCGACCGGCGACGAAGACACGATCACGGCGCTTGTGACGAACGAACGGATCAAGGCGCTCGTGCCGCAAGTTGCAGCAGGCGCGCGCCCGTCGCCGGAGCAACTTGAAGCGGCCAACGCGGCGCTCAAAGAGTTGGGCGAGGTGCGCGTGTCGGGACGCGTCGCCGTGCCGCCGCGCGTGATGGGCAAGGCCGCTTTCGTCCACCTGTCGGACGGGCGTGAGCGTTTGCAGATTTACGTGCGTAAGGACGACGCGCGCGCCGTCAGCAACGACAGCGGCGCATTGATTGACGAACCGGAAAGCGGCTGGCGACTCTTCAACCTGCTCGATCACGGCGACTTCGTCGGCGTCGCCGGTTTCCTCTTCGTGACCAAGACGGGCGAGCTATCGGTGCATGTCCGCGCATTGCAATTCTTAGCGAAGGCGCTACTGCCCATGCCCGACAAGGTTCATGGCATCAGCGACCCGGAGATCGGCCGTCGGCAACGCTACGTCGATCTAATCGCCTCGGCCCTCAAACTCGACCTCGACAAGGGCGACGCCGAAGCGGGCGACGCGACTTCACGCGAACTGAGTTCACGTGAAGTCTTCGAGCGCCGCTCGCGCCTCATCACGGAGATGCGCCGCTACTTGGACGCGCACGACTACATCGAAGTCGAAACGCCCATGCTCACGCCCATCGCCTCCGGCGCAGCCGCCAAGCCGTTTAAGACGCATCACAACGCGCTCGGCATAGACCTCTACGCCCGCATCGCGCCGGAGCTATACCTCAAGCGCCTGCTCGTCGGCGGCTTCGAGCGCGTCTATGAACTCAACCGCAACTTCCGCAATGAAGGCCTCGGCTATCGCTGGAATCCCGAATTTACGATGTTGGAGTTCTACTGCGCCTACATGGACGTAAACGGCATGATGGACTTCTGCGAAGAGATGCTGCGGACGACGATTGAGAGGGCAATCGGTAGCACGCGCGCTCGGTTTGGTGATGATGAGATTAATTTTGGGATACCGTTTGAACGTCTAACGATGAAACAAGCTGTGGTCAATCAATTGCCGCTTGAATGGAATAGATTCGACTCAGACACCTTTGACATTAGCTGGCTTGACAACCCGCGACAGCTACAGCGTTTCCGCTTATTCTACTCACTTGTGCTGGAAGAATATGTCAGGAGAGTAGAAGCACGTCCTATCATTGCAACTAGCGGAGACTACGAAAGACACCAAGCCAAAGAATTTGATTCGAGGAGTCGTGACGCAATTTTCAATTCAGTCTTCATCGAACAAAAGGATCTGTTTTGGGCACAAGCTGGCGAACAGAACGAGTTGAAAATTAAGCAATATGGCGAGCCAGCGCCGATTGAATCATCAAATATGCTTGTAGAGTTATTCGAGTATATCGCGGAAGGTAAGCTGACTAATCCAACGTTTATCAAAGATTTTCCAAAGCCTGTCTCGCCACTTTCGAAAGCCTCGCCCGCTAACCCGGCCATCGCTGAACGCTTCGAGTTGTACGTAGGCCGCATGGAGATTGCCAACGGCTTCTCGGAGTTGAATGATCCGGTTGAGCAGTACGAACGCTTCCAAGATCAAGTTAAGCAGCGGGAGCGGGGAGACGAGGAGGCGATGGCGATGGACTTGGATTATGTGCGTGCGCTATCTTACGGCATGCCGCCGGCCGCGGGCATCGGCATCGGGATTGACCGGCTGACGATGCTCTTGACGAACCGGCGCTCGATCCGCGACGTGATCCTCTTCCCGCACATGCGCCCGCAACGCACGGCGGAAGAACAGGCAGACACGGACGAGCCGGCTTAATTTCTCAGCCCCAGTCAACATCAACCCCAACAGCAAGTCGCCGCTAGCAGCAGGCGCAGAAGGAAGAAACTGTTATGACCCGTAAACTGTTAACCATCTCCCTGTCACTCCTGTGCGCCGTCGCCCTCTACGCACAGGACAAGAAGAACGTGAAGCTCACCGGCTACCTTATCGACAACATGTGCGCGAGCCATCATGCGGAGGACGCGGACTTTGCCGAAGAGGTCAAAGGCCATTCGGTCAAGTGCGCGCTGATGCCGGGCTGCGAATCGAGCGGCTTTGCGGTCGTCGCCGATGGCAAGCTCTACAAGTTCGACGACGCGGGCAACAAGTCGGCGACGGAACTGCTGCACAGCACGAAGACGAAGAAGGGCATGCAGGTCGCCGTCGAGGGCACGCTCGAAGGCGACACGCTGCACGTCGCCAAGTTGAGCGAAGTCACGAAGGCGGAATAAAACGGGCGGGCGCAGATTATTGCGCTTCCGGCCGGCACAAATAAGAGAAGCCCCGCAAGATTATCGCACCTTGCGGGGCTTCTCTTATTTGGTAAGTGACCTTTTAAGTCGCGCCGACGCGCCGGCTATCCAGCCTGCTCCGGCGCAGCATGCACGGCTATTGCTTCACGACCGGCGCGTGCGTGCTGGCCGCTGCACCGACTCTGGCGCGTAGCTGTGCCAGTTTGGCCGCGAGCCAATCGGGCGTCGTGCCCTGTCGGGCGATGGCTGTGCCGTAAGCCTCGAGCGCCGCGAGCGCGCCCGCATCGTCGCCCGCCTTCTCGCGCACGCGGCTGAGATCGACGAGCACCTGCGGGTTCTCGTCGCCGTAGAGTTCGGCGGCGCGGGCAAAACTCGTGGCGGCGCGCTCTAGTTGGCCGGCGGCTTCGTAGAGCCGACCCAGATGATAATAGGCGATGGGGTAGCGCGCGCCGTCTCTGCTGGTCAACGTGGTGAGCGCCGCGATGGCTTCGTCATTGCGGCGCAGGTTCAGCAGCGCAAAGGCTAGCTCCAGACTGGCGGGCGGGAAGTAGCCGCCGCTGTGCGCGAGCACGGCGCGGTAGGCTTTCACCGCCTCTTCATGTCGCCCCGCATCACGCGCCGTGCGCGCACGCTGCAACATGTCGTAGCTTATCGGGTCAACCGCGAGCGGGCGCAGCGACGTGCTCGCCAGTACCGCGCGCCCGTCATTGGTACTACGGCCGAGACTGCCGAGGGCGTTGTCACTGGCGTCGCTTTGGCCTGTGCCGGCTGTGCGGGCTGACGACGCGGCGGCGTTTCCTTCTTTCGCTTCGATGCTGCTGGCGGCGACGAGTTCGCGGCGCGCATAGA
>DASVQA010000039.1:0-8667 GCA_036389375.1 Pyrinomonadaceae bacterium | reverse complement strand
GGAAGGTGAAGACGGCGGAGTGCAGAAACGAGAAGAGCGTGTCGAAGTTGCCGTCGTGCGCAAAGCCGTAGCCGGCGAGTTGTTCGCCGGGCACGCGCGCGAAGCCGGTCTTCTGGTACAGCCCGCGCAGTTGCGGCACTTTGAAGTCCTGCGATTCTTGCAGCGACGCCGCCGGGATGATGAAGCGGCCCGTGCCCGTGCCGAAGTTGGGCAGCGACGCGTGACATTGATTGCAGGTGACAGTGCGTTCGTCGGTGAACGCGTTCTGGAAAATCTGTGCGCCGCGCACGGCGCTCGCGCCCGTCGGCGGGTTGGGCAGCGTGCGATCAAGATTCTCGTTCGGGTTGGGCGGATAGCTGAGCGTGCGGACGAGCGCCGTGAATGCGCCCAACTCCGCCGGGGTCAACTGGCGCGGGCCACCGAGCAGCGAGACGAAGGCGGGGTTAAAGTCGTTGAGCGTGGCGCGGTCGCCGCGCCAGTGGAGCGGCTCGGTCGTCTGCTGCGGGTTGGTGCTGATGATGCCGCGCAGCGATTGCGTCGTCATCGGCCCCTTCATCGGATGAAAGTTGCTGAACTGCGACTGCTGCATCTGCCCGGTCGGGTCGCCCAAGTCCCACGCCAGCCCGTCGCGGTGGCCGTTCAGGTGACAACTCGCGCACGAGACATCGCCGTGCGCCGAGAACGCGCCGTCGTAGAGAAAGCGGCGACCGGTGCGCGCCTGCAACGGCTCAGGATTGAAGCCGAGGGGCACGCGCGTCAACTCCGTCCGCGCCGCCGTGTCCACGATGCTCACCGACTCGTCGAAGCGGTTGAGCACGTAGAGCCGGCTGCGCGCTTCGTCGAGCGCCAGCCCGGTCGGCCCCTGCCCGACGCCGATGCGACGGCGCACGGAGCCGGCGGCGCTCAATACGCCGACCTTGTTTGAGCCGGTCGCGGCGACGTAGAGCGTGCCGTCCGACGCGCGCACGATGTCGGCGGGGAGCGAGAGCGACTTCGCGCGCTCGGCGTCCGTCCCGGCCGGGTTCGAGAAGTTGATGTGCGCGTTTAAGTCAACGGCCGTTTTGGTCGTGCCCGCCGGTTGGAAATTGACGAGCGAGACGCGTTGCTGCTGAAAACGGCCGCGCAGGTTCGGCTCGAAGCGCACGTGATTGCGCGATTCGAGGTTGACGACGTAGAGGCGATTGTTGCCTGCGTCGAAGACCGCGTTGCCGACGTGCGTGCCGATGCCGCGCACCTCTGCGCTCGTCGTCACGGTGGCCGTGCGCGCGTCGAGCGCGACGAGATCAACGTCCGCGAGCGTGTAAGGGACAAAACTTTGCCAGCGCGTGTTGCCCGTCTCGTCGGCCCATTGCGTGCCGTTCCACTTGAGGATCAAGCCGACGGCGGGCGGGGCCGGCAAGCCTGCTCGCAAGGCGGGCACGGGCGCGGGCGGGCCACCCGCTGCGGCGACCGTGTTGGCATCAAGAATGGTCGTCTGATTGCCCGACTCGAAGACGGAGACGAAGACCTGCGCGCCGTCGTTTGTGCGTGCGAGGGCGCGCGGCTGTTTGCCGCGCACGGTAATCACCTGCGGCGCAACGTCGAGCGCGTTCGGATCGAAAATTTTTATCTGTCTTAAGCCCGACACGCAGACGAACGCCAGTTCCTTCTGTTGCCCGGCGAAGACGATGTCGGTCGGCTCGTCGCCCACATCAATGGTGCGCGTGACGTTGGCGGTTGTCAGGTCAACGACGCTCACGGAATCCGACAACCAGTTGGCCACCCACACCTCAGTGTTGCTGCGCACGGCGAGGCTGACCGGCTCTGCGCCGACGGGAATCTCGGCCGCGAGCGTCAGCGTCGCGCCGTTCACCTGAAAGACTTCGAGGCGCTGTTCGGGCGTGTCGAGCGCGAGCAGGCGTGTGCCGTCCGGCGTCAGGGCGATTGGGTGTACCTGCGGCCCTTCAAAGTTTTTGAAGTCGGCCGGCGTGCTTTGCGCCTGCGCGGGTGGCACGTGCGGGCCTTTGAGCAGCCAGCCGAGGGTGAGCGCGATGATGATGAGGGGAACAAAGAGTTGGCGACTGAAGCGGCGACGCGGAGGATTGGTCTTCATGAGCGGTACCTCTATTTCCGGCCTGTGACTGAACAAATCCGCCGGAGCGGGGCGATAGTGCTAAGAGGTTTGCGTCCGTGCGACCGGGCGCAAGTGGGGTTTTCAGGTTATTTGGTTGGCGGCCAGACGTACTGGCCCGTCTTGTCAATGTAGCCTTGCTGGCCCGCCACCCAGACCTTCGCCAGCCCATGCTCGAACTCGCGCGCGTTGTCGTACTGCGCGGCGATGCGGACTTGGCCCGTCGGATCGATGTAGCCGTATTTGCCAGCGATCTTCACGAGCGCCAGCCCTTCAGCGAAGCCGCTCGACCAGTCGAACTGCGGCTGGATGATGGTCTGGCCCGCGCGGTTAATGTAGCCGAACCTGTTGCTCGCAATGATGGGCGCAAGCCCCTCGCGGAACGAGCCGACGTAGCCCCCTTGAAGGGGAATGACCAACGTGCCCTGCTTGTCTATGCAGCCGTAGCGGCCGCCGACGGCCACGTTCGCCAGTCCTTCCGAGAAGTTGTAGGCGTTATTGTACTGCGGCTGGATCACCAGATTGCCCGTGCGATCAATGAAGCCGTGCCGGTTGTTGACCACGACGAGCGCCAGCCCTTCCGCGAAACTCGATACCTTGTCGAAGCGCGGCTGAATGACCCACTGCCCGCGCTTATCTATGAAGCCATATTGCCGGCCGACGAGCGCCACCGCCAGCCCTTCGGTGAAGCCGCGCACGGCGTCGAACTGCGGTTTGATGACGACGTGCCCCGCGCGATCAACGAAACCGTAGCGCAAGGGGCGCTCGGTTGTCTGTACGGGCGCGAGTCCTTCCGCGTAAGGCGCGACGAAGTCGAGGTCTGTGAGCGTAAAGACCCACTTGCCTTTGCGGTCGATCACGCCGCGCCGCTGGCCCGCCTTGACGTAAGCCAGCCCGTCCGAGAAATCCCACGCCACGTCGAACTGCGGTTTGATGGCGATGCGGCCCGCGCGATCAATGTAGCCCCACAGGTCGTTCTGCCGGACGGGAAAGAGGCCGCCGTCGTCGCCCTTGCGCGCGGCCTGCGCGCCGCATGTGACGACGAGCGACAGGCAGATTGCGATGAGCGTGACTGCGCTGAGCGCGCACGCGGGCGCGGTTTGTCGGCGCTCGTGGGGGCGGGCTGACATTGCTTAACGTTGACTTGGATACGAACGGTCTGGCGCTTACGTCAGAAAATCATTCGGCTGTCGGCCAAGCGGCGCGGGTCGGGCAGGTTAGCACACGCGCCGGCTCGCGGGGAAATATGACAAGACCGGCGGGCGCACGTCAAGCGGCGGGATGAGAAATGGCGCATTACGAGCCGGTGGCCAGTGCCCGTCACTCCGCCGGCAAGCCTGTACTTTCTCCGGCCTGTGCGCCGGTCGCGGCGAGCGTGAGCCGCATGAAGACCGCAGAGGCGCAACGCGGCAGATGCCATTCAGGCGAGGCGGCGAGTCGGGTTTCGTAGGCGGCGCGGTCGGCTGTGACGAAGCCGAAGCGGTGCGCGAAGAAGTCGCGCGCGGTTGCGGTCAAAAGCGTGACCTCGCGCACGCCTTGAGCGCGGGCGCGCTCAAGCAGCGCCGCGACGAGGCGCGCGCCGAGACCAGCGCGTTGCAACGCCGGGGCGACCGCCGCCGAGCGCAACAACCCCACCTCGCCGTGCTGCTCTAACCCGACGCAGCCGACGAGCCGCCCCGCCGCGTCACGCGCGACGAGGAAGCCCGCGAGGCAGTCCGCCACGCCCTCGTGCGGCAGTTTGACCGCGTCGAGCAGCGCCAGCAACTCGGCTAAATCGGCGGCGGCCGCCGGTCTGATCGTGATCGCATCGGCGTTCATCTTCGTTTCGGGCCTCGTGCGGTTTCAACGCGTGATGCGGACGGGCGGCGCTGCGTCCGTGCCGCAGGCGAGGGCTGTCGCCTCTTGTGCGTCCGCGCCGGTCGTGCAGCACATACTCGTCGCGGCTTGATTGTCTGCGAGTACAACAAACGCTTCCCACTCGTTGCCGTCCGGGTCGCGCACCCAGGTCTTGTCTTGCAGCGCGTAGCAACAGTTGGTCTGCATCTCATCATAAGTGTCCAGCCCGGCCGCGCGCCAACGCGCACGCATGGCCAGCACGTCTTCGGTCGTCGCCACCTGCAAGCCGAGGTGCGAGAGCGCGCCGCGCTCGTTGAAGGGCACTTCGTTCAAGGTCAGATTGAGCGGCGGTTGCTGCACGTCGAACTTCGCGTAGCCGGGCCGCACCTTCGCCGGCTCAAGCCCCAGCAGCTTGCGATAGAACGCAATACTCTGCTCGACGCTGCGCACGTTCAACGCCAGATGCGCCTTCAGGAATTGCACGTTTGTCTGCTCTGCGGTTGTCATATTCGCTCTCCTACGCAACAGTATGATATATTCGCCTGCGCGAATGTGACTGCGATGCTACGCCGTGTGGACACATCTGTCAAGGCGTATTTGTTAGGCGCGGCCAAAATTTGCCGGGCCGGGCGGACGCAGGGTGAGTTAAGCTGGCGGCCCATGGACGTGACGATTGCGGAGATGACGGCTGAAGACTGGCCGCGCGTGCGCGCCATCTACGTCGAAGGCATGGACACCGGGCAGGCGACCTTTGAGACGGACGCGCCCGCGTGGGCGGCGTGGGACAGGGCGCGGCTGCCTGCGCCGCGGCTCGTGGCGCGTGTGGGCGGAGAGGTCGCAGGTTGGGCGGCGCTCAGTCCGGTCTCTGCGCGGCAGGTGTACGCGGGCGTGGCCGACGTGAGCGTCTACGTGGGGGCGGCGCACAGGGGACGGGGCTTGGGCCGCATGCTGCTGCGGGCGCTCATCGATGCGTCGGAGCGCGTCGGCATCTGGACTTTGCAGGCGGGCATCTTTCCTGAAAACGAAGCGAGCCTGCGGCTGCATCGAGCGTGCGGGTTCCGCGAAGTTGGCCGGCGCGAACGCATCGGGCAGATGCGCGGAGTGTGGCGCGACACGCTGCTGCTTGAGCGGCGCAGTCGCACGGTCGGAGTTGATTAAAAGATGGCGGCGAAAACTTACAGCATGGAGCTACTGTTCAAGGCGCTGGCGGACAGGACGCGGCTGCGCCTGCTGAATCTGATGGGCGACGACGAGATCTGCGTCTGCTTCTTCGTCGAGGTGTTGCAGACGAACCAGCCGAAGATTTCGCGCCATCTGGCTTACCTGCGCCGCGCCGGTCTGGTCGGCGCGCGACGCGAAGGCAAGTGGATGCACTATCGCGTCAGTGCGCCGCCGGACGAACACGCCGCGCACATCTTCGCGGAGGTGCGCGCGTGGCTCGCGGCCGACCGCGCCATGCAGCGCGAGCGCGAGCGCCTGCGGCAAGTCTGCTGCGCCCCGCGGCCGCCCGTGCAACTCCAACACGCGCCGCGCCCGGCCAGTCTGACCGCGCAACAGTGACCGCGCGCTGCCGCAACGCAAACTGCTTATGAGGCGAGATGCACGGCGCGCGCTTTGATGAGCAGGAAGACCTCTGTGCCTTCGTGCAAATCGAGCACGGCGAGCGTGCCTGCCGTGATGCTGACCTTTAATTCCACGCCACAGTCCACGATCAACTCGGTCTGTTCCGGCGTCCGCATGATCCGTCTGATCGTGCCGGCGAGGACGTTGCGCGCGCTCGTCTCGGTGAGGCGTTGGCGCGCGACGATGATGTCTTCGGCGCGCACGCCGACCGTGACCTGTGTGCCGATGGGCAGCGCGTTGTAAGCCGCTTCAAGCCGCGCGCCGGCCAGTTCGATCACGGTCACGCCGTCGGCCGGGCGCTGTTCGACGATGCGCCCGCCCAACAGGTTCTCCGTGCCGACGGCGCGGACGGCGCTTGCGCCCTGCGGCGCATTGAACACGTCGAGCGGGCGGCCCTGCTGGACGACGCGCCCCGCGTGCAGCAGGAGCAAATGCGCGCCGAGTCGCACGGCTTCGGCGTGGCTGTGTGTGACGTAGAGGAAGGGAATGCAGGCGGCGCGCTGGGCCGCATCGATCTCGTCAAGCAGGAGTGCGCGTGTGGGCGCGTCAACGGCGGAGAGCGGTTCGTCGAGCAGCAGCACTGCGGGGCGCGCGGCGAGCGCGCGTGCGAGCGCGACGCGCTGTCCCTCGCCGCCCGACAACTCGTGCGGGTAGCGGCGCGCGGCGTGCGCGACGTGAAAGAGCGCGAGCAGTTCGTCAACGCGCGCAGCTTTGGTCGGCGCGTCGGCGCGGTGTACGCCGTAGGCCACGTTCTGCGCGGCGGTCAGATGCGGGAAGAGGGTTGCGTCTTGAAAGACGAAGCCGACGCGGCGGGCCTGTATAGCCAGATTGATGCGCGCCGCCGAGTCGAAGAGGACGCGCTCGCCGTGCGCGATGCGCCCCTCGTCGGGCGCAATCAGACCGGCGATGGCGCGCAGCGTGCTCGTCTTACCAGCACCCGAAGGGCCGAAGATGATGTTGATGCCGGGGCGCGTGGCGAAATCGAGATCGAGCGCGAAGGGCGCGGCGGCGGCGCGGCCGGAGCGTCGGCTGCGGTCGTCCGTCAGACGCAACTTGATCCGCACGTTGAGGGTGTCGGTCACGCGGCGTATGCGCCGCTCGTGCGGCTGAGTCGGTTGGTTAGATAGAGGGCGGTGACGGAGATGAGCGTGAGTATGGCGGCGAGCAACTGCGCGCGCCGGTCGTCGCCGGAGAGGACGGCTTCGTAGATGGCGAGCGGCATAGTCTGCGTCCGGCCCGGAATGTTGCCCGCGATCATCAGTGTCGCGCCGAACTCTCCGAGCGCCCGCGCCGCGCTCAGGACGATGCCGGCCAGTATGCCGCGCCGCGCGAGCGGCAGCGTGACGCGCAGGAACGTCGCCAACTCGCCCTTGCCAAGCGTGTAAGAGGCCAACTCGTATTTTGGCTCGACGCTCTCGATGGCGGCGCGCGAAGTCTTCAGCATGAGCGGCAGGGCGACAACCGTCGCGGCGCAGACGGCCGCTGGCCACGTGAAGGTGAGCGTCCAGCCCGTCCAGCTATAGAGCGGTGCGCCGAAGAGACCGCGCCGGCCCAACAGGAGGATGAGGTAATAGCCGGTGACGGTCGGCGGCAGCACGAGCGGCATGGTCAGCACGGCATCAAGGAGTTCCTTGCCGCGAAAGTTGCGGCGCGCGAGCAGGAACGCCAGCGCGAGACCGAGCGCGGCGGTGAGCGCGGTCGCACAGCTTACGACGAGCAGGGAAACTTTGAGTGCCGGCCAGATCATTGTGCTCTCAGCCTTGAGTTTTGCGGACTGCCATTATCTTCGCGCATGAGGACGGAAATGAAGTTGTATTGCTGCAACACCATCTGGCCATCGAGACTCAGCACAGCCGCCACGAAGCCCCGCGCCGCCTGCTCGTGGCGGCTGTCTTTAACAACAGCGATAGGATAGCGGATCGGATCATGCGACCCTGTGGGCGCGGTCGCTGCGACGAACACGGTCTGATCGGTGGGCGCAACATCCGACAGGTAAACCAGACCGGCATCCACCTCTTCACGCGCCACATAGTCGAGCACCTGCCGCACGTCCTCCGCAAGCACGAGCCTGGGCTGCATCTGCTCCCAGAGCTTCATCGTCGTGAGCAACTGTCTGGCGTACTCACCGGCGGGCACAGTCTGCGGGTTGCCGATGGCGAGTCTGTACAGCGCCGGTTGCGCGAGCCATGCACTCAATGATGGGTGCGCGCCGTTCATCTGGCTGCGCGGCATGATGAGCACGAGTTGGTTGCGGGCGAAATCGGCGCGCGCGTCAGGGAGGATTAAATGCTGCGCGGCGAGTGCGTCCATCTGTTTCGCGCCCGCGCTGGCGAAGACATCTACGGGCGCGCCCTGCTCGATCTGTTTTTGCAGGACGCCGGACGCGCCGAAATTGAAGTTGACGCGCGTGCCGGTGCGCGCTTCGTAGCGCCGGCCGATCTCGCTGAACGCGTCTTTCAGACTGACGGCGGCCGAGACGGTGATCTCATCGGGCTGCGTGCGCGGCGCGGCGTTGTGCGGCTGCGGGCGACAGTGTGTCCCGACGAGCGCCGCGAGCGCGCACAGGCAGGACAGCAGCAGCGGTCGTCTCATCGCGCGGCATTATACACGCGGGGCGCGGTTCGCTAACGCCAGTTGCCGATCAGGATGAACGGGGCCCAGAAGTAGGGGTGCGCGAAGGTCGCGCCGAGATTGGTGCTCTTGATCACGTCAACGCCGATGCCGCGTTGCGTGCTGGCCATGTTGTCCGTGGCCGTACCGCGCAGCAGGGCGATCTGCGCCTGCCGGAGGGCTTCGGCTTTGGGCGTGCCGGCCTGCGCGTTGCGCAGTTGATAGAACCGCTGCATCAAGAGGCGCGTGCTGCGGTCGGCGACGGG
Organism: Pyrinomonadaceae bacterium; assembly: GCA_036389375.1. Taxonomy (GTDB): domain Bacteria; phylum Acidobacteriota; class Blastocatellia; order Pyrinomonadales; family Pyrinomonadaceae; genus QHXQ01. The sequence continues at coordinate 222 of DASVQA010000039.1, read as the reverse complement.
CCACAGGCTGGCGATGACGGCTTTCGCGCCCTGTCGTTGCGCCAGTACGGCGAAGCCTTCGACCTCTTTGCCGTCCGTGCCTGAGCCGCCGTTCGCCGTGTCGCAGGCTGAGAGCGTGAGCAGTTCGACGCCGCCGAAGAGGTTCTGCGCACCCTTGAGTTGCGCGAGCGAGAGCCGTTGCCCGTCGCCGAGCAGCAGGAACGAGTCGGTCTCGTTGCCGGG
>DASVQA010000038.1:0-34056 GCA_036389375.1 Pyrinomonadaceae bacterium | reverse complement strand
CGCGACCGTGAAGCGACAGTCCGAAAGCTCACGGCCGCTAACCTGAAAGCGCAGGAAGACTTGGCGCTGGCACTGGCCCGCTTCTTCTCTATTAGGGGAGCGGGGCGTGCTGATGCAATTGACGATGATTTATGGTCTAGGGCTGGGGCGGTTACCGGGTTCAGGAGTGCCTTACTTAAAGAGTTAGTGGCGCGATTTGACAGGAATCCGCTGGCCCCCTCAAGCAGTGGTAGGGTCAGATCGTTGCCGCAAAGATTTACGCGCATATTCGAAGACGCGAGAATGAGCCATGGCGATATGCAGGCGGGTGATGTCAAAACCCTAAACGACAATGTTGTCACTGAACTGCAGGCCGGTGCTGAGAGGCTGCGAACAAATAACGAACTGCTCATGTATATTTTGCATGACAAGGCAGCGCGGCCCGTGCTGCCACCGCAAGTCCTCTTGCTCAAAGACACGCAAGAAGTAGAAGCAGCGCCGGATAACACTACAGCACCTCGCACTTGAGTGAGGGCACAGATCCGGAGTAATCTGCCGCGCTATGAATGCCTACTCCCTGGACTTGCGGCAGAAGGTCTTAGCCGCCTCGCTACGCGGCGACCGCACCGTCGCTCAGGTCGCCGAGTCCTTCGGCGTCGGCACGACCTTTGTGGATAAGCTGTTCAGCCTCCACCGCGCTGGGCAAGACCTCGCGCCCCGGCCGCACGGCGGCGGCTACCCGGCCCGCCTCCTGCCCCGCCACGAGAAGCTGTTGTGCGCAGCAGTCCGGCGGCAGAAGGACGCGACGCTCGAAGAACTGCGCGCCCACCTCGAAGAGCGGGATGGCCTGGCGGTCAGCGCCTCGACGGTCTCGCGCGCCCTGATCCGGCTCGGCCTAGGGCGTAAAAAAAAGTCTGGTGGCGAGCGAGCGGAATAACTATAAGCGCGGCTGGTTCCGTCGCCGCGCCCGGCGGGTCAACCACCGCCGCCTCGTCTTCGTTGACGAGACGCCGTCAACACGGCGATGACGCGCAGGTATGGTCGGGCGCCGCGCGGCGAGCGCGTCTGTGACAGCGCGCCCCGGAACTACGGAGCGCACACCTCGGTCATCGGCGCTCTAGGCTTGCGCGGGCTTGTGGTAACGCTGGCGGTCGAGGGCGCGGTCGATACGCTCTGCTTCGACGCCTACTTAGAGCGGGTGCTCGGCCCGCGCCTGCGGCGGGGCGACGTGGTCGTGCTCGACAACATGGGGGCGCACCGCGCGAGCTGCATCAAGGAGGTCGCCGCGTGACGGGGCGCGCAGGTCTTGTGGCTGGCGCCTTATTCGCCCGACTTCAGCCCTATCGAGCAGTGCTGGTCAAAGATCAAGAGTTACCTGCGTGGGGCGAAGTCGCGCACCGCGGAGGCGCTCGACAAGGTGCTGGCGCATGCCATAGAACTCGTGACGAGAGCCGACATCCGCGGCTGGTTCAAGCACTGTGGTTACTCGCTCGCTCGCATGAGAACCGATGTAGAGTATATGTAAATCAGTGTTGACCTGTTGGAATGTTTGATATAGGTTATCCTCAAAGTGATCGGCTTGGAGGAGTATTCCAATGAGAAGGGTTGTTACAATCATTGTATTGGTAATCACGTTCTCTTCCCTGAGCCAAGTCATGGCTAATCAACTAGGGCAGAGCCAAATTCCGAGTTGGGCTCAAAGCCCAAGCCCCAAACCTGTTCCGACCCCTCTTGCAACGCCTCCCAGCAGTAAGAAGGGGAAAGAACCGTTAATCACTATCGATCCTGAATTAATTAAGGGGCTGACGGATAGAGCTGCCCCGGGGATCCTCGGTCATCTAAGTTTGAAAGCTTATAAGACAACAAATCAGCCTAAGGATAAGTTGACAGAAACTCTAGCTACATGGGGCGTTAGTGAAAAATACAGAGGAGACATTGTACATATTTTTAAGAGCTTCCCAGCACCAGTAAAAGGTGGTTTACTTGCATTGGGCCTTGCAGGAATAGCAACCACGCTTAGTTCGTTCATTTTCAAAAATAAGGGGCCTCGCTATCTTGTAGGAGGGATTGTCTTCGTGATTGCATTCTTCGGATATTTATTTCTTCACAAAAAGAAAGTTGTGGAATAACTCCAAGTGCTCTGTGTCTTCAAATTAATTAGGATTGCTAGCTTTATATCTGGACACTACCCATTAGGTATCTTGCCTATATTGTTACCGTATCTTTTCTTCACTCCTTATTTATCAAGCCCTACACCCCTAGCTCAGGCTCCCTAACAACTGACAGCCTCTATCGAGAAGCGATACAGGTTGAATTTCCCCTCTTTGATTCCTCGTGTATGCCCGCCTATCATCCTACTCGCCAGACTTCAACCCGATTGAGCAGTGCCGGTCAAAGATCAAGGCCTACCTGCGTGGGGCTAAGGCATGCAACGCGGGCGCGCTCAACAAGGCGTTGGCACAGTCCATCGGGCTCTTGACCAAAGCCGACATCCGCGGGTGGTTCAAGCACTGCGGCTACTCACTCGCACGCAAGTGAGAACCGCTGTAGATAGTCGAGGAATGAAACTGTATTCCGAGATCAGTGCGCTTTTCGTGCCACCCCACGCTTTATATAGCGACATAACGGCTCTGTGAGGCGGCATGCCCACGTCAGCCCTTTTTCTCCTGACTAATCAGCACACGTAGACCTAATCAGCATGATCTATATTCATCTCTCTGTTCGCGCTCTCTTAAGGGGACGCATCTTGGCGCATTTCTGGATAGGGTAGCTTGGCGGCGCTATTGTTCTAACGGCTAGTTGACGGCCAATAGCTGACTAATACAATCGAACTGGACAATTTTGAGGACAATTATTTGTAAAAGCCTTCCTTTTTGGAAGACTTTTACAAATAGTTACAGATCGTAAAGAAACAGTTCCAGATTCGCGTCGCCGTTTGCGCCGGTCAGGTTGCGGTTAGACGAGAAGGCGATGAGGCGTCCATCGTCCGAGATTGAAGGGGCGAAATTGCCCCCCGCGACCCGCCGGGCCGCATCCGTCGGCGCGGTGTGCGTGATCTGCTCCAACTGCCCGCCTTGAACAAGAAATATCTCGCTATTGCCGTCAAGATTGTTGCCTGTTAGCGGATCGTCTCTGCTGGCGAAGGCTATGTGCGCAGCGTCCTGCGACACGGCGGGCGCGGGTGCGCGCCCCAAAGCTAACCGCGCGAACGTAGGGGCTGCGCTGTCAAGATCGGCGCGAAACGCGTGGAAACTGGCTGCGGTCTGCGTACCGGCAAGGCTCTCCGTTGACTCAAACGCAATGTGGCGTCCATCGCCACTGAGCGTAGGGTTTAGACTGAGCGCCTGTTCGGGCGTGTTAGTGATGCGACGCGGCGTGCCCGTTTGTGAGGAGACGCCGACCGCGAGCCAGCATAGGGTGAGGACAAGTCCAAGATAGATTGCAATACGCCCTTGATGAGGAGGCGACAAGGGTTTGCTCCCATTTGAGCGGGTGAGCGCTCAACAAAAACACCACTGCTGTTTTCGGTTCAATCAAGTGACAGTTATCAGGATTCAGCCAGACTGCGGAAAGCTTCAGAATCCCAGTGTGAAGACGAACCCCTTGATGAGACCAAGTTCCGAACTCGAAGCACGCTCGCCGGCTCAAACAGAGACAAAGAAGAGAGTGAGAGACCCGCCGACCACGTGCCTGCCCTTCAAGGCGGCGCGCATTCTACTATTTTTATGCAGAAAAGCAAGCAAAATTTTTAAGAAATTTATCCCGTAACTGATGATATGAAACAAATTATGCTTCAAATGCAACTATCTTAAGAACCTAAGATGCCCTGATAAAATTTGGCAAGCCGCATAGATATTTGCACGCGCACCGGCCGCGAAAAATATCTCTACCGTTAGCAAGAAATTTTGCTATAGTGCCCGCGCGCACACTACACCTGTGCAGCCGCGAGACCCTCACGGCCACTTGAAACTAAAGAAAATTACGCTGCTTTAGATCCGAGTCAGGCTTTGCAGCAGGCTCAACCCGACATCCGTCAAGGGGTCTGCCACTTCGCTCCAAATAATGCCGTCTGCTTCGCTAGGGTTTATCGCATTGCTCCCTGTTGATGGTGGCGGCGCTATTCCAGTATGCATAATCCCGTCATCAGCGAAAGCAGAAGACACAACCAGTATAGTCAGAGCGATTGCCATAAGAGCCTTTCGGCAGTTGTTCCTCATCTCGATTCCTCTCATTTGAGGTACTAGGTGAAACCAGAGCGTTCTGGTTTTAATTCGCGCCTTATCCGATTGATAAGACGCGGCTTTGCCGTGCTTGAAAAAAATAAGCAAGCACAACGAAAGGCATTCCTCACATGAAATCAACAGAAACATTATTGAGGCAATTTGACGAGCAGGGTTTGACTTATGATGAGCGCGCGAGGTGTTGCTGCCGGGTGGCGGCAGAGTTTGAGTATAACGGTCAATATGAGGATGCGTGCCATATTCTCACCGAGTGGTGGGCAGGTGTGGGCCATCGCCCTCTGCTCGAAGGATTAACCGCGCTAACAGCTGCAGAGATACTTTTGCGCGCCGGGACTTTATCGGGTTGGTTTGGCAGCGCCAGACAGATTGAGGGGGCACAGGATACTGCTAAAGATTTAATCAGTGAAAGTATTACCCGCTTTCAAGCATTAGGCGACAACATCAAAACAGCCGCCGCGCAGAGCGATGTAGGTTTTTGCTATTGGCGTGTTGGATCGTATGACGAAGCTCGGGTGTATTTCAACGAAGCACTAAAAAGCCTTGCCAGTGATAACGCAGAACTCAAAGCAGAAATATTAATCCGTCTTGCGATAGTTGAATCAAGTAGCGGTCGATATAAAGATGCGCTTCGTTTACTGACAAATGCAAGCCAATTGTTTGCAGAGAGTAATCACACATTAAAAGGTAAATTCCATAATGAGGTCGCTTGCGCGCTTACATTCTTACGCAAGTCTGAACACTGTCAAGAGCACACCGACCGGGCAATTCTTGAGTACACAACTGCTATCTACTACTTTGAGCAGTCCAGTCATACCAGCTATATCGCCCGAACAGAAAATAACCTTGGGTTCTTATTAGGTAACATCGGCCGATATGACGAGGCGCACGAACGTCTAAGGCGGGCGCGCCGATTATTCTTTAGTCTGAAGGACATTGGTGGCGTTGCACAGGTTGATGAGACATGCGCCCGCGTGCTGTTGGCGGAGGGCAAACCGCAAATTGCGGCGAAGGTTGTTGGTGATGCTGTTCGGGCACTCTACAAAGGTGGTGAACAGGCCCAACTTGCTGAAGCACTTACAACACAGGGCTACGTGCTAACGCGCCTGAATGATTTTGCTGCGTCCAAAAATAAGTTTTATCAGGCCGCTAATATCGCCGAGCAATACGGTTTGCTCAAGGAGGGAGGGTGTGCGTTACTAGCTTTGATCGAGGAACATGCCGACTGGCTTGCTGAATCGGAATTGTTAGAAGCTTACGAGCGCGCTGATGATTTGCTCAAAGGGACTCAGGATGCCGAGACATTGGCGCGACTCCGTATATGTGCCCGTCGTGTTATTGCTGCGCGGCAAGTTGCAGAGGCAGTTAAGGAAAAGCGTAGCGGGGTGGACTTTTGGGCTGATTTTTCGTTGGCGGAGAGGGCGGAGGCTTATGAGGCGCGGTATATCAGGCGGGCTTTGATGGAGGCGCGGGGGAGTGTGAGTCGGGCGGCGCGGTTGTTGGGTTTCAAACATCACGCCTCGCTGGTGGCTTTGCTGCAAGGCCGGCATAAGAGTCTAGCACATCTGCGGACGATGCCGGAGAAGCGGCGGCGGAGCATTATCAGGGTGCGCAGCGGGCGGAACTTGTCTAAGACGTTGGCGGGTAAAAGTGTGCGCGCCGCCAAGATTCTGTATGCGGAGGATAACAGGTTGGTGGCGGATGGGGTGAAAGAACAGTTGGAGATGGAAGGCTGGCGGGTCGAATTGGTCGGCGATGGTGACGTGGCGTTGAGTAGAATAAAGGGCAAGGAGGCGTTTGACCTGCTCTTATTAGATAATGATCTGCCGCATCGGAGCGGGATGGAACTGGCGCGGGCGGCGCGGCGGCTGAGACATCGGCGCGCGCTGCCGATTATCATGCTGTCGGCGAGCAACGTCAGGACGGAGGCTGAGCGCGCCGGGGTGGACGTGTTCTTGCGAAAACCGGAGGGGGTCGGAGAGTTGGTAGGCGCTATCGAGCATTTGCTTGCAGCGGCCGGTAAGAAAGGGTAGCCCTCGCAACTTTTCTCACAGCTATGCCAGAAATCGAAACCTCGCGGCTGCACCTGCGGCTATTTACGCCGGACGATTTGGACGACCTCGCGCGCCTGTTCGGCGACTCGGACGTGATGCGCTATCTCGGCGTGGAAGGTGGCAAGACGCTGACGCGCGCCGAGGCGCAGACCGCGCTGGGCAACTTCGCCGCCGGATGGCAGAAGCACGGCTATGGCCGTTGGGCGGCGGTGCTGAAGGCGACGCGGCAGTTTGTCGGAATGTGCGGCCTGCGGCGGCTGGAAGACACGCCGGAACTGCTCTACGTGTTGAGTAAGGACTACTGGGGGCAGGGCTTGGCGGGCGAGGCGGCGCAAGCCTGTCTGCGGTTTGCCTTCGAGGAGTTGCAGCTTGAGCGCGTAGTGGCGGTCACGCGGCCGGATAATGTCAGATCGCAGCAAGTGCTGACGAAGGTCGGCATGCGCTACGTGCGCGAGGTGCGGCATTACGGCGTGCATGCGCGGGAGTATGCGATTACGCGCGCCGAGTTTCGCGCGGATGATTCTTTCTATGTGTTTTATCCCGACTGAATTTGCCGTCTCTGAGCGTGGGTATACGGCTTCATTCTGGCGCAAGTTCATCAAACCTTCACGGTGTAGAGCGGCTTGATGCCTTGATCGAAGAGTTGGACGTAGACGGTGAACTGGTCGGTCGTGGTCTTCAGAATTTTATTCCTCATCACCTCGCCGAGATGGCCTATATCGGTGAAGAGGTCGATGTCGATATCGGCGGGTAGCAGACTGTTTTCGAGCGGCTTCTTGGCAAAGGAGAGTTGTAGGCTGCCGGTCTGAACTTTCTCCTTGAAGCTGACCGGAAAACCTTTGTGATTCACCTCGTTGAACTCTTCTTTCAACTTCGTGAAATTATTTACTCCGCTCACATTGCTCGGCATGTCTACGGCGACCAGAGCTTTGATGCGATCAGGTTCGAGACTGTCTAACCCATCGATCTCGCGCAGGAACGTGACGGCTCGACCAGATTTGAGTTGTGTCGCGCGCAGCTTGGCATCAATGTTAAGCGCCGCCATCATACGCGAAGGCCCATCTTCATCGGTCTTTTTGGCTAAGCCGAGAAAGTCCGCTTCCGGTACGTTCTTAGATAGCACGCCATGAAAGATAGGGGAGTTAAGTTGCAGATTGTTGTAGTTGGATTGGGAGAAGTCAGGTTGCGGATCCTTGCGGATCAGCATGACGTTGACCGGCAACTCGCCGCCCGGTATCGGCTTGATGCTAACGGCATGGCCTCTGTGCCCGACTGCATCCAGTAGCAGCCAATAGCGCTGCCCCTTGTCGGTTGGCAGGTCTGTGATGCGCGCCTGAAAGGCCGGCTTCTTCACCGTCGTATCGACCGGCAGGCGGTCGCTGATCTTATCGGTGAATGGATCGATGACCTGAATTTTCACGTCGCCGCTGCGCCATGTCTCCCTGTTGCCGCCAAAGAGTGAAACAACTACTGTCCCGGTCGTCGCCATTGTCAAACTCCTTCCGCCGCGACCTGCGCGGCCTCGATTAAATTGGTTTGTGCGCAGGAACGCGGACGGCGTGCCGTTAGCGTCTGTTTCCCAGTGAAAGGTGAAGTGCAGGTAAAAGCTTACGGTCGAGCAAACGAATGGGCAGCATTGTATAGCTTCTCAGATGAAAGGCAAGGAAAAGTTAGCGCCGGTGTTTATTAATCGTTGAGCAGCACGGCCGGCATGCGCCGGGCTTGGAACTCAGGCAAGGCTTCAAACACTTCGAGCGCATAGCGGACGTTGTTGAAGGGCGCGGAGACCTGTACGCCCTGAATCAACTCGCGCACGGCAAGCAGCGACTCGCGCGCGATCTGCAAGCCCTCTTCGCGGCCGAACTCTTTGCCCTTATCCGAAGCGACGCGCATGCGCTCCATGATCTCCGGCGTGACGCGGACGCCCGGCACTTCGTTATGTAGAAACTCCGCGTTGCGATAGGAGACGAGCGGCCAGATGCCGGCGATGACGGGGATGCGGACGTGTTCGATGCGCGCGAGGAAGGTGCGCAGTTGTTCCACGTCGAAGACGGGCTGCGTGATGGCGAACTCCGCGCCGGCCTCGACCTTGTACTCGAAGCGTTTGATCTCTTCGTCCAGATTGATCGCGCCCGGGTTGACGCCGACGCCGATGCAGAAAGAGGTCGGGCAGCCAATCGGATTGTTGCCGAGATCAAGCCCGTGATTGAGCTTGTTGACCATGTTGGTCAGCCCGATAGAGTCTATGTCGAAGACGGCGGTGGCGTCCGGGTAGGGGCCCATCTTCGGCGGGTCGCCGGTAATGAGCAGCAGGTTCCGCAGACCGAGCGCCGCCGCGCCGAGCAGATCGGACATCATGCCGAGCAGGTTGCGGTCGCGGCAGCAATAGTGCAGGACGGTCTCAAGCCCGATTTCGCGTTCGACCAAAAGCGCGGTCGCCTGCGCGCTCATGCGCGTCTGTGCGCGCGGGCCGTCGGGGATGTTGACGGCGTTGACGCCCGCATCTTTCAGCAGGCGGATCGAAGTGAGGGTTTTGTCCGGCTCGCAGCCTTTGGGCGGCAGCACCTCGACGGTCGTGACGAATTCGCCGCGCGCCAGCCTCCGACTCCAATTGGAACGCTCCTCCGGCGGGACGACGCGTATGTCGGCAGGCATCAGTTCTTCGACCTGCGCGGGGCGGGTCTGGATCAGACGACCCGTCTGCCGGCGCGGCGAGACGGCGCGCACGGCGTCGGCGATCAACTTGATATGCGCGGGCGTCGTGCCGCAGCAGCCGCCAATAATGCGGACGCCCGCCTGAATCAGACGCTTCGCGTATTTCGCCATGTACTCCGGCGAGCACATGTAGAACTGCCGGCCCTGCACGTCGCGCGGCAGCCCCGCGTTCGGCTGCGCCGAGAGTTTGCGCGTGGTGACGGCGCGCATCCGCTCAATCGCCGTGAGCGCGCCGGCCGGGCCGACGCCACAGTTGACGCCGATCACGTCTGCGCCCCATGCGTCCAGTTGCGCGGTGAAGACTTCGGGCGTCGTGCCGTAGGCCGTGTTGCCGTCGGTGAGAATGGCCATCTGCGCGATGACGGGCAGGTCGCACAACTCGCGCACGGCGCGCAGCGCCTGTCGTATCTCCGAGATGTCCGAGAAGGTCTCAAGCACAAACAGATCGACGCCGCCTTCGAGGAGCGCCGCCGCCTGCACCTTGAACATCTCCTTTGCCTCGTCGAACGAGGTCGGGCCGTAGGGTTCGATGCGTAAGCCGAGCGGGCCGATTGCGCCCGCGACGTAAGCGCGCTCGGCGGCGGCGGCGCGTGCGAGCCGTGCGGCCGTGACGTTGATCTCGTGCAGACTGTTTTCGAGACCGTATTGTTGCAGGTGGTGCGCGGTCGCGCCGAAGGTGTTGGTTTCGAGCACGTCCGCGCCCGCGCGCACGTACTCCTCGTGTACTTCGCGCACCAGATCGGGGTTCGTCAGGTTCAGTTCGTCATACGAGCGATTGATGTAGACGCCCTTGTTGTAGAGCATCGTGCCCATCGCGCCGTCGAAGACCGTGACCTGAGCGCTGGCTAAAAATTCGCGGATGTTGTCCATAAAAAATTCCCGCGCTAAACAACGCGGGACTTCCGAGCAAATCGAAGTTGACGGCCTCTGTCGCAGCGCCGAGCTGTTTAGCTGTTTATTTTGCGTGGCCGCAAGTCGCCTTAACTCACCACGTTTTTCATGCGCGCTTATACGCCGACCGGCGCAGCCCTGTCAAGTTGGCTATTTGATACTTGCTGGGGGCATAAATGCGAGTAGAATGAAAAGCACCGTGAGCGAAGAAGCAGACACAGGCGGCCCGCCTGTGGCCCAACTCAGGGTGTCGCACCCAGCGAGCAACGCCATGGGCCGGGGCTTAAAGCTGTGGCTCGACGGCGAAGAGTTGTCGTCGCTCGTGCCCGGCAAGGCCCTCGCCGTCGAGATCGCGCCGGGGGCGCATGCGCTGCGCGTGAGCAACACCTACCACTCAAAGACCGTTGAGTTCGACGCTAAGGCCGGCGAGCAGGTGCATTACAGGATAGATAACAAAGCCGGCGCAGTCAGTTGGTTTTTGCTCACGGTCTTGGGCAGCGGCCCGATGCGCCTTCAGATCGAGCGTGCCGAACCGGTGGAGTCCGCCGCGATGCCGCTCAGACCACGGGCCCGCCCCTGAACGTGCCAGCAACACACTATTGCCCCACTACCGCGATCTGCCCTGCCTTGACAGCCCTAATCAATTTTGGCCGAATGCGTGGCGGTTGCTCACCGCACTCTTCCCGGCACGACCCGCGTGCTTTACGCCGCGCGTTTGCGCGGCGCACGGGGCACGACCGTTCAAATTCTGATTGGAGACAAAGATTGTGCGTCACACACGTCTGTTGCTGAAACTCGTCCTCGTCCTGCTCGGGCTGTGCCCCGTCGTCGCGTCCGCGCAGGAGAAACTGCTGACGATTGCAGACATCTACGACCCCGTGCAGAAGGTTGATTTCGGTGGCACGCCCGTCAACCCGCGCTGGCTGAAGGACGGCGTCTCTTATCTGCAAACCAACCCGGTTAGCTCCGGCAAGCCGCGCATCCAGAAGGTGAACGCGCTGACGGGCGAGGCCGTGCCGTTCTTCGACGCGGGCCGGATGGAGGCCGCGTTCGCAGGCATCAACGGCATCAGCGCGGCCGATGCGAAGCGCGTGGCGAATCAAGGCAACTATCAGATGAACGCAGCGCAGACCGCGTTTCTCATCAACCACGCGGACGATCTCTTCTACTACGAACTCGGCAGCGACCGTGCCGTGCGCCTGACCAACAACAAGGACGAAGAGGTGGGCGAGACGTTTAGCCCCGACGGGCGCATGGTCGGCTTCGTGCGCGGCGGCAATCTCTACACGATTGCGATTGACGGCACGCATGAGCGCAGGTTGACGAGCGACGGCGGCCCGAAAATCTTCAACGGCCGGCTCGACTGGGTCTATCAGGAAGAACTCTACGGGCGCGGTAACTTCGAGGCTTACTGGTGGAGTCCCGATTCTACGCGGCTCGCCTTTCTGCGGCTGGACGAGACGCCCGTGCCCACGTTCACCGTCGTGGATCACATCCCGCAGCATCAGGAGGTGGAAGTCACGCCGTATCCGCAGGCGGGCGACCCGAACCCGCTGGTGCGGCTGGGCGTCGTCAATGCTGGGGGCGGCGACGTGCGCTGGGTGGACACGGCGCAGTACCAGCCGGCCGATCTGCTGATCGTGCGCGTCGGCTGGACGCCGGACGGCAAGCAGGTCGTCTATCAGGCGCAGAACCGCGAGCAGACGTTGCTCGATCTGAACTTCGCCGCGCCCTCGGATGGCAAGTCAACGAACGTGCTGCATGAAACGTCGAAGGCTTGGGTCGAGGTGACGGACGACAATCCGCGCTGGCTCAAGGACGGCACGTTTCTCTGGCTCAGCGACCGCACGGGCTTCAAGCACATCTATCACTACGCGCCGAACGGCAAACTCCTGCATCAAGTCACCGACGGGCGCTGGGACGTGCGCTCGATTGAGGGCGCGGACGAGGCCAAGGGACTGGTCTATTTCACCGGCATGGAGCACAGCCCCATTGCCACGCACGTCTATCGCGTCAAACTCGACGGCACGGGGCAGACGCGCCTGACGCAAGCGGAAGGCAGCCACCGCGCCAGCTTCAATGCGACCATGACGCACTTCGTTGATTCATGGAGCGACATCAACACGCCGACGCAGGTACGCCTCAACAATGCCGACGGCACGCTCGCGCGCGTGCTTGACGAGAACAAGGTCGCGGCTTTGGCGCAGTACAAACTCGGCCGGGCCGAGTTCGTGCAAGTGCCGACACGCGACGGCTTCACGATGGAAGCGATGATGATCAAGCCGCCGGACTTTGACCCCGCCAAAAAATACCCGGTCTTGCAGTTCACCTATTCGGGGCCGCAAGCGCCGCAGGTGCGCAACAACTGGGGCGGCCCCACCTACATGTGGCATCAACTCATGGCGCAGAAAGGCTACATCATCTGGGTCTGCGATAATCGCACCGCGTCGAACAAGGGCGTCGAATCGGCTTACCCGGTTTACAACAACTTCGGGGCACTGGAACTGCGCGATCTGGAAGACGGGCTGACGTGGCTCAAACGTCAGCCTTACGTGGACGGCTCGCGCATAGGGCTGTGGGGTTGGAGCTACGGCGGCTTTATGACGGCTTATGCGCTCACGCACAGCCAGAGTTATAAACTCGGCATCGCGGGCGGCACGGTCAGCGACTGGCGTGATTACGACTCGATCTACACCGAACGCTATATGCGAACGCCGCAGCACAATCCAGAAGGTTATCAGCAGAGCGCGCCGCGCCGCGCCGCCAAAGACCTGCACGGCAAACTCATGCTGATACACGGCGCGATTGACGACAACGTACACATGCAGAACACCATCCAGTTCGCCTACGAGCTACAGAAGGCCAACAAAGATTTCCAACTGATGATCTATCCGAAGTCGCGGCACGGCGTCACAGACCCGCTGCTCGTGCGCCACATGCGCCAGATGATGACCGACTTCATCCTGCAAAATCTCTAGCGCGTGGCCGCGAGCTTAAGAGCTAAAACGATTGCGGGCGCGGCCGGGCACAAAAACCCGGCCGCGCCCGCGCCGGTTGGACAGGCCATCCGGCATGCTCGACTCATTGCGGCGGCAGACGGCGGGCGAGGTCGCGGAGCGCATCGAGCGGCGTGCCCGTCAGGTTGAACACCGTCGTGCCCGTCTTGGCCGTACCGGTGCGCGCCGCCGCTATGCGCGTGAACGTCTGCGGGGAGACGAATGCGCCGAGCGCCTCGCCGCACACGCCGCTCTCCGTCTCCTGCGAAACCCGCCACACGCCCTCGCCCTGTGGCGACTGTGTTTGATAGGTCAACGTCAACGGTCGCCCGTCAAGCAGCAGGACAAGATTCGCCTGCGGCGTGAAGCGGCAGGCAGGGCCGCGCGATAGGAACGTGACGGCAACAAAGCTTGGGCGGGTCGCGGGCTGGCCCTGAATGGTGAAATTCGCCGTCAGGAATGCCTCCGTCCGCCCCGGCACGCTCGGCACGAGGGGGACTGGCTCAAGCGTCACGAGTGCCGAGCCGTCCTCCACGTTTGCGTCTGTCACAATCGTCCAGATAGGTTTGGCCGGGCGCGGCGTCGGCGCGACGGGGCGGACGGGGCTTCTTTGCGCTGATGAAACCGGCGCACACGCGAACGACACGACAAAACAGCAGAGCAGTTTGATGAAGGTGTGCATGGGCTGGACGCGATTCCTTTCGGGTTTGGGTTCTGCGAGCTTGGAGCACCCTTCGGTTCACCCACCTGAGTTCGCACCTGCCGGGCTTGGGAGGGAAGTATTGCGGGGCGGATTCTAGCAGATCAGGTGCGCGCAGGGGCGGGCAAAAGTTTCGGCCCGCAAAGCGGCCGCGCAAGCGCGCTGGCTTGAGTCTATTTGCGTTGACAGCGCGGGCAGAAGTAGGTCGAACGCTTGGCCTGCACGATGCGCCGGATCGCCGAGCCGCACCGGGCGCACGGCTCGCCCGCGCGATCATAGACGCGCCAGCGGCCATGATAACCACCGGCATAATAGCTCCCGTCTATGTCTTCGGGATCGACATTCAACGTCGAGCCATGCGTGATGGCTTCGTTGAGCACCGCGCGGATCGCGCTGTGCAGGCGCGGCAGGCGGCGCGGCGTGATGTGCGCGGCAATCGCTTGCGGGTGTACGCCCGCGAGGAACATCACTTCGGCGGCGTAGATGTTGCCGAGACCCGTCACCTTAGTCTGATCCAGCAACACCTCTTTGAGCGCGCGCTGTGTGCGGGCGAAGACGCCGCGCAGGTAGGCGGGCGTGAACTCCGCCGAGAAAGGCTCAGGCGCGAGCGCGCGCCACTGGCGCAGGTGCGGCAATTCGGCGGCGCGCACCAGCCGCATGCGCCCGAACCGGCGTTGATCTGAAAAGACGAGGCGGCGCTCGTCGTCCAGATAAAGAATAGCGTGCGTGTGTTTGGGCAGCGCCGCTTCCGTCGGCAGCAGCAGAAAGCGACCCGTCATGCGCAGGTGCGTCAGCAGGAATAGTCCGCCCGCCAACTCGAACACGATCAACTTGCCGCGCCGGCCCACGCCTTCGATGCGCCGCCCGCGCAGACTGCGTGCGAAGGCGCGCGGCGTCGTTTCCGGTGCGATGGTTGGTTGTAGCAGTTTCGCCGCGACGACGCGGCGCTGGCGGACAAGCCGATCCAGCGAACGCGCGACGAGTTCTACTTCTGGCAGTTCAGGCATGCGGCGGGAATTTAATCTTCCTTGCGTAGCTGCGCGCTTCGGCCGGCGCGCAAGCTTAACGGCCCTGCGCTTGACCCCACTCCCACGCCGCCAGTGCCAGCCGTGCGATCACGCCTTCGCGCGTCGCTTCATCGGCCGGCGAATCCGAGACGAACACGGCCATCGCCAGATGGCGTCCGTCGGGCAAAGTGATGAGGCCCACGTCGTTCGTCGCCGCCGTCACGCCCGCGACCGTGCCCGACGTGCCCGTCTTGTGCGCGACCGATGCGCCTGCGGGCAGCAGACCTTTTAGCCTGTGCGCGCCCGGCACAGAGTCCGTCATAAACTGCAACAGCAGCGCCCGACTCGACGCCGACAACCCGCGCCCCGCCTGCACCGCGCGCAGCAGTTCGATCATCGCTTTGGGCGTGGCCCAGTTGCGATACTGCACACGATTGTCCTGCGCGAATTCCTGCTCCGTGTTCGCCACGACGATCCCCGCGATGCCCAGCCCGCGCAGGTAAGCGTTGACGCGCCGCGGCCCGCCAGCCAGCCGCAGCAGCACGTCGGACGCCGTGCCGTCGCTTTGCACCAGCATGTAGCGCAGCAGTTCGCGCACGGTGATGCTGACGCCGCGCGGGTATTTGTCGCGGAGTGGGCTATGGGCGCTCATGGGCACGAGGTCGGCCACCCCGACGCGCACCTGCTGCTCAAGCTTGATTGTGCCGGCGTCCACCTGTTGCAGGAGCGCCATGCCGATGGGCAGCTTATAGACGCTCTGCATGGGAAACTGTTCGTCGCCATGAAAATCGGCCGCCGCGCCCGTCTCAAGCAGCACGACGGCCGCGCCGACGTGCCCGCGCGCAGGCTGCGCCAGTTGCTCGAACTGCCCGCCGAGTCCGTTAAGCGAGAGCGTCGCAGCCGCGACACATAGGATGAACTGTTTGATCATGGTTCAAGCATGCGCCTGCGCGAGCGCGCTGCCGCTCGCCAGCAGCGCATCGCGCTTCTCAATCGAAGTCGCCTCCGCGTAGATGCGCAGGACAGGTTCCGTGCCGGATTGGCGAAACAGCAGCCAGGACTCGTCTGCGAAGATGAGCTTTGCGCCGTCGAGTTTCTCAACCTTCTCGACCGCGTAATCCGCCACTTGCGCGGGCGGCGCGGCGGCGAGTTGCGCGACGAGATTGAGGCCGCGCGCAACCTCCGTGTGCAGGTCGCGCCGGTCGTAGTAGAACGCGCCGAACTCGCGGTGCATCTCCTTGACCAGTTCAGAGGGCGGCTTGTCTGCGCTGATGATCGTTTCAAGCAGGAGCAGCGAGTTGAGCAGACCGTCGCGCTCAGGAATGTGCCCCTTGACGCCGATGCCGCCGGACTCTTCCGCGCCCAGCAGTATGTCTTCGCGCAGCATCAGGTCGGCCACGTACTTGAAGCCGATGGGCGTCTCATGCAGTTTGAGATTGTGCGCGGCGGCGATGCGCTTGGTCAGGACAGATTGCGAGAAGGTGCGTACCACGCCGCCCGACATGCCGCGCCGCCGCGCCAGATGCAGCAGGATGAGCGGCACAACCTCGTGCATCGTCATCGTTGCGCCCAGCTCGTTGACCGCGCCGAGGCGGTCTGCGTCGCCGTCCGTCGCCAGCCCCAAGAGTGCCCCGCGCTCTCGCACACGCGCTTTGAGCGGCGCGAGGTTGCGGTCAATCGGTTCGGGACTGACACCGCCAAAACGCGGGTCGCGCTCGGCCCGGATCGTCTCGACCGCGAGCGCACCGCCTTGCAGAAAACTCTCGACCCAGCGCCCGCCCGCGCCGTGCATGGAATCGACGACGACGCGCGCCTCGGTCGCGCGCAGTCGGGCGAGGTCAACATAGTCGGCAATCTGCGCGCGGTAGCTTTCCACCGCCGTCGCTAAATCGCCGCGCGCATCGGGCGCGAGCGATGTGCGCTGCGGCGGGCGCGCGTCCACGAGCGATTCGACCTCGACCGTCGTCTCAGGCGTGGCGCTGCCGCCCCACGGCGCTTTGAGCTTGAAGCCGTTGAACTCGGCCGGGTTGTGCGAGGCGGTGATGACCACGCCGCCCGCCGCGTCGCAAGCGCGCACGGCCCACGACACAAGCGGCGTCGGCACGTCCTCGGCAAATAGCCAGACCTTGAGATCGTTGCCCGCCAGCACCTCTGCGGCGTGGCGGGCGAACTGCTCGGACATGAAGCGCCGGTCGTAGCCGACGATGACAAGCGGGCTGCGTGTCCGCTGGTTCGCTGCGGCTGCTTGAGCGGCATCGCTGCGGCGGCGCAAATAATCGGCGTAAGCCTGCGCGACGCGGGCCAGATTAGCGAAGGTGAAATCCTGCGCGATGATGGCCCGCCAGCCGTCCGTGCCGAAGCGGATGGTGGTCTGCGCGACGCGCTGACTCATTAGCTGTTCCCGGCTTTCGTGTAATCGGTCAGGGATGTCTTGTCGCCGAGCACAGCGCCGGTCCCGATCTGCGCGGCGCGGCCGATGTGGCAGCCGCGCCCGATGATCGCGCCGTCGAGTTGTGCGTCGGCATAGATGCGCGTGTGCGCCCAGACGACGGAGTTCTCGATCCGCGCGCGTTCGTCAACGTAGCAGCCCTGTCCGAGCACGGAGTTGATGATCTGCGCGCCGGGTTTGATGATGCAGCCGTCGGCAATAAGCGAGCGGTCGTCAACTTCGGCGGACGTGGCCAGATCGAAGTCGCCGCGCCGGTCGTGCAAACGGACGTGCCCGACGCGATTCGCCAGCAGATCGTGATGCACTTGCAGGTAGCGTGCGGGTGTGCCGATGTCGATCCAGTAAGTCTGGCCGGGCACGTGCGCGTAGAACGGCTCGCCGCGCCGGAGCAGGTCGGGGAAGAGATTGTACTCGAACGAATAGTTCTCGTTGGCCGGGATGAGATCGAGCAGGCGCGGCTCAAGCACATAAGTGCCCGCGTTGATCGTGTTGACAGAGCACTCGTCGGCCTTCGGCTTCTCAAGGAAGCGGCGCACGCGCCCGTCCGGTTCGGTTTCGACTAGCCCGTAGGCGGTAGGGTTCTCGACCGGCGCGAGCACGATGGTCGCCGCCGCCTGCCGCGCTTCGTGCTCGCGCAGGACGGCTTCCAGATCCAGATCGGTCAGGATGTCGCCGTTGAAGACGACCGTGCGCTCGCGGATCAACTCTTCGGCAAACTTGAACGCGCCGGCCGTGCCCATCGGCTGCGGCTCGGTCGTGTACTTGATCTTGACACCGTACTCCGCGCCGTCGCCGAGCAGTTGCTCGATCTTGAAAGGCTGGTACGAGAGCGAGAGCGTGATATTGAAGATGCCGGCCCGGCGCAGCGTGTCGATCTGGTAGAGCAGAAACGAACGGTTGCAGATGGGCACAATCGGTTTCGGCGTATAGACCGTGAGTGGCCGCAGCCGCGTGCCCTTTCCGCCGGCGAGTATCAGTGCTTGCATGTTGAGATTAAGTTTTATCCGATTGGAATCGCCCGGCGCGTTGACCGCTTCCAGCGCGCGGCGCACGCGAGTCTAACACTCACGCCCGATGCTTTCAACGCAATAAGCGCCGGAGCGTTTGCTTGACACACCTTAGTGCGACCGTATAATCGAAACTACAGTGACAAGTGACGAGTGAGAAGTGACGAGTTGAGAACTTGTCCGCTGCTCGGCACTCGTCACCTGACACTCGTCACTGCTTTTATGAGGTGTAAATATGCCGGAGAACAGGGAAGCGGTCATCATCAGCGCGGTACGCACGCCGACGGGGAAATTCTTAGGTGCGCTGAAGCATCTTTCGGCGACCGATCTGGGCGCGCTCGTCGTGCGCGAGAGCGTGCGGCGCGCGGGCGTCGCCCCGGAAGACGTGGACGAAGTGATCATGGGCTGCGTCATACAGGCGGGCTTAGGGCAGAACCCTGCGCGGCAGGCGGCGCTCAAGGGTGGCATCCCCTTCGGCGTTTCGGCCGTGACGATCAATAAGGTCTGCGGGTCGGGCTTAAAGGCCGTGATGATGGCGGCGCAGGGCGTGCAGCTTGGCGATGTGGAGATCGTGGTTGCGGGCGGCATGGAGTCGATGTCGAACGCGCCCTACGTGCTGCCGAAGGCGCGCGAAGGTTATCGCATGGGTAACGCCACGATGCTCGATGCACTGATCCATGATGGCCTGTGGTGCGCGTTTGAAAACTATCACATGGGCAACACGGGTGAGGTCGTCGCCGAACGCTACGGCGTCGGGCGCGCCGAGCAGGACGAGTACGCCTTAAACTCACACCGCAAAGCGGCGGCAGCGGCGAAGGCCGGTAAGTTCAAGGACGAGATTCTGCCCGTCGAGTTGCCGCAGAAGAAGGGCGCGCCCGTGCTGTTCGACACGGACGAGCCGGTGCGCGAGGACACGACGCTTGAGGCGCTGGGGAAACTGAAAGCAGCCTTCAAAGAGGGCGGCACGGTGACGGCGGGCAACGCGCCGGGCGTCAACGACGGCGCTTCCGCGTTGGTCGTCACTTCGCTTGAGCGCGCGCGCACGCTCGGCGTCGAGCCGCTGGCGCGCATCGCGGCGCAGGCTACCTCCGGGATTCAACCTGAACTGGTGATGATGGCTCCGGTCGAAGCGATCCGCAAAGTCCTGCGGAAAGCGGGCTGGTCGCTCAATGAAGTTGACCTGATCGAGTTGAACGAAGCCTTCGCCGTGCAGGCGGTGGCGATCATTCGTGAGTTGCAGCTAGACCCGCAGAAGGTGAACGTCAACGGCGGCGCGGTTGCGCTCGGGCACGCCATCGGGCAATCAGGCTCGCGCGTACTGACGACCTTGTTACACGAGATGCGGCGGCGCAACGTGCGGCGCGGACTGGCGGCGCTCTGTCTGGGCGGCGGCAACGCGGTGGCCATGGCGGTCGAGCGTTAATAGATAAATTCACCGACAGGCCATAATGGCGCAGAGGCGAGTCTGCTTCGCTGGGCTGGCTTGATGGTTTTAACTTTGGAGCGGGAGACAGAGTGGCTGAAGTAATCGGCGTAATCGGCGCGGGCACGATGGGCAACGGCATCGCGCAGGTGTGCGCGCGGGCCGGTTACACGGTAGTCATGCGCGACGTGACGGACGAGTTGCTGCAACGGGGGCGCGCGGCGATTGAGCGCAGCCTGCAACGCGACGTGGACAAGGCCCGGCTCGCGGAGGCAGAGAAGCAGACCATCATCGAACGCGTGCAACTGACGACGAACCTGAACGATCTCAAAGACGCGCAGTTCGTGATCGAAGCCGTGACGGAAGACGTGGGCGTGAAGGCGAACATCTTCCGCACGCTCGACGAGTTGACCGGCGCGGACGCCATTCTCGCTTCCAACACCTCGTCCATCTCGATCACCAAACTTGGCGCGGCCACGCATCGCCCCGACAAAGTCATCGGCATGCACTTTATGAACCCCGTGCCGGTGATGAAACTGGTCGAAGTGATACGCGGCATCGCCACGTCGGACGAGACGTACGAGCGCACGCGCGCGCTCTGCGAGCAACTCGGCAAGACCGCACTCGAATGCAACGATGCGCCCGGCTTCGTCTCCAACCGCGTCCTGATGCCGATGATCAACGAGGCCATCTTCGCGCTCTACGAAGGCGTCGCCACGCGCGAGTCAATCGATGGCATCATGAAACTCGGCATGAATCACCCGATGGGGCCGCTCACGCTCGCTGACTTCATCGGCCTCGATGTCTGTCTGGCCATCCTCAACGTCCTGCACACGGAACTGGGCGACCCTAAATACCGGGCCTGCCCGCTCCTGAAAAAGTACGTTGACGCCGGCTGGCTCGGCCGCAAGTCCGGGCGCGGATTCTATAACTACAGTGACAAGTGACAAGTGCCGAGTGCCGAGATAAGACAAGTGCTTAACTCGTCACTTGTCACTCATCCCCGCTTTTCAATGAGAAGCCATCAGCAGATTCGTTGTCAGCGTTGCCGGGCGGTCAATCCGCTGGGTGAGGAATTGTGCGGGCAATGCGGGACGCGTTTGATGCTGGTGGTCGAGCCGTCGGCGCTCAGGTTTGAAGAGGACGCGCTGGCGGCGGGGCAGCACGAGGCGCTGGTGGTCGAACGCCTCTCGCTGATGGAGAACAGTCTCACACGCGTCATCGGTCATCTGGAACGCGGCACGGAATTGCTCTCGCAGCAGGCGCAGATCGTCTCGCGCGAACACATGCTGCTCGAATCGCTCATCGCCATGCTGAGCGCGGCGGGCATCATCACGGTCGGCGAGTTGCAGCGTCTGTGGGAGGCGAACTGCGCGCGAGCGACGGAAGAGGTGCGGCAGACGCGGCAGCGCGACGAACTGCGCGCGACGATTGTGCAAGCTTACGGCGGCGCGTCGGCGCGCGAGTTCAAACAGCTTGTTGACGAAGGTTTCGCGGCGCTCAAAGGGACAAAGCCGGACGACGGCTGGCGTCTGCTTGAGCGTGCCGCCGCGCTCGCGCCCGAACATGCGCTGCTGAACACGCTGTTGGGCCGGCGTTTCTTCCAGACCGGCAAACTGCGTCTGGCGCACAGCTATCTGACCCGCGCCTTTGCCAGCGCGCCGACCGATGCGGGCGTCTGCCTGCTGCTCGCGCTCGTGCGCGGCGACGAGGGCGATGCTGCGGGTGCGTACGCGTTGCTGACGGAGGCGGAGCGTCTGGGCGGCGCGTCGGGCTTCGCGTTGCATTACGCGCGCGGGCGTCTGCTGGCGCATGAAGGGCGCTGGCGCGAAGCGTTGGCCGCCTGCAAGCGCGCGCTTGCGGCCCACAGTGCGCCGGAGACGCATTACGCCGTCGCGCTCGCCGCCTATCAACTCAACTTCGACAAACTCGCAACGAAACACGTCAACAAGGCGTGCGCGCTCGACAAGCATTACGCGGAAGCGTTAAACCTGCTCGGCTTGCTGCTGCGCCGGGCGGGCGATGCGGCGGGCGCGCGCAAAGCCTTCGCGCAGGCGCGCGCAACCAGCAAGCAGCGGAACGCTACGGGGAACGGTTCGCACCGCGCCGCGCGCTTCACGGACGAAGCTTTGCTGCGTTCATTTTTCGGCGCGAGTCCGGAGCGCGCGCGGTTGTTGACGGGTGGGGACGTGCGGCTCGCGGCGCTGTTGCGCAAGTCGGCGCAATAGCGGATTGAGTCCCGCGCGCGTTGACACGCGCGTTGCGCCCGCTATAATTGCCCTTTTGCGCGCGGGTGGCTAAATTCCCGCGTGCGCGCCTGTGGGTAGGGACGAGCCAATGCAGATCGAAATAGATAAGCTGTCCGAAGCAGGCCAGCCCTTCGCGCACACGTACAGCCCGGCCGAATTGCCGCTCGAAGACGAACGCGCACGCCTGCTCGCAGACGCGCAGGTTCGCGGGCAGATAAGTCGCAAACGGCAACGCGTCCGCATACACGGCCAAGTCGCCACAGAGGTCGAAGTCTATTGCGACCGCTGTCTCGCGCCGGTCGCCATGCCGCTCAAGGCCGAATTTGACGTGAGCTACGATCCGCCGGATGCAATCGAGGAGACGGACAGCACCGAGTTGCAACCCGATGATCTGGAAACCTCGGTCTATACCGGCGAGACCATAGACCTCGACGAGTTAGTGCGTGAACAACTATTGCTCGCGCTGCCGTTGCGTAGCCTGTGCCGCGAGGAATGCAAGGGGCTGTGCCCGACCTGCGGCGTGGATTTGAACAAGCACTCATGCGCGTGCGCGCAGCAACAGACCGACCCGCGCTGGGCCGGTCTCGCCGCGTTGAAAGAAAGTGACGAGTGACAAGTGACGAGCCAGACGGTTTAAATTCGTCACTCGTCATTATCTTTAAGGAGTAATTATGCCGAATCCGAAACGTAGACATTCCAAAGCGCGGACAGGCAAGCGCCGGGCGCACGATGCCCTGCGCGCGCCGCAGACCACGCTCTGCCCGAACTGTCAGGAGCCGCGCATGCCGCATCGCGTCTGCCCGAAGTGTGGGCACTACAAGGGGCGCGAAGTGGTGCGCGTCGAGCAAGAGGTTTAACGCGGCGCGCTGGCAGGTTTGGACGCGAGCAACTTTGCGCGCCGCCAGATGAAGCACGGACAACAACTGACCGGCAAGGTTGTCGTAGATGCCATGGGCAGCGACAACGCGCCGCACCCGGAAATTGATGGTGCGCTCGCGGCGGCGCGCGATTTAGGCGTCGGCATTATCCTTGTCGGGCAGACTGAGCGCGTCGAACCGGAGTTGCGTCGTTGCGGTTGGCGCAGGCAGGGCGACCGAGGGATCGAACTCGTGGAAGCGCCGGAAGTGATCGGCATGGGCGAGCCTGTGGCCACGTCCGTGCGGCGCAAGCGCAAAAGCTCTTTGCGCATCGGCGCGAAACTCGTCGCAGACGGACAGGCCGACGGTTTCGTCTCCGCCGGCAACACGGGCGCGGCGATGGCGACGGCGAAGATGGTGCTCGGCATGCTGCCCGGCGTTGACCGCCCAGCGCTCGCCGCGCTCATCCCGACCAAAGCCAACAAGCCTGTGCTGCTCTTGGACGTGGGCGCAAACGCCGACTGCAAGCCGGCCCACATGGCCCAGTTCGCCGTCATGGGCGACGCCTACGCCCGCGCCGTGCTTGGCCTCGCCCGGCCGACCGTCGGGCTGATGAGCATCGGCGAAGAAGAGGCGAAGGGCAACGAGCTAACGAAGGAAGCTTTTCCGCTCCTGCGCGAACTCGGCAGCCTGAATTTCGTCGGCAACATCGAGGGGCGCGACGTATTCACCGGCGCGGTTGACGTGATCATCACGGACGGTTTTGTCGGCAACGTCATGCTCAAACTGTCCGAAGGCTTGCAGGACGCTTTCCTCTCGATGATCCGCCGCGAGTTGGGCACGTCGGCGACGACGAAGGCGGGCGCGGTGCTGGCGCGGCCTGCGTTCCAGCGTTTGAAAAAGAAGCTCGACTATTCGGAGTACGGCGGCGCACCGCTGTTGGGTGTGCGCCGCATCGTCATTGTCGGGCATGGTAGCTCGAACGCGCGCGCCATTCGCAACGCCGTCCGCATCGTGAAAGAGTTCTCCGAGCGCGGCGCAAACGAACGCATCCAGCGCGGCGTGGCCGAGACACACGCGCGCGAGTCTGAATCAGCAGAGGTCGGAGGTTGAACATGGCGAACGTGAATGCCGGCATCTTAGGCACGGGGCACGCTTACCCGGAAGGCGTCTTGACGAACGCCGACCTTGAGCGCATGGTGGATACCTCGGACGATTGGATCACCTCGCGCACCGGCATCAAGCAGCGCCACAAGGCCGCCGACGGCGAATACACCTCGATGTTCGCCGTCCGCGCCGCGCGGCAGGCGATAGAACGCGCGAAGATTGATCCCGGCGAGATCGATCTGCTCATCTGCGCGACCGTCACGCCAGATCAGGTCTTACCGTCAACCGGCTGTATCGTCCAGACCGAACTCGGCGCACACAAAGCCGCTGCCTTCGATCTCGCCGCCGCCTGTTCCGGTTTTCTCTATGGGCTGACGCTCGCCAACACGATGATCAAGACGGGACAGGCGCGCTACGCCCTCGTCATCGGGGCGGAGTTGCTGACGCGCTACGTGGACTATACGGATCGCGCGACGTGCGTCATCTTCGGCGACGGTGCGGGCGCGGCCGTGCTCGGCCCCGTCGAAGGCGAGCGCGGCATCTTGGCCGCGCGCATACGCTCGGACGGGCGCTACACCGAACAGCTATTCGCGCCCGGCGGCGGCACGCGCATGGGGTTGACGGCGGAAAACGTCGCGGCCGGCGCGCACTTCTACAGGATGCGCGGAAACGAGTTGTTCAAAGTCGCGGTGCGCTCAATGGCGGACGTGTCGCGCGAGGTGCTGGAAGAGAAGGGCTACAAGGCCGACGACGTGAAGCTGTTCATTCCGCATCAGGCGAATCAGCGCATCACGGACGCGGTGGCGAATAACCTGAAGGTGGACACGGAGCGCGTCTATTCCAACATCGCCATGCACGGCAACACCTCTTCGGCTTCGATCCCGATTGCGCTCGACGAATGCGTCCAGATGGGCAAGATCGCGGCGGGCGATCTCGTCCTGCTCGCTTCATTCGGCGGCGGCGTCACGTGGGGCGCGGTATTGATGAGATGGTAGCTCTGAGCCGAACATGATCGCATACATCTTTCCCGGTCAGGGTTCGCAGGCGGTCGGCATGGGGCGCGACCTCGCGGAGCATTACCCGGCGGCGCGCGCGGTGTTTGCCGAGGCGGACGAGGCGCTTGGTTTCTCGCTGTCGCAGTTGTGCTTTACAGGGCCGGCCGAAGAGTTGCAGTTGACGGAGCACACGCAGCCAGCGCTTTTGACAACTTCGATTGCGGCCTTGCGTGCGATGCAGGCGGAAGGTTTGCCCGCGCCTGATTACGTCGCCGGGCACAGCCTCGGCGAATACTCTGCGCTGGTTGCGGCCGGTGCGTTATCGCTTACGACGGCGGTGCGGACGGTGCGCGCGCGCGGGCGTTACATGCAGGCGGCTGTGCCGGTCGGCGTCGGCGCGATGGCGGCGATTTTGGGGGCAGACCCGGACATGGTTGCGGCGGCTTGCGCGGAAGCGGCGCAGGGCGAGGTGTGCAGCCCGGCGAACATCAATTCGCCCAAGCAGATTGTGATCGCGGGGCACGCGGGCGCGGTTGACCGCGCGGTGGAGTTGTTGAAAGCGCGCGGCGTGCGTAAGGCTGTGAAGTTGAACGTGAGCGCGCCGTTTCACTGCGCGTTGATGCAGCCGGCAGAGGAGCAGTTGGCGGCCCGTCTGGCGCAGCTTGAGTTTAATGAGTTGCGCGTGCCGGTCGTGACGAACGTTGATGCCGCGCCGACGCGTGCGGGCAGCGCGGCCCGCGCAGCGCTCGTCCGGCAGGTCTCTGCGCCGGTGCGCTGGCGCGAATCAATCGAGCGGTTGGTCGAGATGCACGGCGTCGAAACCTTCATCGAGGTCGGCCCCGGCAAAGTCTTAGCGGGGTTAGTGCGCCAGATCGCGCCGGCCGTGCGTTGCCTGAATGTTGAAGACAGTGCGAGCCTCGCGGCGACGCGCGCGGCGTTTGCAAGCGACAATTGAGAGTGGCAATTCGCGCGCAAGCATGGTTTAATGCGGTGCATCGCAAACGTCAGCAAAAAGTTTTCCTACTCTTAAGCGACAGAGGAGCAGAATTACCATGCCCGATCAACAAGAGATCGAGAACAAGGTGAAGCAGATTATCGTGGACGAATTAGGCGTGGACGAAAACGAGGTGACGCCGAACGCGCGCTTCATTGACGACCTCGGCGCAGACTCGCTCGACACAGTGGAACTCGTCATGCGCTTCGAGGAAGAGTTCAATATTGAAATTCCGGATGAAGACGCCGAGAAGATTCAGAGCGTGCGCGACGCCTACAACTATATCGAGCAGCACATGAACAAGTAGCCCGGCGGCGTTGTCCGCGCGAGCCGGGCTGCACATTCGTCGCGGGCGGGCTTATGTACACAGTCGCCCGCGACCAGCGCGCGTCCTTAGAAAGCGCCCGACGTGTCGGTTGCGTTCCAGCGCCCGGCGGTGATTGATGGCGAGCCGGTTGCGCGCCGAGTCAGAACATGGCTAACAGTTCTCTCAAGCAGGAGCAGTACATCTTGAAACGTCGCGTCGTTGTCACGGGACTGGGGCTGATCACGCCGATCGGTTTGAGCGTCGAGTCCACTTGGGCTGCGCTGATGGCGGGCAAGAGCGGCGTGGATTACATCCACAAGTTCGACACCACAAAGTTTCCCGTCCGCATCGCCGCCGAGGTGCATGACTTCGACCCGCTCAAGTTCGTCGAGAAAAAAGAGGCGCGCAAGATGGGGTCGTTTATCCACTACGCCATCGCCGCCGCCGACGAAGCGATGGGCGATAGCGGGCTTAAAGTGACGGCCGATAATGCGGAACGCGTCGGCACTTACATCAGCAGCGGCATCGGCGACTTCTGGGCCATCGAACGCGAGCACGAGAAGCTGTTGAAAGACGGCCCCGGTCGCGTCTCGCCCTTCTTCATTCCGTCAGCGATTGTGAATCTGGCGGCCGGTCAGGTCTCGATCCGCACGGGCGCGAAAGGGCCAAATTCCGCCACCGCCACCGCCTGCTCGGCCGGCGCGCACGCCATCGGTGATAGCTACAAGATCATCCAGCGCGGCGACGCCGACGTGATGATCTGCGGCGGCGCTGAATCGGCCATTACGCCGATGGCCGTCGCGGGCTTCGCCTCGATGCGTGCGCTCTCGACGCGCAACGACGATCCGGCACACGCCTCGCGCCCCTTCGAGCGCGACCGCGATGGTTTCGTCATCGGCGAAGGCGCAGGGCTTTTGATCCTCGAAGAGTTGTCGTTTGCGCAGGCGCGCGGCGCGAAGATTTACGCCGAAGTGGTGGGCTACGGCATGACGGCGGACGCCTTCCACATCACGATGCCGGACGAGACTGCCTCCGGCGCAACACGCGTGATGCAGATGGCGCTCCGCGATGCCGGCGTCAGCCCCGACGAGGTCGGCTACATCAACGCGCACGGCACTTCCACGCCCTACAATGACAAATTCGAGACGCTGGCGATCAAACAGACCTGCGGCGCGCACGCCTACAAATTGGCGGTCAGTTCGACGAAGTCTATGACCGGCCACCTGCTCGGCGCGGCGGGCGGCATCGAAGCGGTCTTCTCCGTGCTGGCGATTCAGCGCAACATGCTCCCGCCCACGATCAACTACGTCAACCCTGACCCGGAATGCGATCTCGACTACGTGCCGAACGAGCCGCGCGAAGCGCATATCAATTACGCGCTCTCCAACAGCTTCGGCTTCGGCGGCACAAACGCCGCCCTATTGTTCAAGCGATACGAGGAATGAAAAAGTAGTCAGTAGTCAGTAGCCGGTAGCCAGTAGAAAAACAACTGCTGCCTTGCTACCGACTACCGGCTACTGACTACTGACTACTGGCTTATGAAAATCATTGTGCTCATGAAGCAGGTCGCTAACAAGGATGCGATCCTGCGGCTCAACAAGGATGCAACGTGGATCGCAGAGGACGATCTCTCTTACGAGGTGAACGAGTCGGACGGCTACGCGCTGGAAGAGGCGCTCAGGTTAAAGGAGAAGCACGGCGGCGAGGTGGTTGTCTGCTCGATGGGGCCGCAGCGCGTCAAGTCCGTGATCAAAGATGCGCTGGCGCGTGGCGCTGACCGCGCCATCCACGTCGTCGGTGATGAACTGACGAAGCTTGCCCCGTTGGGAGCGGCGCAGGCACTCGCCGAAGCTATTCGCGGCGAGCAGGCTGATCTGGTCATGACGGGTTTGCAGTCGGACGACAACGGCTACGGGCAGACGGGCGTGATCGTCGCGGAGTTGCTGGGGCTGCCGCATGCGACCATCGTCATCGAAGTGGACGCGACGGGCGAGCAGTTGCGCGTGAAGCGCGAACTTGAGAGCGGTTGGTATCAGTGGTACGCGATGCCGCGCCCGGCCCTGCTGACGATTCAATCGGGCATCAGCCAGATTCGTTACGCGACGCTGAAGGGCATCATGGCCGCGAAGAAGAAAGAGATTAGAGAGGTGCAGCCCGCCGCCGACGCGGCGACTGCTGCGCCCGATCAGCGTGTGACCAAAGTCTATTTCCCACAGAAGACCAAGCAGACGCAGTTTCTCGGCGACGGCGACGCTAAAGCCGGCGCAGCGCAACTCGCGGAGAAGTTGCGCACGGAAGCACGGGTCATTTAACGAAGCACCTCATCCAATCTTATGGCAAACGGCATACTTGTTTTTGCGGAGCAGCGCGCGGGCGCATTTGGTAAGACAACCTTCGAGGCGCTGGCGGCCGGGCAGCAACTGGGCGCGGCGTTAGGGCAAACGGTCACGGCACTGGTCTTAGGCACGGACGCGGGGCTGGCGCAGGAGATCGCCGCTTATCAACTCGACAAAGTCATCTCGGTCGAGCACGCGCAGTTAGCC
The DNA here is from genome assembly GCA_036389375.1 of Pyrinomonadaceae bacterium. Taxonomy (GTDB): domain Bacteria; phylum Acidobacteriota; class Blastocatellia; order Pyrinomonadales; family Pyrinomonadaceae; genus QHXQ01. The sequence continues at coordinate 5,545 of DASVQA010000038.1, read as the reverse complement.
GACTACACGCCCGACGCTTACGCGGACGCGCTGGCGCAGGCCATCAAGACGCTCGCCCCGAATTTCGTCCTGATGCCGCACACATATCTTGTGCGCGACTGCGCTCCGAAACTCGCGGCGCGCTTTGGGCGCGACGTGATCAGCGACTGCGTGCGCGCCTCCGTCGCCGACGGCATGGTGACGTTCGCCCGCCGCATCTTTCTCGGCAAACTCGACGCCGACGTTGTGCCGGCCGGCGATGCGCCCACTTTCGCCACCTTCCAGGCGGGCGCGTACCGGGCGGAACAGGCCGCGCGCGGCGAGAGCGCAGCGCACGTTGAGTCTATGCCGGTCGAGATCGGCGCAGTGCGGATGAAGCCTGAGCCGCCGTTTCAAGAGGTGAAGCAGGCAGTTGATCTGACGAAAGCCGATACCATCGTCGCCGTCGGGCGCGGCATCAAGAGTCAGGAGAATCTGGCGCTCGTGCAGCAGTTGGCCGATACGCTCGGTGCAGAGCTTGCCGCCTCGCGCCCGATCTGCGATGCGGGCTGGCTACCGATTGATCGTCAGATCGGTTCGTCGGGTCAGACCGTCGCGCCGAAACTCTACGTGGCGCTTGGCATCTCCGGCGCGATCCAGCATCTGGTGGGCATGAAGAACGCGGGCACGATTGTCGCCGTGAACAAAGACCCCGAAGCGCCGATCTTCGACATCGCAGATTACGGCATCGTCGGCGACCTGTTCGAGGTCATACCCGTATTGACGGAAGAGATCAGGAAACTCAAAGGCTAAACAAAGCGCGCGTTCAAAGACGAGAGACGGCCGCACGACCGATGCGCCGTCTCTTGTTGTTTATCGCCGCCGGTCAGCAAAATTCAGCGCCGCTTTTATGAAACCTGTTTGCCCGCGCGCAGCAGGTGCAGATCGCGCAGCACGTCGGCCGGTTGCCATTCATTGCCCCGATAAACTTTGACCAGTTTCCCCTCGGGGCTGACGAGCGCGGTGCGCAGCGAGTGGATGATCTGATCGCTCTCTTGCATGTAGGTCAGACCAAAGAATTGCGCGAGTTGTTTAATCTCTTCGGGGCGGCCGGTGGCCAGTTCCCAGTGCTCAAACTTTTCCTGCGCGAAGTTCTCGGTGTGCGCCGCCCCGTAGCTGCGCAGCACTTTCGGCGTATCGAAAGCCGGATCGAGCGTGATGCTCAGCAGATGCGCGAAGGGCTGCAACTCTGCGTCGGCTTGGATGGCGCGGTTGAGCGCCGCAAAGTTCGTGCTCATGCGGGTGCAGAAATCCGGCAGAGGACAGCGCGTGTAGATGAACGTGACGACCAGCGCCCGCCCGTGATAGTGCTGAAGATTGATTGGCTGCCCGTCCTGATTCGTGAGTGCAAAATCAGGCACAGGCGCACCGGGTTGCGGTTCTGCCGTTGCAGCGGGCGCAAGCGTGCTGCCGGCTGCGGGCGTCGCCTGCGTGATGGCAGGGTCTTCCAGCCATGAGCGCTCGCCGGCCACGACGAGCGTGGCTTGAATACGGTCTCCCGGCCGCATCACCTCATAAGCGGTCTCGTCCTTGAGCGTAAAGCCCATCGTCATGCCGGCCATCAGACCCGGCACGTCTTCATGCGAGATGACAACCTGCCGCTGTCCCTTATCGAAGGACACGATTACGCCTTTCAGTTCATAGCGTTGCGCTGGCTGTTCGGCCGCCGGCCGCGCACAGCCGAGCGGCAGGGCAGCCAGCAAGCCGATGAAAAAAAACTTGAAATGGCGGCTGACAAAGTTTTGCAATACGGGCGAAATTCGATTTAATGATGAATGACTCATATAGACTGGAAGCAGAGAAAGCCCTACAGCGTTGCTGTTTGAACAGTTACTATAGCTTAATGCGAAAGTAGGCAGGGCAACAAATCGGGTGGCAGCGACGTGCGGCCTGAGCGGCCATGTCAGGAGACTTAAATAAATCGTGCCGACAGCAAGCCAGGGCGAGCCGCGCGCTAAGGGTTTGCCCCTGCTTGCCAAGAAGAATCAGGTTGCTTTTAAGCTAATATAAAGAGTAGGATGCTGGCGTGTTAGCGCCAAAACGCAAGCCTAGCGCGAGGGCTGCGGGCATACTTCTCCTCACCCGCGCACGCGCTCGGGCCGCCAACCGGCGTGCTCTTTTCTACCAGCATCTGCACCGGGTTAGATGAAGGGGCTACTCATCTTCCAGCCCGTCGCGTGGACAGTGTGTAAGTGGTCGGCGCAAATTTGTTGACCGTAGGCGGGTCAGGATTTAGAACAGCGCAATAATGTTCTCCAAAACAATTAGTTCTATTTCCACTAATAGTTTGTCTGGATCGTCGGTTCCCCCATCATGCACAACGCCACGCGGTGTGTCGTTACTGTCGATGCCAGTGCCCATAATGCCGTCCAAGGCGTAACCCGTAGCCTCAAAGGCTAGAAGAAGGATTAATGTGGCACAGATTGTCCGAAGTTTGTTCATTGTTTTGCTCCTGAGGTTTGAGTGACGGCCTAGCTCGAATCAGCCGGGCCGCCGCAATTAAAGTGACGGCATGATACACCTCTCCGTCCAAAATTCGTAGCCATGCAAGAAATCTTGCTAACTCATAAAAGGAACGCCCTCACATGGACTTAGCGACAGTGCTGTTGCGCCGGCTGGACGAGCCAAGGCTAAATCGGGCAGAACAGGTGCAGTTCCGCTGCGCACTGGCTAAGGCACTGGAGGATGCGGGCAATTACGAGGCGGCGAGCAGCGGTCTCGGCGAGTTCTGGCGCGGCATCGGTGTCTCTCCCCTGTTGACCGATCTGGACGAGCGCGCGCAGGCTGAACTGTTATTGCGGGCCGGTTCGCTGACGGGTTGGCTTGGCAGCGCGCGTCAGATGGCTGGAGCGCAGGAGTCCGCAAAGGATTTAATCAGCAACAGTCTGACCCGGTTCGAGACGCTGGGCGACGAAGGCAAAGCCGCCGAGGCGCAGATCGAGATCGCCTGGTGCTACTGGCGCGAAGGCGCTTATGACGAGGCGCGGGTGCTTTTGCACGCTGCGCTGGAACGGGTGGGCGCGCAGTCAGGCGAGTTGCGCACGGTCGCGCTCGTGCGCAAAGGGGAAGTTGAGCGCTCGGCCGGGCGCTTGAACGATGCGCTGCTGCTTCTGCTCGAAGCCGGGCCGCTCGTCGAAGTCAGTGCTAACCATGTGTTGAAGGGCACGTTCCACAGCACCTTAGCGAACACGTTGAACGAGTTGGGCACGGCCGAGCACCGGCAGGATTATATTGATCGAGCCTTGATCGAGTACGCGGCGGCCAGTTTCCACTTTGAACAGGCGGGCCACGTGCGTTACCGCGCGCGCGTCGAAAACAATCTCGGCTTTCTACTCTTCCGCCTGCGGCGTTTCACCGATGCACACGAACATCTAGGTCGGGCCCGCCTCCTCTTCGTCAGCCTCAAAGAGACGGGCAGCATCGCACAGGTTGATGAGACACGGGCGCGGGCGCTCTTGGCCGAAGGCCGCTTGGTGGAAGCCGAAAAGATTGTGCGGGGAGCCGTGCGTGCGCTCGCGGCCGGCGACGAGTTGGCGCTGCTGACTGAGGCTCTAACCACGCATGGCACGGCACTGGCGCGACTCGGTCGCACCGCAGATGCGCGTGCTGCGCTTGAGCGCGCCCTCGATACGGGCGTGCTGGCGGGCGATAGCGAGGGCACGGGCCGCGCCGCCCTGTGTCTGCTGGAAGAACTGTCGGGCAGTCTGACGCCCGTCGAGCAGCGCACGATCTATCTGCAAGCCGACGAGAGTCTGGCTAACGCGCAGCATGCCGAGACGGTTGCGCGTCTGCGCGCCTGTGCGCGCCGGCTATTCGCCGCAGCCACCCAGCCCGCTCCGGCGCGGGCCGAAACCACCCGGTTCATTCATGCGGCGGATACGTCGGTGCTGTTGTTACAAGAGGCGCGCTGTGTGGCGGCGACTAATGAGGCTGTGCTGCTTTCAGGCGAGACGGGCACAGGCAAGGAAGTGCTCGCACGCCTGATCCACGAGTGGAGCGAACGCTCCGGCCTGTTCGTCGCCATCAACTGCGCGGCGCTCTGTGCCACGCTGGTTGAGTCGCAACTCTTCGGTCATCGCAAGGGCAGTTTTACCGGCGCGACGGATGATTACCCCGGCGCAGCACGAATCGCGGAAGGGGGCACACTCTTCCTGGACGAGATCGGTGAACTGAGCCTTGCTAATCAGGCGAAGCTGTTGCGTCTGATCGAGCAGGGCGAGATGTATGCGCTGGGTAGTGCCCTGCCGGAGCGCGTGAACGTGCGGATCATCGCCGCAACGAACCACGACCTGCGGCAGCAGATGGCGCGTAAACTGTTCCGGGCCGATCTGTTCTACCGGCTCACAGGCTTCCACCTCGAACTGCTGCCGTTGCGTAAACGGCCCGAAGACATTCCGGTACTGGCCCGCCATTTTATTGATGTCGCCACGCGCCAGCACAACAAACGGATCAACTTCACGCCTGAGAGCATTGAGACCATGCGCCTGCTGCCGCTCACAGGCAACGCGCGCGAACTGCGGGCACTCATCGAACGCACATTTATCACCGCGCCGGACGGCGCAATCATCACGCCCGCAGCAGTTGAGACCGTCGCCCTGCGCGGGACGCACAAAGCGGGTTTTGCCGAGCCTTGGGCAGACTGTTCGCTGGAAGAAGAACTGCGCGCCCACGAGGGTCGGCTACTGCGGCTGGCGCTCGACAGCGCAGGCGGCAGCGTCACGCGCGCCGCGCGTCTGTTAGGCATCACTCATCAGGGTCTCGCTTATATCCTCAACGGCCGGCAAAAGGGATTGCACACCGAGCGCAAGCCGCCACGCAAGCGCCGCGTGAGCCTGATGCGCGAGCGCAAAAGCCCAAGCGCAACGCTGCGAGCCGAGCACTAAAGTATTCACTTGTCCGCGTGCTGCCGGCGCACGCACAGCCAGATTAGAAAACGCTTGCGAACTCTCGCGTCCAAGTGTTAACTCAGTACACACAGCAAGAGGTGTTGCTAATTTACCTAAGCCATTTACCGCCCAGTCTTATCTCCTTCGGCAAGGCAACTGCCGCGTAAAAAATCCTCGCCCCTTCCGACTCATTCCATGCGAGCGCGCCTGTCGCAGCCAGCACATTCCGGTTTAAGTCGTTTGTTTATCGCGTGCCCTTGAGCGGGCCGCATTTTTGGTCTTGGCCGGGAATAGCGTTTGCAATACAAATTTTGAGCAATCTGTGCGAATCAAACCGGACGGATTTGCCTGAGACGCGCGAAGTTCTCTCAAGAGTTCGAGCGAAAGGTGTAAAGGGTTTTGCCGCAGATCACTGTCCTGTACGTAGAGGATCACGATCTCGTCTTATTCACAGTCAAGCAGTTGCTGGAACTGGAGGGTTGGCGCGTGCAGGTCTGCCGCGATGGCAGGCAGGCGCACAAGCAGCTTGCAGGTGAGGAGCACTTTGATCTGATTATCCTCGATGCGGAATTGCCAGCCGTCAGCGGCTTCGATCTGATCCGCTACGCACGCTCTCTGACCCATCGGCACACGACACCCGT
>DASVQA010000037.1:0-11861 GCA_036389375.1 Pyrinomonadaceae bacterium | reverse complement strand
AAGATGAGAGGCAAAGTTATGACAAGGATTAAACTGCACGCGCGGGCGCGGCAACTGTGGCATGGGCTGACGCTCTGCGCGCTCGCGGGCGCGCTGCTCGGCACGGCGGCGCAAGGCGGGCGCGCGCAGACGCTCGACGCCGGCACGATTCGCGGACACGTGGCGGATCAGACCGGCGCTTCGGTCGTCGGCGCAGAGGTCACGGCGACAAATGAGTTGACCGGACTCAGGCGCGACGCGCGCACGGACGAAGGCGGCAACTACACGCTCGCCGGGCTGCCGCTCACGGGCCGGTATAAAGTGACGGTCACATCGGCCGGCTTCGCGCCGCGCGAAGTGAGCGGCATTGAATTGCGCGCGGGCGCAGCCGCCACGCTCGACGCAACGCTCTCGCCCGCGCAGGTGCGGATCGAAGACGTGACCGTGCTCGGCACGACCGACGCCGTGCAGTCCGACACGGCGCAGTTGAGTACGCGCCTCGACTTGCAGAAGATCGAAGAGACGCCCGTCTTCGGGCGCAAGATCACGAACCTCGTGCAACTCAATTCGGCGGTGCGCCCCGCGCGCGGCACGGGCGACCTGTTCCTCAACAACTTCCTCTTCGTCGTCAACGGCAGCGGTCGCCGCCAGACCACCGTGCAGATCGACGGCAGCAACGGCGACGATGCGTGGGGCCGGCAGTCGCTCTTTACGAACGTCCCGCTCGCCGCGCTGCAAGAGTTTACGATCCTCACCAATGGTGTCTCGGCCGAGTATGGCCGCACAACCGGGAGCGCCGTCAACATCGTGACCAAGACGGGCACGAACGAGTTCCACACCGATCTGATCGGCGTGGCACGGCCCGGCGGCTTGCAGGCGCGCGTGCCCGGCGCGGCGCGGCGCACGATTGATCGGCTCGGTCAATTCAGCGGCATCCTCTCAGGCCCGCTCAAACAAGACCGCACACATTTTCTCGCGGGCGCGGAAGTCAACATCCAACGCCGCGATGCGATCATCTCGTCGCGCGTGACGCCCGGCCTCACGCAGTTCACGGGCGACTATCATCAGGGTCTCTTCTTCGGGCGCATCGATCATCAACTGAACGCGCGCAACACGTTGACCATGCGCGCCAACGCCGACCGCTTCACCGACACCAATCCGGCCGATGCCGTGAGCGGCGTGGTGCTCGCGTCCGCCGGGCGCAAGTTCAGCCGCCGCACCTACGCGGCGCAGTTGAGCGAAACGGCCACGCTCAGCCCGACGCTCGTCAACGAAGCGCGCTTCCAGTTCCAACTCGCTTCGCCGATCACGCAGTTCACGCCGCTCAACCCGTCGCCGCAGTTCGTCCGCCCGCCCGGCATCTCGACCGAAGGCGAGTCGCGCTCGGCCGTGCTCATCAATCATCAGTATGAAATGGCCGACACGCTCTCATGGACGCGCGGGCGGCAATATCTGAAGTTGGGCGGCAACGCCATCTTCTCCACCTCCGGCGGCAACGGGCAGGAGTTCGGCTCAGGCTTCACGCAGGGCCAGTTCACCTTTGCGAGCGGTGCGGGCTGCCCGCCGGGCACGGGCGCGTGTCTGCCGACCTCGCAACTGACGCTCGCGCAGGTGGCGAGCTACACGCAGTCGTTCGGCAACGCCAACTACAACGTGCGCGAATGGCTCTACTCCGTCTTCGCGCAGGACAACGTGCGCGTGCGCCGCGATCTAACTTTGAATCTAGGGCTGCGCTACGAGCGCCAGACCTTCACGGACGATAAGAACAACCTTGCGCCGCGCGTCGGCTTCGCCTACAACCTGTTTGGCGACAACCGCACCGTCCTGCGCGGCAGCTACGGCATCTACTATTCGGAGATTCGCGCCAACACGGGCGCGCAGTTCGCGCTCGCGGGCCCGACCGGCGTCTTCACCTTCACGGCGACGCCCGGCACGCTCGGCTTCCCGACCTCCTTTGCGCCGCTCGCCGCTTTCCCGGCGGGCGCAAACCTGCCCGCGCGCGATCTCACCATCCGGCCCGGTCGCTCTGCCTACTACGCGCAGTTCGGCATTGACACCACGCGCCTGCGCGGCTATCCCGATAAATTCCTGAACCCCTACACGCAGCAGGCGACCTTTGGCATCGAGCGCGAACTGCCGTGGAAAATCTTCCTCGACGTGGACTACGTCTACGCGCACACCATCGGCATTGATCGGACGGAAGATTTGAACGCGCCCTCGCTCTTTATCCCGACGCTTGCGCAGCGCGTGCGCGCGCCAGCGGCCGCAAACGCGACGCGCCCGATCACGCCCGTCCTGAACGGCTTCCGCCGCATCCTCGTCGTCATGAACAACGGCAGCAGCGTCTATAACGGCATGCAGTTGAACCTGAACAAGCGGTTCAGTCACAACTTCTCGATGCTGGCGAGCTACACTTGGTCGCACACTATCAACACCGTCGAACCGGATGCGCCCGGCGGCGACCCGCTCGACGTGAATCTGCCTATCGCGGCCGAGCGCGCCAACAGTCTGCTCGACCAGCGCCACCGCGCCGTCATCAGTGGTTGGTATCAACTGCCGTTCGATTTCACGGTCGGCGGCGTGACGACGATGGCTTCAGGTCGCCCCTACAACGTAACCGTCGGCACAGACGTAAACGGCGACGGCGTCAACAACGACCGCCCGTTCGATTTCGCCACCGGCACGTTCTTAGGGCGCAACACGGGGCGCGGCACGCCCGTCTTCCAGACCGACCTGTTCGTCGAACACACGTTCCGTTTGGGCGAACGGGCGCGGTTGGGCCTACGCGCCGAAAGCTTCAACGTCTTCAACCACTCGAACATCGTGGCGCGCAACGGCGCTTTCTTCCAGACCTACAACCAGACGCAGCAGCTACCTTCGGCCGCGTTCGGCACGCCCACGCTCGGCATCAACGGCATCGATCCGCCGCGCGAGTTCCAGTTCCAGGTGCGCGTGCGTTACTAAGTTACTAAGGGCGACGGCGCACCAGCGGCGCGCACGGTGCGCGCCCACACAAAACAGGCGCGCGAAGGACGCAAGGGCCAGCCAGCCTTTGCGTTCTTTGCGCCTTTGCGTGCGACATATCTTCCAGCGTATAAACTGAGGCTGACGCCGACATGAAACTCGAACACCGCACGCCGATTAGCTACACCGCCGCACTCTGCCTCTACCTGCTCGTCTTCGTCGTCGCCTGCAATCGCGGGCCGTCGAACCAGCCGCGCTCAGGTGTTAACGTAAATGACGCGGGCGGGCAAGCGGTCACGGTCAGCGATAGCTCGCGCATCGTCTCGGTCGGCACGGCCGTGACCGAAACCATCATTGCGCTCGGCGCGCGGGCGCGGCTCGTCGGCGTGGACAATTCGAGCAGCGAATATCTGCCCGAAGTGCAAGACCTGCCAAAGACAGGCCCGCGCACCACGCTCAACGCCGAAGGCATCCTATCGCTCAAGCCCACGCTCGTTATCGCCACGGCCGATGCCGGGCCGCCGCAAGTGCTCGACCAACTGCGCGGCGCAAACGTCGCGGTCTTGACGCTCCCGGTCAATTACACGGTGGACGCGGTCAAGGAAAAAATCCGCACCATCGCCCGCGCGCTCGAACTCGACGCGAGGGGTGCGGAGCTAGTTGCCGGCATTGACCGCGACATGGGCGAAGTCGCTTACATGCAGACGCAGATCAAGACGCGCCCCAAGGTGATGTTCGTCGGGCGCGGGCCGAACATGCCGAACGCAACCATGTCCGGCACGGGCACGACGATTGACGAGATGATCCGGCTCGCGGGCGGTACAAATCCGATGACGAGCTTTCAGGGCTTCCGCGAGATGACGGATGAAGCCGTCGTCGCCGCCGCGCCCGACGTGATCCTGCTGACCGACAAAAGCTTCGAGCGCAGCGGCGGTATAGACGGCGTTCTGAAGTTTCCCGGCGTCGCGCTCACGCCTGCGGGGCGCGACCGCCGCATCACGCACGTCAGCGATATGTATTTTCAAGGCTTCGGGCCCGGCGTCGGCCACGCCGTCGCTGACCTGACGCTCAAACTCCATCCGGAAGTGCGCACGCGCGAGGCACAGGCGGAACAGGGCTACGCCATCGATCCGAACGGGCGCAGCAAGAGCGACGCGAGCGGCACGACAAAGAATAAGAACGAGAACGCGGCCCGCCCAACTCCGCCGCAGCACTGACGATGGCTTCCACAACGGCGCGCATCTTTCCGGGGTTGAGAGTCAGCACGAGCGGGGCGCGCGGCCGGCTCGTGCTTGCCGGCCTCGTCGTGCTGCTCGTCGTGCTCGTCGGTGTGGCGGTTGATAAGGGCGCGGTCGAGATCACGCTGGCGCAGGTCGCGGCCATCATCGGGCACAAGCTGGGGCTGGCGCTGCCGTGGCCGTACACGGCGCAGCAGGAGGCGACGCTTGTTGACATACGCCTGCCGCGCGTGTTGTTGGGCGTGCTGGTCGGGGCGGGCTTGGGCGTCTCGGGCGCGGCCATGCAGGGGCTGTTTAGAAACCCGCTGGCCGATCCGAGTCTCATCGGCATCTCGTCGGGCGCGGCGCTCGCGGCGACCTTCGTGATCATCGTCGGCGACATCGTCGCGCTGCGTCTGCCGGTGCTCGTGCAACTCTTCGCGCTGCCGCTCGCGGCGTTTGCCGGCGGTCTCGTCACGACGGTGCTCGTCTACCGGCTGGCGAGCATTGCGGGGCAGACGGTCGTGGCGACCCTGCTGCTCGCAGGCATCGCCATCAACGCGCTCGCGCAAGCCTGCGCGGGCCTCTTGACCTTCTACGCGACCGACACGCAAATCCGCAGCATCACCTTCTGGAAGCTCGGCAGCCTCGGCGGCGCGACGTGGGCCTCCGTCATGGTCGCGCTGCCGTTCATCCTTGCGCCGGTGCTGCTGTTTCCACGCCTCGCGCGCGGCTTGAACGCCCTGCTGCTCGGCGAAGCGGAAGCCGGCCATCTCGGCGTGGACATCGAACGCGTCAAACGCTTCGCCGTCATCCTCGCCGCGCTGACGGTCGGTGCGGCCGTCGCGGTGACGGGGCTGATCAGTTTCGTCGGTCTCGTTGTGCCGCATCTGCTGCGACTGGTGCTGGGGCCTGATCATCGGCGCTTGCTGCCGGGCGCGGCCCTGCTCGGCGCAAGTCTGCTGCTTGCGGCCGATCTCGTCGCGCGCACGGCCGTTGCGCCCGCAGAGATGCCTATCGGCGTGCTGACGGCGCTCATCGGTGCGCCGTTTTTTCTGTGGCTGCTCCTGCGCGACCGCAAGTGGAGGGTCATACATTGATCGAAGCGCGGACGCTCAGTGTGCGGATCGGGACGAAGACGTTGCTCGCGGACGTGTCGCTCGCCGTGCGCGCCGGCGAACTCGTCGCCGTCGTCGGGCCGAACGGCGCGGGCAAGTCCACGCTGCGGCGCGTGCTATGCGGCGACCAGCAACCGACCGCAGGCGAAGTCTTGATGGACGGTCGCCCGCTCGGTGCGTGGTCGTTGGTCGAGCGTGCGCGCGCCCGCGCGGTGCTGCCGCAGGATTCGACGCTCAACTTTCCGTTCACCGCTTTCGAGGTGGTGCTGATGGGGCGCACGCCGCACGTGCGCGGCGCGGAAGAACCGCGCGACTACGAGATCGCGCGCGCGGCGCTCGCCGCGACAGAGGCGGATCATTTAGCCGAGCGTCTATATCCGACGCTTTCAGGCGGCGAGCGCCAGCGCGTGCAACTGGCGCGCGTACTCGCGCAAATCTGGGAGCCGACGCCCGCCGGCACGCGCTACCTGCTGTTGGACGAACCGACCTCGAATCTCGATCTCGCGCACCAGCACAGCACGCTCGCCGTCGCGCGGCGCTTGGCCGGCGCAGGCGTCGGCGTGCTCATCATCCTGCACGATCTCAACCTCGCCGCGCAGTACGCCGACCGCATCGTGATGCTCAAAGAGGGGCGCGTGACGGCAGCGGGCCCGCCCGACGAAGTGCTGACCCAAACCGCGATTCACGCGACCTTCGCCGTGCCCGTCCTTGTGACGCGTCACCCCGCGCGCGACTGTCCGCTCGTCGTGCCGACGCCGGACTAGCACTTAAGAGCGCGCGCCTTTCGTCGCTATTGACCGTTGCCTTAGAATCATTGTCGTCAGTCCTCGCAAACGGCGCACCAGTTTTTTACATCACAACGATATGCGGCGCGCAGAGATAAAGAAATGGCAACGCCCGCGCGTGGGGCTGGCCCTATCGGGCGGCGCGGCGCGGGGCGCGGCGCACGTCGGCGTGCTGCGGACGCTTTTGGCGCACGGCGTACCGGTCGATTGCGTGGCGGGCACTTCGGCGGGCGCGCTGGTCGGCGGCGCGTTCGCGGCCGGCGTGTCACTCGCGGAGATCGCGGCGTTCGGCCGCACGATGCGCTGGCGCGACTTCGGCAAGCTGACGCTCTCGCGGCTGGGCGTGCAATCGAACGCGCGCATGGAAGAGTACGTGCGCGCTCGTTTTCCCGTGACGCGGTTCGAGGAGTTGCCGCTACCGTTCGCGGCGGTCGCCACAGACCTGCGCACGGGCGCGTGCGTCGTGCTGCGCGATCATGGCGACGTGGCGTTTGCGATCCGCGCAAGCTGCGCCATCCCCGGCTGGTATGTGCCCGTCGTGGACGACGCGGGGCGACAACTCGTTGACGGCGGCCTCGTCGCCAACGTGCCGGTCACGGCTGCGCGCGCGCTCGGCGCAGACATCGTTGTGGCGGTGGACGTGAACGCGGAAGGGGCGAAATTCTTAGGCCCGTCGCTCTCGGCCATCGGTGTGCTGTTGCAGTCGTTTCTGGTCGTACAGCGCACGGCCACGGCGCAGCAGTTGCGCGAGGCGGACGTGGTGATCGCGCCGAAGGTCGGGCACATACGCTGGGACGAGATGACGCGCGCCGACGAGTTGATCGCGGCCGGCGAAGAGGCTGCGCTTGAGGCGCTCGAACAGATTAAAGCCTTGCTTGCGCCGCCCGCGCTCCCTGTCGCCGCCGAACCGAACTGGCTGCAACGCCTGTTGCGCCGCTCTACGCCCGCCGCGCCGCGCCTCGAACGCCGCCGCACACATTCTTCCTGAACTTCCGCCCAAGAGCTAGACACATCCGACCGCGCCGACTGTGAACGGAAAGCGGTCTGTCGCGCCCCGTCCTGAGTGTGCGCTACTGTACCAAAATTAAACGTGCCGGCGTTGCGTCGCAGCTATGCGGGCCGGAGCATGACGCAGACTGCGCCGAGCGTAAACCTGCCTTATGCCGCAGATAGCCCGCGCGCAGCGTGCGGCCTACCAGCCGGCGCGTCTATCTGGCACAAACATTGCCCAACGTTTGAGCGAGCGAAAGTGATCACCGGGAGGTTAGAACGGATGAGAGAGTTAACTGACGGACTCGCGCGTTTGGTGGCCATCATCTTGGTTATGATCACGCTCGCCGTTGGCACGGCGGCGCTCTCCCTGTGGGCCAATGCGGGTGATGCGGGCGAACAACTCGCCCCGGCGACCTCAGCGCAGACGCTGGACGTAGCCCGCGCCGAACGCTAACCGCGCCCGGCGCGAAAAGAGAACTCACGACCGATTGGTCGTTTACTAACAGCACAACAGCTTGCACGGCGCAACGGACGACGAGGGGGCCGCGCCCCTCGCCTGCGCCGTCGTGTATCTAAAACGTGATCGGGCGGCGGCGAAGGCTACTCTGCTCGGCCGAACTCGAAGTTGAACGCGCGGCAGGATTATTTATGGCGATTGAGATCACGAGCACAAACGCACGCCGTCGGCCGCGGCTTAGACGCAGCCGCGAAGTGCGCGCCGGACTCGAACGCGCAGAGCGACGCACGTTGTTGCTGCGCGGGTCTCTCGCCGTTCTGCTCGTCGTCTGCGCGGGCGGCGTCGCCGCGCTTCTTTATTGTTATGCATCGGCCGCGCAGGTGGTTGATGCACGCATCGCGCACGGCTATCTGACGAGCCGCGCCGGCATCTACGCCGCGCCGCGCGTCCTGCGCGCCGGGCAGCACATCCCGCGCGCGCGCCTCGTCGAAATTCTACGCCGCGCCGGCTACGCCGAGAACGCGATGGGTGACGTGTGGAACGGCGCTTTTACGAGCACGGAGAATGGAATTCAACTCACACCGCGTCGTGGCGTGGCGGGCACGCCGGCCGTGGTCGAGATCACGTTCGACGCGCGCGGGCGCATCAGCGAGCTGACCGGCGACGGCGCACCGCTCGCGGCCTTTGCGCTTGAACCGGAGACGCTGACGAACGACGCGTTGATGAAGACGGGCCGGCGCACGGCGCTCACGTTCAATGAGATTCCGCCCACGCTCACACACGCGATTATCGCCATCGAAGACCGCCGCTTCTTTGCGCACAGCGGCGTCGATCTGGCGGGCATCGGCCGCGCCGTCCTCAGTTGGACGGGCTTCAATCCCGAAGCCGAATTGCAACGACAGGGCGGCTCGACCATCACGCAACAACTCGTTAAAAACACCTACCTCACCCCGGAACGCACCCTGCGCCGCAAGTTCAACGAGGCGCTTTTAGCGACCGCGCTCGAACGGCGGCTCTCGAAAGAGGACATCTTCGCGCTCTATTGCAGCGAGGTTTATCTGGGCCAGCGCGGCGCAGTTGCGGTGCGCGGCGTCGCGCAAGCGGCGCGCGTCTATTTCAACAAAGACCTGAAGGAGTTGACGCTCGCGGAAGCCGCGACCATCGCGGGCATGATCCAGAGTCCCGCGCGCTACGCGCCCGACCGGCATCCGGCGGAAACCGGAGCGCGGCGCAACGTCGTGCTCGCCGCCATGTTGCGCGACGGCGCGATCACCCGCGCCGAAGCGGAAGCCAGCAGCGCCATGCCCGTCGCCGTCGCCCCGCTCGACGCCGACGCGCAGACCGTTGCGCCCTACTTCATTGACTACGTCAACCGCCTCGTGGACGCGCACCTTGAACGCGCCGCCCGCACCGACGAGCGCAACCTGCGCGTCTACACGACGCTCGATCTAGACCTGCAACAACTGGCCGAACGGGCCGTCGCACAGCAACTCGAACAACTCGCAAAAGTTTACAAGGGCAAGGCGCAGCCGCAAGCCGCGCTCGTCGCGCTCGACCCGCAGACCGGGCACGTGCTGGCGATGGTCGGCGGCACAAACTACGCTGCGACGCAATTGAACCGTGCGACCGACGCGCGCCGTCAGCCCGGCTCGGTCTTCAAACCGTTCGTCTATGCGTCGGCGCTTGAGAGCGGCGTCTCGCCCGCGACGATGATCCTCGATGCGCCGCGCGGCTTCGCCTACGATCAACGCAGCGTCTATCGCCCCGCCAACTACGGCGGCGCATACTCGATGCACGAAGTAATGATGCGCTCCGGCCTGGTTCATTCGCTCAACGTCGTCACAGTTGATGTCGCTCTGCGTACAGGCTTGCAGCGTGTCGCCACGCTCGCGGAACGTTTCGGTCTGCCACGCCCCGCAGCTTACCCGGCGCTTGCGCTCGGCACGACCGAGACGACGCCGCTTGAGATCGCCAGCGCCTACACCGCCTTCGCCAACGGCGGCACGCGCGCGCAGGCGGCGAGCATCACGCGCACCGTTGACGATGATGGTCAGAGCCTGTTCGCGGAGCTAACGCCTCAGGCGCAACAGGTCGTGCGCCCTTCAACCGCTTACCTGATCACGGACGCGCTGACCGACGTGATCGCCGAAGGCACGGCGCGGGCCGCGCGCGGCTTACAGAAACAGACGGCCGTTGCGGGCAAGACCGGCACGTCGCGCGACGGTTGGTTTGCGGGCTACACGCCAAATCTGGTCTGCGTCGTGTGGGTCGGGTTTGATGACAACAAACAGTTGGGTTTGACGGGCGCGGCCAGTGCGCTGCCCGTCTGGCAGGAGTTCGTGCAGCAGGCGGTTGCGCTCCGCCCCGAACTCGGCGGCGACGCCTTCATACGCCCCGACGGTGTCACGACCGTCGAGCTTGACACGGACACCGGCCTGCTTGCTTCGCCCTATTGTCCGCATCATCAACGCATCGCCATGACGCCCGCGCTCGCGCCCGCCAGCACATGCTTCGCGCACCAGCCGCCGCTCGAACTCGGCGCGCTCGGCGCTGCGGCAGATGCCGTTCTCGATCAAGCGCGCTCGCTGACCGGTGCGATCACGTCAACTGCGGGTGAGCTAGTCCACGCCGCGCGCTCAGCCCGCACGCCCAACGAGCCAACCCGCGCAGACAACACAGCGCCTACGCTCCCCACCACGCAGGTCGAGACCGACCGCGACGGGCGTGCGCGCTTGACCAATGAGTTGCGCCTCAACAACCCGCCACAGTTCCAGCGTCGTTAGTTTATTATTTCGCCCGGCATTGCCGCTCAACCGCGTCGTTCGAGGATGACTTGCGCGATGGCGTGCTCGGCTGTGTGCGAGATGGTCAGGTGCGCCGTGTCCGCGCCGGCCTGTTGCAGGAGCGTGCGCGCCGCTCTGTGAAAGACGAGCGCGGGTGCGCCGGCTTCGTTCGAGACTACTTCCACGTCCTGCCAACTGACAGACCCGCGCCAGCCCGTGCCGAGCGCCTTGAGCGCCGCTTCTTTGGCCGCGAAGCGCGCGGCATAATGTTGGGCCGCCGCCGCGCCGCGTCCGGCACAGTATGCGCGCTCACCTTCGGTGAAGACGCGCATGACAAAGCGCGGCGTGCGTGCAATCGTGGCGTGCACGCGCCGGACTTCGATGATGTCTATGCCTATGGAAACGATCACGGAAGAGAGCAGACTCGCACGCGCGGGCTTCTACTGGCGCGAGCGCGCAGGCGTCCGCGCACTCGTCTGCGCGCCGCTTGAGCAATCAGGATTCACGAACGCTTTCTCGACGCGCGGCGGCGGCGTCAGCCCTTTCCCCGCCGCCGCGCTCAACCTCGCCGGCTTCAGCGACGATGCGGCCGCAAACATTCACGAGAACCGCCGCCGCTTCCTCGCGCTGCTGCCCGGCGCTTGGACGCTCGCCGCCGCGTGGCAGGTACACGGCGCGGACGTGTGCATCGTGCGCGCGCGGTCGCAAGCCGCCGAGACGGAACAACAGCACTGCGATGCGCTCATCACGAACGTGCCCGCCGTGCTGGTCGGCGTCAAGACGGCCGATTGCGTGCCGATCCTGTTGGGCGACGCGCGCAACCGGGTGTGCGCGGCGGTACACGCCGGTTGGCGCGGCACAGGACAGGCCATCGTCGGCGCTGCGCTTGCACGCATGGGCGCAGAGTACGGCACGCGGGCCGCAGATGTCCACGCCGCTATCGGCCCGGCCGCGCTTCAGTGCTGCTACGAAGTCGGGCGTGAGGTCATCGAAACGTTCCGCGCCAACTTTGCCTACGCGGACGAACTGCTCGTCCCGACGCGCCCCGAACACGCGCGCATCGATCTGCACAGGGCGAACCGGCAACAACTCTCGGCCGCGGGCGTGCCCGGCGCACAGATCTACACCGCGCCGCTCTGCACCATCTGTCGCCCAGACCTTTTCTTCTCCTACCGCCGCGAGAAAAAGATCTACGGGCGCACGGGGCGGTTGCTCGCCGTCGTCGGGCTGATGAACGCGGAACGTTGAGCGATGAAGTAAAAGCCTTTCGTTGTTTAGGCCGCTTACAAAAGCTCGAACGTTAGATATGCTCCGTTCCTTACATCGGTTGCCATGAAGGGTAATAGTCCTCCGCAGCGTTGATGGTTAGCCTTTGCGCGTTGCTACCATCGGCATTGATGACGAATATTTCGTAGTTGTTGTAGTCGTTGCCGGGGTCGCTCATGAAAACCATCCGGTCGCCGCCGGGCGCCCAACTCGCGCCGTTATGTGACTCCGGAGCGAACGTAAGCCTCAGAGCGTTGCTGCCATCAGGATTGATCGTGTAAAGCTCCAAGTTATAGCCA
>DASVQA010000036.1:0-22629 GCA_036389375.1 Pyrinomonadaceae bacterium | reverse complement strand
CTATGCGCTGATGAGTTCAAGCGGGCCTACTTCGACCGGCCGGCCAATCGTGCGATTCAGGCTGAGCGGCCAATAGATGATGCGTAGCTCAAGCCCGCCGCCGATCTGGCGGAATTTGAGCAGGACGACGTGGTTGCCTTTTTGCGGGTGTATGGATTTACATGGGAAGCGGCCCTGCAAGGCGTCGGCGGCGAGGAACGAGGGCGGTTCGTCCGCGTCCGAATGGCGCGGCCAATCGTTGGTGCGGCCGAACAGTCCGCCGATGGCCGCGCCGATCCGGCCCACTTGATCAGCGCCGATGGTGGTGACGAGCGACGCGGGCGAAGAGATAATCTCGCTGAACGCGAGCCGCCCCGTGCGTATGTCGCGCGCGGTGGTGACGCGCCCCCAATGCACGTCGCCCGTCAGGCAGAGCACGGGCCGGCCGGCGTCCACCAGTCGTTGCAGGCTGAGCATGATGCGGCCATAGTCGCCATAGTTAGGGAGTTCGTAATCGCCCACCATGCCGCCCACGCTCCCCGCCGGATTGCGGAACAGCGACTGGCCTGAGACGAAGACGCCGAACCCCTTCCGCGCGATCACGGCCGAAACCCAGTCATCCAACTGCTGATGAGTGTTCATGGTGAACCGGCGGTCGAAATCTTTATTCGTGCGCGTGTCGGCGAGGAAGAAGGAGAGCGGTGCGACATCTATGATCACCGGCTCGCCCACCCGCGCCGGATATGCCAGTTGGAAGCCTTCAAAGGCCGCCTGCGCCGCGCGCCGCCAACGGTCGCGCCCCTCAGGCTTGCGGCTGTTCTGGATAAAGGGACTGACGTGTGGGAAGTTGTTCCAGTACTCGTGATCGTCCGGCAGCGAGACGCTCGGCGCAGCCGCCAGCACTTGCTCGTAGCCGAGCGGGCCCAGCCAGTTGAGCGTGTAATCCTTTTCAAACTTGTCTGCGAGCCACGCCAGATCATCCTGAAAATTTTGCAGCGTCGGCAGGTCTAGGTAAACCTGATCGCCCGCCAGAATTGTCAGGTGCGGCTTGGTGGTGGCTTTAAGCTGCGAGACGATTGTGCCGGCCACTCCGCCGCGATCCTCCGCTTGATGGAAGCAGGAGACGAGCAGGACGTTGAACGAACGATCAAGCTGCGTGGTCACGGTCGCCGGCAGCGTCCGCACTTCCAGCGTCGCGCGCTCCGGCCCGGCCTCGACCCTGATCTTATGCAGCGTGTCCGGCATCAGCCCGCTGAATTCATAGACGCCGGTAAAGGTGCGCGGCACTGTGTTCGGGTCAGCGCCCGGTGGCAGCATTTCATTGGCGCGCACGCTGGTGAGCGCGCGCAGGGTGTCGGGTTGGCGGGGCGCGTCGTCGAAGAACCAGTTGAGCGGCGGTGCCCCGGTAACCTGCGCGAGGCCGAGCCAGACTCTGATGCGGTCGTTCGGGGCAACTCTTGGATAGAGCGCAAGCTTCATTATTATTCCTCACTGACGTGGGCGCTGAGCATACGTTAGTTTCGTCGGGCCGCGCCAGTCATGTGAAAGGTCAGTTGCAGGTTGGCGGCGCGATCTGAAGTCTTGAAACTATCGGCATGCGTGAAGCCGGGCGGCGGATGATGCGGCGATCCGTCAACGGAATCGAACAGACCGTCGTGTACGCTGCTCTTGGTCTCCTCGCGCAACTCCGCCGAAAGATCATAACTATTGCAGCAAGGTGCAAACGCCGGGCTGAGTTCGGCCCGAAGCACGCATGCGCCATTGTCGGATTGTTCGGCGATCCGCTTTAACGATCCTTCTGCCGCCCATGTTCGCTCAGCGCGGAAATCTCCGGCGGCGGGTTTAAAGCAAGCAAGCCCCGGTGCGCTGCAATGAATTGCGTGGGTGAAAGGAGCTAGCGCGCGGCTTGCACGTGCGGGCACGGCTCGGCGGGCCGGATTTAGCGCATACGCAAGGAAACAGGCACGTGAGAATGCAATCTCTGTCAACGGCGGGCAGACAATATAATTCGACACCTGAAAAGTCAATAATTACTTGCACCCGCGCCCGCTCGCCCCTGCCAGCGACAGCGCACACCGGCAAGTGTGATTGACACCTTTGCCCGCCGCCATGTATCGTGCAGGCCCGTGAACCGCACGGACTCACCACACACGGCCCAGGTCATCGCCATCATTCCCGCACGCTTTCACTCGACGCGTCTGCCCGGTAAGCCTTTGCTCGACATTGCCGGGCAACCGATGATCGTGCGCGTCGTCGCCCGCGCCCGCGCCGCGCGCCACGTAACGCGCGCGCTGGTGGCGACCGACGATGCGCGGATCATGGAAGCCGTGCGCGCCGCCGGGTTCGAGGCCGTGCTGACGCGCACAGACCACGCGAGCGGCAGCGACCGGCTGGCCGAGGTCGCGGGCGCACTCGCAGACGCAGATGTGATCGTCAACGTGCAGGGCGACGAGCCGCTCATCGCCCCGGGTACGATTGATGCGGCTATAGAAGCTCTGCTCGCAGACACACACGCGGCGGTCGCAACCACGTGCGAGCCGATTGAAGCGATTGAAGACGTGCTCAGCCCCGACGTGGTCAAAGTGGTGATGGACGAACGCGGCTATGCGCTCTATTTCTCGCGCTCGCCCGTGCCTTACCCGCGCGTGGCGGCGCAGCGTTACGGCTCACTCGCGGCGGCGCTCGAAGTCGAACCGGCGCTCCTGGCCGGCTTTCGCAAACACACGGGGCTGTACGTCTATCGCCGCGCGTTTCTGTTGCAGTACACGCAATGGCCGCCGTCCGCGCTCGAACGCACAGAGGCGCTCGAACAGATGCGTATGCTCGAACACGGCGCACTCGTCCGCGTCGTCGCAACCGACGAACCCTCAATCGGCGTGGACACGCCCGCAGATTTGGAGCGCGTGCGCGCTATCTTTGCCGGAGAGGTCAGAGGTCAGAGGTTAGCGGTCAGTTAGAACAGCTTGCTTAACTGACCGCTAACCTCTGACCTCTGAAGTTTATGAGCGATTGGCTTGGACTCGCGTTTATCGTGGCGCTCGTGGTGGGCGCTGTCATTGCGTCGGCGGTGCTGGGCCGGACGCCGCAGCGGATCAGCGAAGAGGAGTTTGAGCGGCGCGTGCGCGAAGGGCAACGCGCGCAGGCGGCGGTGTTTGCGCTGCAACAGCTATTGCAGCCGAAGGCGGCGGAGGCGGTCGCCGTGCAACAGGATATGCGGCACGGCTATTACAACAAGAAGCGAGTGCCGGGCGCAGGCGACGACGATGAGGCAGATGCGGCGACGGTTGAGCCGGCCGCGCCCGCGCCGAAGTTAACGAAAGCAAACGACAGGGACGCCGAACTGACGGAGGAGAGCGATGCCTAAATACATTTTCGTTACGGGCGGTGTGGTTTCGAGTCTGGGCAAAGGGCTGGCGGCTTCGTCCATCGGCGCGCTCCTCGAAGCGCGCGGCCTGACCGTCACGTTGATGAAACTCGACCCCTACATCAACGTCGATCCCGGCACGATGTCGCCCTTCCAGCACGGCGAGGTCTTCGTCACGGACGACGGCGCAGAGACCGACCTAGACCTCGGCCATTACGAACGCTTCACGCACGCGCGCCTCTCACAGGCGAACAACTGGACGACCGGGCGCATCTATCTCTCCGTTATCGAAAAGGAGCGGCGCGGCGATTATCTCGGCAAGACCATACAGGTCATCCCGCACATTACCGACGAGATCAAAAAGGCCGTGCGCGCCGTCGCGGACAAAGATAACCCGGACATCGTCATCGTCGAGATCGGCGGCACGGTCGGCGACATCGAATCGTTGCCGTTCCTCGAAGCGATTCGCCAGATGGGGAACGAAGAGGGGCGACACGGGGCGATCTTCATCCACCTGACGCTCGTGCCGTTCATCGCCGCGGCCGGCGAGTTGAAGACGAAACCGACGCAGCACTCCGTCCGCGAGTTGCGCGAGATCGGCATCACCGCAGACATTCTGCTCTGTCGTTCCGAACGCACGCTCTCGCGCGACCTGCGCTCGAAGATCGCACTCTTTTGCAACGTCACCGAGCGTGCCGTCCTGACCGCGCAGGACGTGGACACGATCTACGAAGTGCCGCTCGCGTTCCACGAACAGGGTCTCGATGATCTGATCGTCGAATCACTCGGCTTGCAGGAGCGCGCGCCGCACGCCGACCTTACGCGCTGGCGCGAACTGGTCGCCACCGTCCGCGAACCGGCGCTCGGTGAAGTGACCATCGGGATCGTCGGCAAGTACGTCGAGTTGGAAGACTCTTACAAGTCTCTGCGCGAGGCGCTGACGCACGGCGGCGTGGCCAACAACCTGCGCGTGAACGTGCGCTGGGTCGAATCGGAAGAGTTGATGGCCGACGATTACGAGGCGCGGCTGCGCGACTTCGACGCCATCCTCGTGCCCGGCGGCTTCGGCAAACGCGGCATCAGCGGCATGATCCGCGCCATCTCCTACGCGCGCCGCACACGCACGCCCTACTTCGGCATCTGCCTCGGCATGCAGACCGCGACCATCGAATACGCGCGCTCGGTCTGCGGCTTGAGCAACGCCGACTCCACCGAGTTCGACCCGGAGACGCCCTATCCGGTTATCTTCAAACTGCGTGATCTGGTCGGCGTCGAAGAGATGGGCGGCACGATGCGGCTAGGCGCGTGGCCGTGCCGGCTTGCGCCGCAGAGTCTGGCGCGCGAGGTCTACAGCGGCGCGGCCGAAATCAGCGAGCGCCACCGGCATCGCTACGAATTCAACCCGGAGTTCCGCGAGACGCTGGCGCGTGCCGGGCTGGTCTTTAGCGGCGAGTCGCCCGACGGGCGCTTCGTCGAGATGGTCGAACTGCCGCGCCACGTTCATCCGTGGTTTCTCGGCTGCCAGTTTCACCCCGAATACAAGTCCAAGCCGCTCGCCGCGCAGCCGCTCTTTACCTCCTTCGTCCGCGCCGCCTACAACCACCGCATGCGCGACGAGAACGCGCCCGCCGACACGTTGCCAACCGAGAAGCCGCAAACCGAGCGCGTCGGCGTCGCGGGCGACGATTGAATTTAGTTACAAGAGAATGAATCTGCCCGCACTTGAAATCGAAACCGCGCGGCTGCGGCTGCGCCCGTTCACGCTGGCCGATCTGCCGGCGTTGATAGAGATGCGCGCCGACCCGGAAGTGGCGCGCTATCTGACGATCACGCCGTCGCCGCCGGAACAGGTTGAGCGCGACCTGCACGCGGCCATGGCGCGCTGGCGCGAGCGCGGCTACGACCGTTGGGCCGTGGACGACAAAGAGACGGGCGCATTCATGGGCTGGTGCGGTTTGCAGCAGAAGCCTGACCACGTCGATCTGGGCTACGCGGTGGCGCGCGCGTATTGGGGCCGAGGATTCACCACCGAGGCGGCACGCGCCGCGATCCGGCACGGCTTTGAGGAGCTTAAGTTCGAGACCATCACAGCCATTGCGCTGCCGGAGAACGTCGGCTCGTGGCGCGTGATGGAGAAACTCGGCATGAAGTTTCGCCAGCGCGTCCCTTATCAAGAGTTTCCCGCTGTAGTCTTCTACACCATTGAGCGCACAGACTTCCGGCCGGACGGCTCGCTGTACATTTTCCACGCGAGGCACGAAAATAGAAGCGCTGAGTCCTGAGTGCTGAGTGTTGAGTGTTGAGGTAAGAGAGCCTTGTCTTAGCACTCAACACTCGGCACTCAGCACTCAGGACTCAACATTCAGTTACCTGCTTATGCTTCAGTGTCCGACATGTGGGCGGCGTTATTCGGCGGAAGTGCGGCACTGCTCGGCGGACGGGACGCCCTTGCAAGCCGACGCCACCATCGCCGCTTACAGCCCCGTTGACCCGCTCGTTGGGCGCGTGCTCGATGAGAAATACCGGCTCGACGAGCGCCTCGGCGAGGGCGGCATGGGCACGGTCTACCGGGCGACGCACCTGTTGATCGACCGGCCCGTCGCCGTCAAAGTGCTCAACCAGCGCTTCGTGGAGGACGAGGCCGCGCAGGTGCGTTTTCGGCGTGAAGCGCGCGCCGCCGGCCGTTTGCAGCACCCGAACGTCGCCGCCGTCACGGACTTTGGTCAGACGACGGACGGGCTGGTTTACATCGTGATGGAGTTGCTCGAAGGGCGCTCCCTGCGCGAGGTGCTGGCGCTCGAAGCGCCGCTCGACGTGGCGCGCGCTGTCTCCCTGATGCTGCAAATCGCGGGCGCGGTCGCGGCGGCGCACGAGGCGGGCATCATCCACCGCGATCTCAAGCCTGGCAACATCTACATCGCGCAACGGCGCAGTTCGCCGCCCGTCGTCAAGGTGCTCGATTTCGGCATCGCCAAACTGGCCGCCGAAGCGGTCGAAGAACACGAGACGCATGCGCTCACACAGACCGGCGTGATGATCGGGACGCCGCGCTACATGTCGCCGGAACAATGCGACGGCGCGCATCTGACGCCGGCCGCAGACGTGTACAGTCTCGGCATCATCCTCTACGAGATGCTGACGGGCACGACGCCGTTTACGGGCACGTCGCCGCTCGCCGTCGCCGTGCAGCATTCGTCGAAGCAGCCGCAGCGCCCGCGCGAGTTGCGCGCCACCATCCCGGCGGCGGTCGAAGCGGTCGTCTTGCGCGCGCTGGCGAAGAGTCCGGCGGAGCGCCCGGCGGACGCGGGCGAGTTCCGCCGCGAGTTGTACATGACGGCGCAGCAGCTCGGGCTGGAACACGCGGCCGAGTTTACTGCGCCGACCGCAGACCTCTTGCGCGCCGCCGGTACAGAGACGCCCTCGGGCCGGCTCGTGCTCGACATCGAACGCCTGCGCGCCAGCCGCGCCGGCGCGTACCCGCGCGACACGACCGTGCTGGCGGACACGGCCGGCAACGCGCACAAGCCGACGGGCGAAATCGTTCCCGCGCAGACAGAGGCAGACAATCACGCCCGCGCGCATCCATTCACGCGCCTGCGTATCCTGTTCAAGCAGCGACAGGAGCGACATAAGGTGCGCCGCGTGCTACCGCTCGCGGTCGCCGGTGCGTTCGTGCTGTTGATGCTGCTCGTCGGTGCAGCATCGCTGATGCAGCCCGGTTTTACGAGTGCGCCACCGAGCATGGAGGGCGCGGGCGACGCGCCGCAGCCGTCGCCGCAGCCGAGCGCAACGCCGACGCCGACGGCCACGCCTACGCCCGCTGCGAACGCGAACAAGCGCGAAGCGAATAAGCGCAGCGAGCGCCGGCTCGTCAGGCAGCAGAAGAAAGAATCGATCTTCGGCAAGGCCGTCAAAAAACTGAAGAAGCTCAATCCTTTTGGTTGAGTCCGACGAGCGAGCGCGCACGAAAGCAGATGACCGAGGAAACGCCAATCAAACCATTCCGCGTCGGCGACGCAACTTTCGGCGACGGCCGCCTGACCATCATCGCCGGCCCCTGCGTGATCGAAGCGCCGGAACACGCGCTGATGATGGCGCGCGCGTGCAGTCGGCTGGCGCGTGCGGCCGGTCTCGATTACGTCTTCAAGGCGTCTTACGACAAAGCGAACCGCTCGTCGCACCAGAGTTTTCGGGGCTTAGGCCTTGAGCAAGGGCTGGCCGTCCTGCGCCACATCAAGGCCGAGGTCGGTGTGCCGGTGCTGACCGACGTGCATGACGTGTCGCAGGTCGAACCGGTGGCCGAGGTCGTGGATGTGTTGCAGATTCCGGCGTTCCTGTGTCGCCAGACCGATCTGATCGAAGCGGCGGCGCGGACGGGGCGCGCGGTCAACATCAAGAAGGGGCAGTTTCTCGCGCCAGCCGACGCGCGCAACATCGTCAACAAGGCGCGCGCCGCCGGTTGCGACAAGCTGCTGCTAACGGAGCGCGGCGTCTCCTTCGGCTATAACAATCTGGTAGTGGACATGCGCTCGTTCCCCATCATGCGCAGTTTCGGTGCGCCCGTCGTGTTCGACGTGACGCACAGCCTGCAAGTGCCGGGCGGGCTGGGGCATGCAACGGGCGGCCAGCCCGAGTACATCGAACCGCTTGCGCGCGCAGGCGTCGCCGTCGGCGTGGATGCCGTCTTTATGGAAGTCCACGACAACCCGGCCGCGGCGCTCTCCGACGGCCCGAACGCGCTGCCGCTCGCGCGGCTGGAATCTCTGCTCTACATGCTGCGCGACGTGCATGCGCTCGTCCGGCGCGGCGCGCAAACTCCGAACATCAATTAAGCACGCGCGCAAACTATGAAACGTCTTAGTCGCTCGACCGTCTGCTTCGTTCTTCTGCTCAGCGCCTTGTGTGCGTCCGGCCACGCGCAGACCGAGGGCGGCATCGTCGCCTGGCAGGTCACGCGCTTCGACCTCAACGCCACGCTGCCGGCGGCGGGCACAAGCGAACGCGCGCTCGCGGTGCGCGCGAATCTGACGGCGCGCAACATCGGCAACGGCACGGGGCGCACCCTGACCGTGCGCCTCAGCCCGGCCGCAGAGATCAAGACCGTCACCGTCGGCGATGCGACCGCCACCTTCTTCAAGCGCGAGGATACGCGCACCAAGACGCAGACGGCGCAGATCAATCTGCCCGCGCCCGTCGCGCCCAACGCGACCGTGAGCGTGACGCTCGACTACACGCTGACCATCGCCGGACAGAACACGGGCGTCGCCGCCATCTCGCCCGAAGGCGTACAGTTTCTCCCCGTCTCGTTCTGGTATCCGACGCCCAACACGCTCTACGCCGTGCGCGGCGCGGACTACGCGCCCGTCCATCTAACCGTCAACGCGCCGGGCGGCACGACGGTCGTCTCTTCAGGGCAGACGAGCGGCGCGAGCTTTGAACAGAAACTGAACGCGCAGCCCTTCTTCCTGACCGGCAAGTGGGAGACGGTTGAAGGCGCGGGCGATGCACGCGGCGTGAGCGCGTTGCTCTTTAGCGGCGCAAGCGCAGACGAGCGGCGACAGGCGGAACAGTTGATCGCGCTCGCCGCTGCGGCGCGCACGTTCTTTGCCGGGCTGCTCGGCCCCGCGCCCGACGCGCCCATCCGCCTCGTCGCCGTGCGGCGCGGCGCGGGCTTCGACATGGCCGGCACGACCCTGCTCGATGCGGCTGCGTTCCGGCGCAGCAAGGTTGACGCGTCGAGCGCGCTCGCCATCGCGGAGTCGGTCGCGCGTCTCTGGCTCGGCAGCGCGACGCCCGTGCGCGGCGAAGGTTCGGGCGCGCTGCGCGAAGGGTTGATCCGTTATCTGGCGACGCTCATGCTCGAAAAACAGTTCGGGCGCGAGGCCGCCGACGCCGAACGTCTGCGCCAGCGCATCGCCTATTCGGCCATCGTCCGCCGCGATGCGCCGCTCGCGCAGACCACGCCGCTCGACCCGACCTACTACACCTCGGCCGCCAACAAAGGCGCGATGGTCTGGCGACTGGCCGAGCGCATGCTGGGGCGCGACGCCTTCATCGCCGTCCTGCGCGCGCAGATGCAGACCGGCGAACTCTCGCTCGCCGCGTGGCGCGCGGCGCTCAACTCGTCGGGCGGCGCACCCTTAAAGACGCTCCTCGACGCGCAACTCGATCAACCCACCGACCTCGACTTGCAGATCGGCCTGCCGCAACAGCGCGGCGCAGAGTGGGTCTCGGCCCTGCGCAACACGGGCGCGCAGCCCGTCGCCGTTAAGATCGTGGCGACCACCGAGACGGGGCAGCAGTTCGCCTCAGACGTGATCATCCCGGCGCAGGATTTTGCCGAAGCGCACTTCAAGACGGCCGCGAAACTCGTGCGCGCAGAGATCGACCCCGACAAACTTTATCCGCAAGTTGATTATGGGAACGACGCCGCGCCGCGCGCGCCCGGACTGGAAGATGCGTTCGCCGAAGCGACGCGGCTCTACGGCAGCGGCGACTACGCGCACGCCGAGACGACCGCGCGCACGATGCTGCAAGCCGCGCCGCTCATGCAGGAGGCGCGCATCCTGCTCGCCCGCGCTCTGCTCGAACAGAACAAACTCCCCGACGCCGAGCGCGAGTTTCGGGCTGCGCTCGACGACAAACTGCCGCTGCCCGCCACGCTCGCGTGGGGCGCTTACGGCCTCGGCGAGATCGCGCAGCGCAAGGGTCAGACTGCGGAAGCGGTGAAGCGTTACGACGAAGCCGCTCGCGCCGAAGGCGGCTACGCGCCCACACTCGCCGCGCGCACCGCCCGGCTTAAAGCCGAGACCGCACCCGCGCCCGAAGAGAGCGTCAAGCAGTTCTTCACGCAACTCGACACGGCCATTCGCGGCGGGCGCAAAGCCGATCTCGACGCGCTAGTCGTGCCCGGCGAACTGCTCAATTTCACGAAGGGCTTCGTCATCATCCAGCCGGAGCAGTGGCAATCGCGCGTGCTGCGTACAGAGTCAATCGGCGGCGACCGCATCGCGGCCGACGTGACCATCGCCGCCAAGTCCGAAGGGCGCGACAAGACGGTTACGGCCCTCTTCATCCTCGCGCGCATCGGCGGACAGTTGCGCCTCGCGGAGATTCCGATCTTCGAGGAGCGCTAGAGCGCAAGTGATGCCTGCATCCAGCGAGGTCATGGAGCGCGCCGCGCGCGTCAAACTGTTGCTCTTGGACTGCGACGGCGTCCTGACCGACGGGCGCATCACGCTCGGCGCGGACGGCGACGAGCAGAAAAGCTTCCACACGCGCGACGGGCACGGCCTCGTCCTGCTGCACCGCGCGGGCCTGCGCTCCGGCATCATCTCAGGCCGCACCTCAACGGCGGTCGAACGCCGCGCGCGCGATCTCGGCATCCAGTTCGTCCATCAGGGCACACACAATAAGATCGTCGAGTTCGCGCAAGTGCTGGCCGCTGCCGGTGTCAGCGAGCAGGAGGTCGCCTTCGTCGGCGACGACGTGACCGACATCCCGCTCATGCGCCGCTCTGCGCTCGCCGTCGCCGTCGCCGATGCCGGCAGCGAGACGCGCGCCGCCGCGCACTACGTCACACAACTGCCCGGCGGCTTCGGCGCGGTGCGCGAAGTCTGTGAACTGATCCTCAAGGCGCAGGGGCGCTGGGCCGAACTGATGCGGCGTTACACGGCAGAGTAGGAAGTTTTAGCGGCTCACAATTATTAAGCCTGCACCGCGCCGGCAAGAGCTTGACAGAACGACCGGATCAATTTTAAGGTGAGCCGTTCGTGCCGCAGAGGTTGCGGCGCGCAAGTGCTGATGCTCGAATACGCCAACAGCTATCGCTACTATTATTATTACGTTCGCGTCCCCTCGTGGGATGGCGGACGGGCGCGAGGCTGTCGGCGTGCGACGACTTAACTAGCACGAACTAAGACAGAATTGAACGCAGCGCCGGTCGCCGTTCTTCCCACGCAGGGGAGGAAACGGCGACCGGCTTTTTTTGTATCTACCCAAAACGCCAACGGAGGATTCGCCATGACGGCGCAGACGCAAACCGAATCACCCACCAACAAAGTCCACATGCCGACGCTGCCCTTGGACGACGCCGCACTCGATGGCCGGCAACTGCTCGTCCAACTCGATCCAGACCATCCCGGTTTCCGCGACGCCGACTACCGCGCGCGCCGCAACGAGATCGCGCACATCGCGCTCAGTCATCAGGCGGGCACGCCCGTCCCCGATGCGCCCTACACGGACGCCGAGCATCAACTCTGGCGCGACATCATGGCGGCACTCGCGCCCGCGCACGCGGCGCACGCCTGCGCCGAGTATCTGGCGTCGGTGCGGCGGCTCGACCTGCCGCGCACGCGCATTCCGCAGATGCGCGAGGTGAGCGAGCGCGTCGAAGCCATTAGCGGTTTCCGGCTTGAGCCGGTCGCGGGGCTGGTCGAGCCACGCGTCTTTCTGGAATCGCTGGCGAGCGGCGTCTTTCTCTGCGCGCAGTACATACGCCATTATTCGACGCCGCAATACACGCCTGAGCCGGACGTAGTCCACGAGTTGACCGGGCATGCAGTCCTCTTGGCGAGCGAGCCGATGGCGGAACTGAACCGGTTGGTCGGCGAAGCCGTCCGGCGGACGAAAGCCGCGCCCGCGCTTGAGCGGCTCGCGCGCCTCTACTGGTACACCATCGAATTCGGCGTGCTGCGCGAGACGGGCGCATTGAAGGCTTATGGCACGGGCCTGCTCTCGTCTGCGGGCGAACTCAACGCCATGCACGACGCCGAACTGCGCCCGTTCGATCTGGACGCGGCCTCGCGCCTCGATTTCGACCCGACGAAATATCAACCCGTCCTCTATTGCGCCGACTCGTTCGACCAGATGTACCGGGCGCTGCGCGAATACCTGATCAACTGGCAATAGGCGCGGCAAGGTGACGGGTGGTTTACAGATTTTTGGTCGCCGCGCGGCTGAAATTTTGGATGCGGCGGGCGGCGCGCGGCGCGATGACAGGTAGTGCGCGGCAAAAGCGCCGCCCTGCAAGTTGGCACTGACGTTGCGTGAACAAAACATTAAGCCTCGCCGCTTTGAAACCACTTTCATCTGTCGCTCAGCGCCATTATTCGTTCGAGCCTTAAGGGCGGTCTCCTCCTTCAGCACAAGCGGGCATGTTCGTTCATGTCTCGCATCTGCATATCGTTCGCGTGGGTAACTACGAGCCGGTCGGCTAAGGATTGCGCCCTTGACCCCGCAACCCTGACCCGCACCGCTCACACAAGTATCAGGAGAAGCACATGAACACCAGCATCAGTAGATCGCACAGCGCATCCTCGCTGCTCTTACTCACACTCCTGCTCGCATGGGCGACGACTGCCGCCGCGCAATCGTCCGCGACGCTTCAGGGCGCGGTCACAGACCAACAGGGCGCGGTCGTGCCGAACGCGCGCATCACGGTGCGCAGTCCCGCCACGAGCGTCGAACGCATGGCCGAGAGCGACAGTGAAGGGAACTATCAGGTCGCCGCGCTGCCCGTCGGCACGTATCGCGTTGAGGTGCAGGCGCAAGGCTTCCAGACGCAGGTCGTCACGGCCTTGAACCTCGCCGTCGCGCAGACCGTCGTGCAGAATTTTCAACTCACGGTCGGCAACGTCGCGCAGGAGGTAACGGTCACGTCCGAGACGCCCGTCATCGAGACGGCGACCACTTCGGTCGGCACGGTCATCAACGAGCGCACCGTGCAGGAGATACCCTTGAACGGTCGCCACTTCGTCGATCTCGGTCTGCTCCTGCCCGGCTCGGTCACGCCGCCGCAGAACGGTTTCTTGACCGCCCCTCTGCGCGGGCAAGGCTCGTTCGCCTTCAACACGGCCGGCAATCGTGAAGACACGGTCAACTTCCAGATCAACGGCATCAACTTAAACGACATGGTGCAGAATCAGATCACCTTCCAGCCGTCGATCAACACCGTGCAGGAGTTCAAAGCGGACAACTCGACCTTTAGCGCCGAGTACGGGCGCAACTCCGGCGCAATCGTCAATATCGCCACGCGTTCGGGCACGAACGAGTTTCACGGCGAGCTATTCGAGTTCTTCCGCAACGATGCGCTCGACGCGCGCAACTTCTTCAACTTCACCTCGCCCAAACCGCCACCCTTCAAACGCAACCAGTTCGGCGGCAATTTCGGCGGCCCGCTCTACCTGCCGCACTTCGGCGAAGGCGGCCCCAAAGTTTGGAGCGGCAAGAATCGCACCTTCTTCTTCTTCTCTTACGAAGGCACGCGCCAGCGTCAGGGCCTCGATCTCAATAGCGGCGTGCTGACCGACGCGCAACGCGCGGGCGTCACCGATCCGATCTCGCAACGGCTCTTGGCGTTTATCCCGCGCGCCAACCTGATCGCCGCCAACGGTCAAGGCCGTTTCGTCGGCTCTGCGACCGCGCCGGTCAATATTGATCAATGGACGATTGACGTAAGTCATAACATCTCGCAGACCGACCGGCTGCACGGCTACTACGCCTCCCAGCGCGACCTGCGCGGCGAGCCGATCTTGCAGAACAACACGATCCCCGGCTTCGGCGACACGCGCCAATCGCGCCGCCAGATCATGACGCTCAACGAGACGCACACCTTCGGCCCAAGTCTGGTGAACGAGGTGCGCTTCGGCTTCAACCGCATCAACATCAACTTCACGCCGAACGCGCTCATCAACCCTGTGGACTTCGGCATCAGCGACGGCATCAATCAACCCATCGGGCTGCCGCAGATCAGCATCACCGGCCTCGGTCTCAACTTCGGCGGCCCCGCCGGCTTCCCGCAAGGTCGCGCCGATACAACTTTCGTCCTCTCCGACACGCTCAACTATCTGCGCGGACGCCACTCCTTCAAGTTCGGCGGCGAGGTGCGCCGCTTCTACAACAACAATTTCAACCTCGACACCGGCTCGTTCGCCTTCTTCAACCTCACGAACTTCCAGACCGGCCTTTCGACGGCGACTGCGCCCAACT
Source organism: Pyrinomonadaceae bacterium (assembly GCA_036389375.1). Classification (GTDB taxonomy): domain Bacteria; phylum Acidobacteriota; class Blastocatellia; order Pyrinomonadales; family Pyrinomonadaceae; genus QHXQ01. The sequence goes on along the minus strand of DASVQA010000036.1, from coordinate 8,297 downwards.
CGTTCAACATCACCATCGGCGACCGCGCCAGTAGCATCGCACAGGGCGCGCTCGGCGCGTTCGCGCAGGACAACTTCAAGGTGCGCCAGAACCTGACGCTTGAACTCGGCCTGCGCTACGACTGGAACATGTCACCCACCGAGCGGTTCAATCGCTTCGTCGTCTTCGACCCGGCGACCAGTTCGCTCGTCCAAGTCGGGCACGGCACGGATCGGGTCTATCACACCAACAACAAGAATTTTCAGCCGCGCGTCGGCTTCGCGTGGGATCCCTTCAAGGACGGCAAAACGTCCGTGCGCGGCGCTTATGCGATCCTCGTTGACCAGCCCGTGACGAACGTCGTTACGCCCGTGACCGGCAACCCACCGCTCGCCACGCCTTTGAACTTCAACGGCGTGATCGGTCTGGGCAACGCACGCGCCGTGGCGACCGCCGCCGGTCTTTCACCAAACACGGTTGCGCCCGACTTCGACAACGCTTACGTCCAGTCGTGGAACTTGAACGTACAGCGCGAGGTCAAAGCCGGCATCGGTGTCACGCTCGGCTACTTCGGCTCGAAGGGCACGCACCTGCGCCTCTCTCGTAACATCAATCAGTTCGTTACGCCCGGCAGCACCGTGCGCCCGTATCCCATCCTGCGCGGCGCGCCCGACCCAAGCCTCGTCGGCCGTGCGCTCGGCAACATCACGCAGATCGAGAGCACGGGCAATTCCAGCTACAACGCACTCTGGGCGACCGCCAACAAACGGCTCGCGCGCGGCTGGCAGTTCAATGCTTCTTACACCTGGTCGAAGTCCATTGACTACAACTCGCTCAACTCGCAGGGCGTGGTCGTGCAGGACAGCTACAACCTGCGCGATAGTCGCGGGCTGTCGGACTACGACGCGCGCCACCGTTTCGTCATCAACACGATCTACGAGTTGCCCTGGAAGGGCAATCGCTTCACGGAGGGCTGGCAACTTGCCGGCATCGTGCAGGCGCAGAGCGGCAACCCGATCAACATCATCACCAACATCTCAACCATCTCCGGCATCGCCACCGTGCGCCCCGACCTCGTCGGCCCCATTGACACGACCGGCAACCCGACACAGTGGTTCACGAACGCGCGCGTCTGCGATCCGCGCGTGCTCTCGTCCACGACGCCGAACGATCCGCGCGTCTGCGCCAACGGCGCGGCCCTTGCGCTGCCGTTCTCGCCGGCAGGCGTTGCACACTTCGGCAGTCTGGGGCGCAACGTGCTCATCGGGCCGACGTTCAACAACACAGACTTCTCGGTAATCAAAAACACGATGCTGTCGGAGACGACGCGGCTGCAATTCCGCGCCGAGTTCTTCGACCTCTTCAATCACGCGAACTTCGGCCAACCGAATCGCACGGCCGTGCTGATCACGCCGGGTCAGACCAGCGCCTTCGGCAATATCTCCAGCACGCGCTTCCCGACCGGCGACTCCGGCTCGTCGCGCCAGATTCAGTTTGCCTTGAAGCTGAACTTCTAGCTGCGGCGCGAACAGGTTTGGCGTAGCCGCAATGCAACCCAACACGCGCAGAGGCCGCAGAGAATTGAATCTCTGCGGCCTCTGCGCGTGCTCTGTGTTGCAAACTGCTGCTCGCTAACTCAAACCTCAGTTACCACGCGACGGCGTAACGGCCACGGCGCGGGTCTGCGCCCGCCGAAGCCACGCCCGTCTGCGGGTTATAGACGATCACGGTTGGCGAAGAGAGCGTGCCCCAGGCGCCCTGCACTTTAAGCTTGTGCCCACGCTCGCGCAGTTGCCGGACGACATCATCGGCGAAGCGCGCTTCGACGTTGAGCGAGCCGGGCACGAAGCTGTGATCGTCAAACGAACTGACAAGATGCAGCGTGTCGAAGCGCGGGGCTTCGACCGCCTCCTGCGGGTTCATGCCGAACTCGACGATATTGAGGAAGACCTGCACGAGTGCCTGATCCTGATTGTCGCCGCCCGGCGTCGAGAGGATCATAAACGGCGCACCGTCTTTGAGCACCAGCGTCGGCGAGAGCGTGATGCGCGGGCGCTTGCCGGGCGCGACGACGTTAGGGCTGTTGGGATCGGTCAGCGCCGATTGCAGGCGTTGACCCATCAACACGCCCGTGTCGCCCGCGACGACCGCCGGCAGCCAAGCGCCGCTCGGCGTCGCACTGAACATGTTTCCGTCCTTGTCAATCACGTTCACGCACGTTGTATCGTTGGCGCGCTCGTTCTCCGGCACGCGCGACTGCCGCTCGTTCGTGAGCATCGCGCCGGCCAGCAGCGGCTTCATGTTGGCCGGGTCGCCCGGCTGTTGTGTGACGGATGCGCGCTGCTCGCGGATGAGCGCGCGCCGCAGCGCGGCGTAATCTTTGGCGAGCAGTTGACGGGTCGGAATCTGCACGAAATCGGGATCGCCGTAGTAGCGGTCGCGATCCGCGAACGCGAGTTTCAAAGCTTCGACGACCGTATGCACGTAGTCGGCCGAATTGTGCCCCAGCCGTTTGAGGTCGTAGCCTTCGAGCAGGTTGAGCGTCTCGACAAACGCCGGCCCCTGCGTCCAGAAACCCGGCTTGTAGATTTCATAACCGCGATAGCTGCCGACGACCGGCTGCCCGACGCGCGCGTGAAACTGCGCCATGTCTTCCGCCGCGAGCAAGCCGCCGTGCGTCTGCATGAAGTCGCCGATGCGCCGGCTGAGCGCGCCCTTGTAGAAGAGGTCGCGCGCCGCCATCAGACCAGCGTGGCGGCCACCGCGTTGGGCCGTCTGTCGTTCGGCGCTGACGAGCGCGCGCAGCGTCCGGGCCAGATCCGCCTGCACGAAAATGTCGCCGGGCTTGGGCACTTGTCCGCCGGGCAGAAAGAGGCTGCGCGCTTCCGGCCACTGCGAGAAGACCGGCGCGCGCGTCTTGATGTATTCGACGCGCAACTCGTCAATCGGGAAACCGTCCGCCAGTTCAATCGCGGGTTGCATCACGTCCGCCAGCGACATCGTGCCGAAGCGGTCGAGCGCCGTCACGCAGGCATCGAGCACGGCGGGCACGGTCGCCGCGAGCGGCCCCGTCGAAGGGATGACGCCTGCGCTCGCGCCGGCCATGGTCGGCAGCGCGCCCGCCTGACCTGCGCCCGTCTGCGCGCGTGCATTGTCGGGCGCAGTGCCCGCGTCCGCCGATTTTGTCGCCGCTGCGTGGCGCACGAAGAACTCGCGCGTCGCCTTCTGCGGCGCTTGTCCCAGCCCCTCGACCACCGCCACCGGCTGCCCTTGCAGCTTGATGAGCATCGGCACTTCGCCGCCAAAAGAGAAGTGTGAGAACTCTATGACGGATGCCGCGAGCACCGTCGCCACGCCCGCATCAACGGCGTTGCCGCCGTGCTGCAACGTGCTCAGCCCGGCCGCGACCGCGAGCGGATGTCCGCCCGCGACGACGCCGCGCCGCCCGCGCACGACGGGGCGAAACGTGTCCGAAGCCGCCACCGGCGGTGGCACAGAGGTCGTCAACAGGCTCGCGCCGAGCGCAAGCGCGCTAAAAATTCTGCACAGGCTGACAGGTTGTGGGCGCATGTGTGTACCTCCTGAAAAGCGGGCGGTGGACGAGGCGGCCGCTGTAGATTCATCCTTGCGCGCGGCCGACTTTTGCCGGCGCGAATTTTAACTCAGGCGAGCGTTTCGAAAAACATTTCGTCCACATAGCACCAGCCCCATTCCTCGCCCGGCTCGAACGACTTGATGAGCGGGTGGCTGGTCGCATGAAAATGTTTGGTCGCGTGTTTGTTCGGCGAGCTATCGCAGCAGCCGACGTGCCCGCACGTTTCGCACAGGCGCAGGTGTACCCAACTGTCGCCCGTCTTCAGACAGTCCTCGCAACCGGCCGCGCTCGGCGTGACCGGGCGCATCTGCGCGAGATGCGCGCAACGCTGTGTCATCGTTTCCGCCCCTTTCGTCTGTTCGTTGGTTTCGTGGTTTTGCGCGCCGCAGGCTCGCGCAGTTTGTCCAAGCCTTGCGCCGTTGCGGCGAAATGTTCGCGGCAGAGTTGCGCGAACGTCTGGACGAGCGGTGAATGATAACCGCCGCGCAGCCGCGCCAGCCCCATCTCGGAATTGATCCGCGCGCCCTCGATCCACCAACGCACGAGCCGCCCGTCCTGCACCTCTTCGAGCGCCGACTGCACCGGCACGATGCCGACGCCTAAGCCCGCCTCGACCATGCGCTTGATCGAAGCCAGCCGGCTCAATTCCATGACGACTTTCGGGTGCAAGCCGGCCTCGGCGAAAAACTCGTCAATCAAGCGCCGCGTGTTGCCGCCGCGCTCGCCCAAAATGAGCGGCTCGCCCGCGAGCGTGAAAGAACTGATCACGCGTTGCTGCGCGTGCGGGTGCTTGGGATGCGCGATAGCGATCAACTCATCTTCAAGTAGCAACTCGGTCTGGACGCCGCGCGCCGCGACAGGTAGCGAGACGAAGGCCAGATCGAGTTCGCCCGCGAGAATCTGTCTGACCAGCGCCTCGCTCGTGCCGGAGACGACCGACACCTCCGCCTGCGTGTGGCGCTCGTGCAATGCTTTGAGCATCTGCGGCAGCGGGTCGCTGCTGAACGTGGCGGAGGCGCTCCCCAGCCGCAAGCGCCCACGCGTCGCGCCCGATAGTTCCGCCATCTCGTCGAGCGCGGCATCGTGCTCGCGCAGGATGCGCTGCGCCCGTTCGAGCAGGATTTCGCCCGCGTGCGTCAGGATGCAGCGGCGCGGCGTGCGGACGAACAAAGGCGCGCCGACCTCCTGTTCGAGTTGCCGTATCTGCATACTGATCGCGGCCTGTGTGATATGGACGCGCTCGGCCGCGGCCGTGAACGTGTGCGTCTCCGCGATGGCCGCGAGCGCGCGCAGTTGCCGTATCTCCATCCATGACTCCGGTATCAGACGTGATTATCGAACGGATAAAATCTTTTAGTTTCAATTATACGTCAACGCGGGCTTAAAATCGCAAACGCGAATTGCAATACAGGCATGCGGGCGCGCGTAACCTCGGCCGCGCGCTGGCCCGCCCTTCGCGGACGCATCAGGTGATGAAAGACAAAACGCCAGCCGGCCAACTCCCCAGGCAGACACACGCACGCGCGCCGGCCTACGTGCTCGGCGTGGACGGCGGCGGCACGAAGACGCACGCGGTCGTCGCGGACGAGCGCGGTCAGATGCTCGGCGAAGGCTTTGCGGGGCCGTCGAACCCTCTGCGTGTGGGCGTGAGCAACGCGGCGGCGGCCGTGCGCGAGGCGGCGGATCGGGCGTGCGACGCGGCCGGGCTGAGGCGTGCGGACATCGGCGCGGCCGAAGTGGGCCTCGCGGGCGTGCGCCGCGCCGACCTGCGCGAGCGCGTGCGCGAATCGCTCATCGGACTTGGCATCGGCTCGGTCGAAGTCGTCACGGACGCCGAGATTGCGCTCTACGGTGCGACGAGCGGTGCGCCCGGTCTTGTCCTGATCGCCGGCACGGGGTCGATCTGCTGCGGGCGGAGCGCGCGCGGGAAACGTATGTGCGCGGGCGGTTGGGGGCCTTTGGCGGGCGACGAAGGCGGCGGCGCTTGGCTGGCGCGGCGCGCGTTGCAGGCGGTCGCGCAGGCGGCGGACGGGCGCGGCCCCGATACGACTTTAAGCCAGCGCGCCTGTGCTTATTTCAACGTCGCTTCAGCCGACGATCTCTCGCTCGCCATCTACGCGCCAAGCATCACGCACGAACGCATCGCGGGGTTCGGTCGCCACGTCGTGGAAGCGGCCGAGGCGCGCGACGAGGTGGCGCGCGCGATCATCACGGATGCGGGGCGCGAATTGGGGCGCGCGGCGGTCGCCGTCATTCGCCGTTTGCAGATGCAGCGCGAACGCTTTCAGGTCGCCTACGTGGGCGGCGTCTTCCGCGCGGGCGAACTGATCCTCAGCCCCTTGCGTCAGGTCATCAACGGCGTCGCCGCGCAAGCCTATCTCGCGCCGCCGCAGATGCCGCCCGCCATCGCCGCCGCGCGCATGGCCCGCGCGCACCTCGAACGGCTCGCGCTTGCCGGTTAACCGAAGCAAAACAGACGATGGAAGAACAACTGCCCATCACCGAGCAGGCGAACCCGCGCACGGCCGAGATCGCGCGTCTGCCGGTGGCAGAGATCGTGCGCTTGATGAACGAAGAGGACGCGCGCGTGGCCGGCGCGGTCGAACGCGTGCTGCCGGACGTGGCGCGCGCGGTCGCGGGCATCGTCGCGCGGCTCGGCAACGGCGGGCGGCTGTTCTACGTGGGCACGGGCACGTCCGGTCGGCTCGGCGTGCTGGACGCGGCGGAATGCCCGCCGACCTTCGGCGTCGCGCCGGAGCTTGTGCAGGGGATCATCGCGGGCGGCTACGAGGCGCTCTATCGCGCGACTGAAGCATCGGAGGACGATGCAGAGGCCGGCGCACGCGACATAGCGGCGCGCGGCGTGACGGCGCAGGATGTGGTCGTCGGCATCGCTGCTTCGGGGCGCACGCCCTACACCATCGGCGCAGTCAAACACGCGCGGCGCACAGGCGCGTTCACGGCTTGCGTCACCTGCGCGCCCGGTTCACCGATCACAGGCGCGGTCGAAGTCGCCATCGCGCCGGAGGTCGGCCCCGAAGTCATCGCCGGTTCGACGCGCTTGAAGGCCGGCACGGCGCAGAAGCTTGTGCTCAACATGCTCTCGACCGCGACGCTCATCCAACTCGGTTACGTCAGCGGCAACCGCATGACGAACCTACAGCCGCGCAACGAGAAACTGAAAGCGCGCGCGCGCCGCATTCTTCAGGTTGAGACGGGGCTTGACGAAGCGACCGCGCAGGCCGCGCTCGATGCAGCCGGCGGCGACCTGCGCACGGCGCTCGTGATGCACAAGGCGCGCTGTTCGCATGCGGCCGCCGAGCGTGCGCTCGCCGCTGCGCATAACGTCGTGCAGCGGGCGGTCGAACTGATCGAACAGAGTTAATCAATCCGCCTCCGGGCGCAGGCGTGCGATGGTTGCGCCGAGGCCGCCGGCCTCGGGTGGTGCGTCCGTCCAGTCAACGACGAAAGGCGTGCGGGCGAGGATAGTGCGGACGTTCGCGCGTTGCACGCCGCGCCCCTTGCCGTGAATCAGGCGCACGCTGCGAAAGCCCAACCGGTGCGCCTCGTGCAGATACGCTTCCACCGCCCGGCGCACGTCGCGGGGCGCGATGGTGTGCAGATCGAATATGTCCGTGATCTCTAACTGAATCGGTTCGGGGAAGGGAGCAAACGGATCGACCTCGTCGGCAACTTCATCAGCAACTTCATCAGCCGCGCGCGCGGCGTGATCTGCACTCGCCGCCCCGGCGCGCGTCGTGAATCGTCTCCGCCACCAGCCAAGTAAATTCATGCGTTGCTCATGTCCTCGTCGTTTCAGCGGTCTGCCTTGACACTCGCTGCGAGCGCACCTTACACTCGCGCTTCTTCCAAGTCACATAAAATTCAGCGCGCGGCGGCAGTTGACGAAGCCGGCCAAGTCGCGCGCTGCGAAGGGTCTCATACGTGTGCGCTAAAAATGGCTTGAGTTGAAAGGATAAAAAAGATGGGCAAGCGAAACAAGATCACGGTGGTGGGCGCGGGCAACGTCGGGGCTACGGCCGCGCACTGGCTGGCGAGCAAGGAACTCGGCGACGTTGTCCTCGTGGACGTGATCGAGGGCGTGCCGCAGGGGAAGGCGCTCGATCTGGCGCAGGCCGCGCCAATCGAAGGCTTTGACGCGCGCATGATCGGCGCGACGAATGATTACACGCAGACGAAAGATTCCGATATCGTGATCATCACGGCGGGCCTCGCGCGCAAACCCGGCATGAGCCGCGACGACCTGTTGAAGACGAACGCAGGCATCGTCTCGAACGTGGTTGACGAGATCGTCCGTAGTTCGCCCGAAGCGATCCTGATCATCGTCTCGAATCCGCTCGACGCGATGGCGCAGGTGGCCTTTAAACGTTCCGGCTTCCCGAAGCATCGCGTGGTCGGCATGGCGGGCGTGCTGGACTCGGCGCGCATGCGCTGCTTTCTCGCAGAGGCGCTGGATGTGTCGGTCGAGAACGTGACCGCGTTCGTCTTAGGCGGGCACGGCGACACGATGGTGCCGCTGCCGCGCTATTCGACGTGCGCCGGGATTCCCGTAACGGAGTTGCTGCCGAAGGATCAGCTTGATGCGATTGTGAAGCGCACGGCCAACGGCGGCGCGGAGATCGTCGGCTTACTTAAGAGCGGCTCGGCTTACTATGCGCCGTCGGCAGCGGCGGTCGAGATGGCGGAAGCGATCTTGAAGGAC
>DASVQA010000035.1:0-1864 GCA_036389375.1 Pyrinomonadaceae bacterium | reverse complement strand
GCCCACGCCTGCGCCGACGCCGGGGCCGGCTACGTCGCCTTGAGTCTGCGGCGGCGGCGCAACGCCGGGCAGGAACAGGGCCAGCTCGTCAAAAGTGCGGACGAGCGTGATCGCGCCGAGCGGCAGCGTTCTGACCTCTTCATCCTGATAACTGCCGCTGCGCCGCGTGTCGCGGGTGTTTATATCGCTGCGGATGCCCTCCGGGTCATCGCCGCCGTCCCCGACTGTGGGCGAGGGGAGGGGCGTCGCGAGGGGCGTCGCAACGGGTGTTGGGCCGGGCGTGCCAGACGGAGTGGCCACAACTTCCGGCGTGGGTGACGGCGCGACGGCTATCATTTCAGGCTCGAGCATGATGGTCGGCAGGGCCTGGCGGGTCTCGGTGATGAAAATCTTCTGCGTGACCTTCTGGTTCTTCGCCCTCTGCACTTGCGGGTCGGGATCAGGATAGAGTTTATAGCCCAGTTGCGAATTGACGCGCACCAGGTAAGCGCCCGGTTGCAATTGGTATCTGACGTAATGCCCGTTCGAGTCTGTCGTCGCAGGAGAGGCGGCACCCGTCTCCTGGTTAATAAACTGGATAACAATCCCGGCCAGCGGTTCGTTCGCCGTGTTGCGCACGTCGCCCTCAACCGCGCCGCTCGTCGTGGACTGCGCGCTTGCGGGCATGACGGGCATGACGGAAGTGCAAAGCGTTAGGACAGCGGATAGAAAAATACGCGACGCACAATTTAAACTTGACCGCATTGGGTTTCCTCCCTGTGTGCCTGATGCATCGCTGACTGGCGCGGCTAGGCGTCGGGCGATGCGGTTGTCATCGATCTGAGGTTTCGCGCGTGCTCCAAGGGTTTCAGGAAGACACGACGAATTATGGCTGTTAGAGGTTACGCTTAAAGAACCACACGGCGGCAATAGCGTGCTGGCTGCATTACCACTCGCTGTTCACTCCGCGCCGGGACAGTATTGCTTTAGGTCTCGCCATGCTGATTAAGGTAGTACGGCCAAAGCGGAATGAAATGTAAATGCGTCCTTATACATTGTCAAGGCTTTTAATGCTGCGGGACTGTCTAAATCAAAGCAGATAGTGTTATAACGCTTGACATGATTAGTTGCCCCCATTGCCAAGACACTGCACGCCAAGTCAAAGCTGGTTTTACGCGCTTGGGCAGCCAGCGTTTTCAATGCCAAGCCTGTCGCCGTCAGTATACGCCGGAGCCGAAGCCGCTCGGCTATGATGACAAAACAAAAGAGGCGGCGCTCAAGCTCTACCTCGAAGGCAACGGCTTTCGCCGTATCGGGCGGTTGCTCTCAGTCAACCATCAGTCGGTCGTCAACTGGGTCAATGCTTTTCATACCAAGTTACGGGCCAAGAAACAGGCGCTGCCCGTGCCCGGACAGGTCAGCACGCTAGAGATGGATGAGTTGTTTACCTTCATCGGGACTAAAAAAAGCCAGCATTCATCGTCACCCTCGTTGACCGCCAGACGCGCTGCATCGTCGCGCACGCGGTCTGCGAGCAGCGGACGCCCGAAGTAATGCAAGCCGTCATTGATGCTGCGCCGCCCGCCGGCAGCTACTTCAGTGATGCCTTCAACACGTATCGCGAACTGTGCTGGTGGGGCACGCATCAAGCGATGTACGACAAGAGCCAGACCTACTCAGTCGAAGGCGATAACGCCGAGTTGCGGCACTACCTGGCGCGGCTGATCCGCAAGTCGCGCTGCTTTTCAAAATGCATTAAGGCGTTGCGTCGAGCCGTCGAGTTGTTCATCTGGTGCTGGAACTGGCGGCAGTTGCGTAAGCAGCAACGCCCGCGTTATCCGATAAACTTGATCGACGCTGTCTCTTCTCTGATTTAGACAGTCCC
>DASVQA010000034.1:0-16529 GCA_036389375.1 Pyrinomonadaceae bacterium | reverse complement strand
CGTCTCGATCACAGCCACATACTCGCGCTCGTCCAGCTGCACGCGCTCGCCGGTCGAGCCGAGCGCCACGTAGCCGCGCACGCCCGTCTCGTGCCAGCGCGCGATATTTTCACGCAGCGCGCCCGCGTCGAACTCGCCCGCGCTCGTAAACGGCGTGGGGAACGGCAGCAGAATGCCGCGCAGCTTCTCTTGCCAGCCGGCGACGGTTGGTGCGTGGGCGTGTGCGTCGAATGGTTGTTGCGTCAAGCCCCGGCATTATAGCGAGCGTGCGTGAGCGGGCGCAATGTGACCAATGAAGCCGTCAAACAGACACTACGCCCGCGCCAGGCGCGCACAAATGAAAAGGTCTGCGCCGGCTGCTGGCAGAGCAGGCGCAGACCTTTAACTGATTTACGACCGCGCCGGTCGTCACTCGTAATTGAATACGCTTTCGGCGCTCTGACCGTCAGGATTCAGCACGACCACCTTCGCCGGCCCGGCCGCGTGCGCCGGCACCATCAAGGTAATCGTCGAGGCGTCCACCACATCCACCTTATCAAGTTCTTCGTCGTCGAAGGTGATCGTGGCATCGGGCGCGAAGTTGCTGCCGCTAATCACGACCGGGACGCCGCCCGCCGCCGGCCCTGTGTCCGGGCTGATATCGCTGATTTTCGGCGCGGGCTGCGGGCCGCCCCCGGCTGAAGCATCCGGCTTCGAGTTAGCTGTTTGTGCGTCAGACTCTTCGGTGCCCGCCCCCGTCTTAGTCGTCGTGGTTGTTGTCGTCGTGACAATCTCCGACGCAGTTCCGTCTGCTGTCACGGGCGGGACTTTATACGTGTAGCCCCCGGAGACCGTCGCCTTCTGATTGCCGCTATTAGTCACTTCAACTGTGACGGGGCCGGCCTCATGCTTCGGCGTTTTGACGGTGATAGATGTCGAGTTCAGAACTTTAACGTCGGTCGCCGCCGTGCCATCGAAAGTGACTGTGATGCCGCTCTCGAAGCCGGTGCCGGAGATCGTGACGAGCGTGTCGCCTGTCGTCGGGCCTTCCTTCGGATCAATGTTGGCGATGGTGGGCGCGCTGAGTTTATCTCCGCGCTTATCGTCGCCCTTGCCCGGCGCAGGGTGGAAGAGCGTGGTGAAGACTTCGTCCAACTTATCGGTCGCCTGTTTCGAGAACATCCCGGCCAAAGCGGCCAGCGTGGCGATGCCGAAGGGATTAATCTCGCTGGCATTACCACCGCCCGTCAGGAAGCCGGCGCGCACGACGAAATAGAAGATCAGCGCGAGCGCGATGCCGACGAACGGGCGCAGCAGATACCACCAGAGCCAACTTGTCGTCAGTTTGCGGTTGCCCACGTAGTCGGCAAACGAGGTGGTGGCGTGGACGTAAGCGCCCAAAGCGCCCGCCACAATCACGAGGAAGATGAGCCGCTCATCCTGCGTCGTCCAGACAGCGACGGGGTAAGGGAGTTTGAACCAACCCAAGACGGGTTGCAGCCATTTGAAAAAGTAGATCGGATCAGTGCCATAGACGACTGGCACTTTCCCTTCCGGCGAAGTGATGGGCCAATCGTGCGGCGGCCAAGCCTTAAACAACAGGTAGATGAGAAATAATGCGAGCAGTATGTGAAAGCACCCCAGCCGCTTAATCTGCTCCGGCGTCGGCATATCGCCCACCGAGTTCGCCCCATCAGACGGTGTCGGACTCGTCGGCAACAGCCCTGCTTCCGCCGGTGACGCGCCGGCCTGACCAGCCGCCGCAGCAGTACCCTGCGCGGCCGCAACGCCCGTCGCGCCCTGCCCACCTGCCGACAAATTGTTACTATTAGCAGCCATGTTCAGACCTCTCGGAGTTCCTGACGCCAGCTTGAGTCGCAATCTCTTTATCGTTGCGCAAGAGATTGCTGCTTAAGGTGTAGATGCGCTCGCCGTCCATGATGCGCGCCGCTGCACCTTTGCCGGCCGATAGAACTAACAGCTAGTCGCGGCGGAGTGATTCTGCGTTTGCGCTCAATGCCCGGACCGCGCGGCCGGGTTATTAAGATTGGCAGCCATAACGTCTCCACCGTTGAGAGGTTGAAGCAAGTGGGATTAACGTTCTAACGCGCCGCGATGTGCGGTTTGTTGGAGGCCGGTACTCGTTCGGCGCGCCGCTCGGTGCGTGCTCTGTGTGAGGCGGAGAACGTTCCCGCGAGGCGGCGCGGCTTAAGCTTATTTCGCTGCCGAGAGCCGCGTGGCGGCGAGCATCTTATCAATGTCAACCGTAAAGCCGAAGTTGGCGCGCGTGTGCTCTTTCTTGTTCATCTCCGTGGCGTTAGCATAGGTGACCGCCAAAGGTAGACTCATACCGGCGAAGAGGGGCACCTCTACTCTAAACTGGAAAGTGCCGATGTCAGCTTTGCGGTTAGGCATGCCGTTGTTTTCCTTCATCCGCTGGTACGACCCGGTGAAGGCGTAGGTGATCCGGCTTAGGTCGGGCAGTTCATTGAGGAATGGGCGCTTGGTTTTGCCTTCGAAGGAGAGCGCCGCCGTAAAATCACGTAGCCGTTGTTGATTCAGTGCGGGATCAGGCCGATTGTAGATCGTCGCCCCGATGTTGCCCACCAGTTTCAGCAGCCGGAAGACGCTCTTATCCTGCTCATAGAGGAACTTGAACTCGGAGTAATCGGACGCCGTCGGCTTACGGTAGTTGGTATAGGAGAAAGTTCCGAGCGGGCTTTTGTTAAGATCGTCCAGTCTATCGTCGAGTATCTTGCGCACAACCTCAAGCCGGTTCAGCGCCTCGGCCAATGCTTGCACGTGGTTTTTGTTTATCGTGTCTCGGTCAGCGGGGAGCAGCGCGATAGAACCGCCGGTGACTTTATCAACCACCGCCGATTTCAAGTAAGACAGAATGAGATTCGTTACTTGCGTCTTCTTTACCGTCGCGTCCGCAGTCTTATACGCGGCACTGCCCAAGAGGGTCTGCATCTGCTGCTTGAGCGGCGTTTCAGCATCTTTCAGTTGTTGAAAAGGCGCAGAAGAAGGATTTTCAAACATCTCAAATGCGCCGGTGAGCACATTAAGACGGTTCTCTATCGGCTGTTGTACGTTATCCTGCCAGAACTTGAGGAAGCTCTTCGAGCGCGTGCTGCGGTCGCCAAAGGCTCTAACTTTGACCGACCAATTGTCCAGTTGACTGCGCTTGGCGTTGGCGAGCGGCACATCTTGATTCTGCAAGTTGAAATTGGCGAAGAGACCAATGCGATTAAGGAAGCCCGCACGTTCATAGGTTTCGGCGGTGTCGCCCTCGCCGTTCATGGTGTAAAGGACATAAGGTGAGGTGCTCAAGGTCAGACTCGTCTTACTGATGTCCTGCTGGATGGCTCCGTTCTCTACGGCAAAGCCGAGCAGGCGGACGAAGCCGGGCTTCTCAATCGCGCTGGTCGAGCCTTCCGACTTTGCGCTTGCGCCCACCTGTTTGTCCGTCCGCGCCGTCTCACCGAGATATTGATAGGCCTTTAACGTCCGAATAGAACGAGCGTTGACGGCCGTATCGGCCGGCGCAACCGCGTCGGCCACCGCATAGAACAACATCTGATCCCACGTCGCAGAGATAGGGCTGGTTGTCCCCTCGTCCACGATTGCGCTGGCGGTTCTATCAACCTCTTCGAGCAGTAGAGGCGGCGCATTCTTATAGGCATTGGTGCTATCGGCGGCCGGCCCTGGCATTGGCAGCACCGGGCGCGCGCTGAAATCGGGTGCTTGCTCGCCCGTGTGAGCAAATTGAGCTGGGGACAGCTTCGCATCTTTGCTCGCCCTGAGGTTTTCCAGTTTGAGTTTGATCGCTTGGATGGCGCGTTCCGTTGCGCCGTACTCAGAGAACGAAGGATCGATGGTCGCCAGATATCGCTGTAAAGCAACTAATCTCCGCTGTAGACCGGCCGCGCCAGTTTGAGCATCGTTGGACTTAGCACGCCCCTCTTCGCCTGCGCCGCTGGCACTATCGGTGCGCGCTAAATACTCGATCTGTTGCTGAGCTTTGAGTGGGGCGGCCATTAGCATTGTGGTCGCAGTGGCCAGCGCCAGTCCGCGAAGAAATATTTTCATCGGTTCAACTCCTCTGGCGAAACGGAAGATGGAGCGAGTGACCAAGCTGCCTCTATAAAACAGCTATGCGGTGACTCGGAAACGGATAATTGGATCTTTGATGGCGGATGTGGCCTTGACGGTGAAGCCGCCCTTTCCTCCGCCGTCGCTTGAGATCGCCACGTCATACTTTGCGGTCTTCGGTGCGCCGGGGAAGCTAAACTCCATCATGCAGATGTGAGTCTTACCGACGGGGCGATTGGCGGTGAAGACAAAGGTGGGCGCAGTAGCGGCGGTGCCCGCCAATGGCGCAAACGTATGACCGTCGAGGCTGGCCGCGACGAATGCACCGACGCCAGTAGGCGTGACTTTGATAGTAATAGTTTCGCCGTGGTTAACCTCATAGATGAAAGGATCATCGAGTTGGTTCATTAGCGTTATCCTCTAGATTTGAGCTTGAAGAGAGTTGCGCCTGCACCTGAGCAAACGGCATGAAGACCAGCCAGCAATCGTCAGCGCAAGCTGGTGCTCACAAATGAAGTTACTGAAGCAAGATGTATCTCACCACTGCGAGGTAGAAAAGTCGGTGCGACCAAAGGCAGTTGTGTGTGAACAGTGAGTACGCTTGCCGGTAGAAACTCGCCTGAAGCGGGTGCACAATAAACCTAACGAAATTTGTTGTCAACAATTATTTGCGCCTTAGACCTCAAGGTTTAAGCCGCTAGAATGACCCTCGCAGAGTTTAAAATATGCGCGGTTAAAAAGGTCGCCTACAAGTTGCCGCTTTTGCTTGAGCATGCGAGGATTGTAAGCAAATTCATGACAATGAGTGATACACAATTGGAGCTACTAATTATTGGCGCGGGCCCCGCCGGGCTATCGGCGGCGGACGCAGCCGCGCGCGCGGGGTTGAATTATCTCGTCGTCGAGAAGGGGTTGATCGCGGACACTATCTTTCATTATCCGGTAGGGCGGACGGTGTTTTCGACGCCGAACGAGTTGGAGTTGCAGCCCGATACATTGAAGCCATGCCGCGAGAAGCCGACGCGAGAGGAGTTGTTGTCGCATTATGTGCGGTTCGCGTTGGAGGCGGGGTTGCGTATCCAGACGGAGGAGGCGGTGACGCGGATCGAGCGGGCCGGGCCGGAAGGGTTCGTCGTGCGGACGACGCGCGCTCAATATCGTGCGGCGCGGGTGCTAGTGGCGTTCGGGGCGATGGCGCGGGCGCGGCGGTTGAACGTGCCCGGCGAGGAGTTGCCAAAGGTGCAGCACAGGTTTATTGAGCCTTATCCGTATGTGCGTAAGGATGTGCTGGTCGTGGGCGGTGGGAACTCGGCGGCGGAGGCGGCGCTGTTTTTGGCGGATGAGGGGGCACGCACGACGTTCGCCATCTGGCGGGCGGATTGGGAGAATCGCGATCCGAAGATGAATGCGATCAAGCATTGGGTACGCACGCCGCTCGAAGAGCACATCGCGGCCGGGCGGCTGCGGCTGTTGCTGTTCACGGAGGTTGAAGAGATAACCGAAGCGTCGGTACGCATCAAGCAGGCGGACGGCACCAGCCTGGAGTTAGCGAACGATGCGGTCTTCGTGCTGATCGGCAGCGATGCGGACTTTACGTTGCTGCGCGAGGCAGGCGTCGAGATCGCGCCGGCGGGCTTGACCGAAGTGCCCGTCTATAACCCAGACACGTTTGAGACCAACGTGCCCGGCCTCTACGTCGCCGGCCACTTCACGCACGCACGGCACATCAAGCAAGCCATCGAAATCCCAAGGCGCATCGTCCCACTCATCGCCGCAGGGCTGCGCAACAGCATCGCGTGCTAAAAGGCAGCACAACTGTCGCGTGCGCCGCGCTCAGCGAGAAACTTGTTTTACTCAGCACCGCGCACGTATCGCGTGCGCGGCTTTTACGCTCCCTCGTTCATCATCGCGGACGCGCGGTCGCGGCGGGCGACGCCGGTTTTGTAGGCCGCTTCTTCGACTTCGCGCGAGACGGCTTCGGCAACGCGTTTGTCGAAGACGGAGGGGATGATGTATTCGGGGTGGAGTTCGTCGTCGGTGATGAGGGCGGCGATGGCCGAGGCGGCCGCGAGTTTCATCTCTTCGTTGATGCGTAGCGCGCGGCAGGCGAGCGCGCCCTTGAAGATGCCGGGGAAGCAGAGCACGTTGTTGATCTGATTCGGATAATCGCTGCGCCCCGTCGCCATCACGGCGACGTGCGGCTCGGCCTCTTCCGGCATGATCTCCGGCGTCGGGTTCGCCATAGCGAAGACGATGGGGCGCGGCCTCATCTGTTGCAGGTCTGCGACGCCGATGACGCCGGGCACTGACAGGCCGAGGAAGACATCCGCGTCGCGGATCACTTCGCGCACCGGCCCTTGCTGGTTATCGGGGTTCGTGTTCTGCGCGTACCAGTCTTTGATCCAGTTCATGTTCTCGCGCCGCCCGCGATAGATCGCGCCGGTCTGGTCGCAGCCGACGATGTTCGTGACGCCCGCGCTCATCACGATCTTCGTGCAGGCCACACCGGCCGCCCCGACGCCGTTGACGACGACCTTTATATCCTCCATCCGTTTGCCCACGATCTTGAGCGCGTTGATGAGCGCGGCGAGGACGACGACGGCCGTGCCGTGCTGGTCGTCGTGGAAGACGGGAATGTCCAGTTCTTCTTTCAAACGATCTTCGATCTCGAAGCAACGCGGGGCGGAGATGTCTTCGAGGTTGATGCCGCCAAAGGCGGTCGCAATGTTTTTGATCGTGCGCACGATCTCGTCCGGGTCTTTGGTCGAAAGACAGATGGGGAAAGCGTCCACGCCCGCGAACTCTTTAAAGAGCATCGCCTTGCCTTCCATAACGGGCATGGCGGCGGCCGGGCCTATGTCGCCCAAGCCGAGCACGGCCGTGCCGTCGGTGACGACGGCGACCGTGTTGCGTTTGATCGTGAGCGTGTAGGCTTTCTCCGGGTCGCGGTTGATGGCTTCGCAGACGCGCGCGACGCCGGGCGTGTAGGCCATCGAGAGGTCGGCGCGCGTCTTCAAAGGCATCTTCGACGCGACTTCGATCTTGCCGCCGAGGTGCATCAGGAAAGTGCGGTCGGAGACGTTGATGACTTCGACGCCGTCCACGTCGCGCACGGCTTCGACGATCTCTGCGACGTGTTCAATCGAGCCGGCGGTAAACGTGATGTCGCGGATCATCGAGCCGCGCGTGGCGCTGACGATGTCGATTGCGCCAATGTCGCCACCGGCGCGGCCGATGGCGGTGGTCAGTTCGCCGAGCGTGCCGGGGCGGTTCGTCAGTTTCACGCGCAGCGTCGAGGTGTAGCTGGCGCTCGGTGTCTGCTGCATTGCGGCCTTTGAGCAATCCTTTCGCTTGATCTGTCGTTGGGGGTTTCGCTGAACCGTCTTTGCGCCTCACTCTAACGCCAAGCCGCATACACGCGCAAGCCGGACACAAGTTGAGCGCAAGCGGTGTGCTGCGCGGTTATTGTTTGAGCGCCGCCGCGATCTCTTTCAGGGCGGCGGCGGGCACGCCTTTCTGTCGGGCGAGGCGTAGCGCGTGTGCGCCGAGCAGTGCGTAGATGCTGCGGGCGGCGGGATCGGCGGCGAGCGCGGCGATATTTTTGCGGACGGTGGCGGCGTCGCCGCGCGCGAACGGCCCCGTCAGGGCGTGCGCGGGCGTGTGGGCTTGGAGCAGATTGTTGAGCGTGCTCGCTGTCAGTGGCGACAGGGCACGGCGCGCGGCGACGGGTGCGACGCCGCAACGCGCGAGCAGTTCGGCCGCGAGCGCAAAGAGCGCGACCGTGTGCCCCGAAGCCAGCACGGCGGCGGCGTGATAGAGCGCCTTGTCGGCCGGTTTGATCGAAAAGCTGTGCCCGCCGAGTGCGCGCACGACCCGGCGCGCAGCCCGCACGGCTGCGGGGTCGCCCTCGACGCAGTAGAAGGCGCGACGCAAGCTGTCGGCGTCCGCGCCCGCGTCGCTGATTGAGAGCAGCGGGTGGAGCGAGCCGACCGCATAGCGCGCGGCACGCAAGACAGCGAGCGCGTCGGACGAGAGCGCGCCGCTCGTGTGCAGCGCGACGCGGAGGCGGCGCGGCGCATCGCCTGTCTGCGCGTCTGTCTGTGCGTGTTCGAGTTTGGCGAGGCGCGCGGCCGTTGCGCTGATCTGATCGTCGGGCGTTGAGATGAGCAACAGGTCTGTGCGCGGGAGTGCGGTCAGTTGGGCGGCGGCGAGCGCGACGGGGCGCGGCGGCGGGCAGAGTCGGGCGACGCGTTGAGCGTGCTGTTTGCGGCGCGTGACGACGGCGCTGATGCGATAGCCGCGCGCGGCCAGCGCGAGCGCCAGCGTCGAGCCGAGCCGGCCCGCACCGACGACGGCGAGCGTTATCTGCTGTGCTGTTTCAGTTCTCGCCCTCTTCGCTTCACGCGGCATCGCCCTCCATCTTAGCAGCAACCTCGACGAGCGTGTGACTGTGGGGCAGATCGGCGAGCCAACCGGCGAGGCGCGCGTGCAGCGCCGTGCGCGTCACAGAGCCGTGATTGAGATCGGGCGCGGGCACGCGCAAGGGTTCGGGCGGCGGGCTGATCTCGAAGGCGCGCGCGATGAGGCGCACGTCCGCGCGCGCCAGCAGCGCAGGGTTCTCGCCGCGTGCGAAGGCGGCGGCCAGCAAGCCCGCGCGCGCGGCGGTGGCGGAAGATTTCTCGCGCGCCAGCAGATTGAGCGCGCGTGCGAGATGTTGATGAAAGAGCGCGAGCGTGCGGCGGGCGGCGGCGCGTCCTTCGCCGACGACGGCGGCGAGCCGTGCGGCGGCGGCGAGCAGACGCGTGGCACGCGTCAAACGGAACGAGCAGGCGCAGACGGGCTGCGCGACGAGCAGCGCGCGCACGTCCAGATCGCAACGCGCGCGGCGCAGTTCGGTGACGAGCGCATCGGCCTCGCGGCGTGGCTGGTGGTTGACGAAGGGCAGTTGCGCCAGCGCCTCGAACTCGCGCCAAGCGTCGCCGCGCAGCGCCGCATCTATCGTCTCGCGGTCGCTTCGTGCGCCGACTGCGCGCTCGTGCAAGTCCGCGTAATGCTCCGCGTAGCGCGTGTGAAACTCCTGCCACAACAGTTCAAAGCGCGCGCACGCGTCGTCGTCAAACAGACTGTGCGCGTCGTCGGCCGAGATTAACAACTCGCGCCGCGCGCACTCGATCTCTTCCACGCCGGTTGGCTCTGCGCCCGCGAGATAAGCCCGCACGCGTTCGCGTTGCGCGAGGCGCGCGAGATAGGCGACGAGCGCGGCACGGGCGGCGCGGCTCTCCGCGAGTTGCGTGGGCGAATTGCCGAACGCATCGGCCACGCGCTGCAAGCCTTCTTCGAGCGGGATCGAGTCTGCGAGTGCGGCGGCGACCGCTTCGGCCGCCACGCCGAACGTGCGGCGCAAGGTCTTGACCAACTGCCAAGCGCGCAACGTCAAGCCGCCGTCCGGCAACTGTTCGCAGCGCCCGACGAGCGCCTGCGTGCGCCAACCTTCGAGCCACGCGGCCAGCGCCGTCGTGACGCGCGTGCGTGCGCCCGCCTCCGTGAACGGCACAAGCGCATCGTCGTCGGTCAAAGCCCGCGCCCAAGCGGTCAACTCCGCGACATCCTGCCGCGAAGCGATGGCGCACGCAACGCCCGACACGTCCGGCCAATCCACCGTGCCGGCAACTGCGCCGCGCCCGCGTCGTGCGCCGTTCGCCATGATGAGTTCGAGCCGGCGCTGTGCGACGAGCGCGGCGATAACGAGGTGCTGCGCCGCCGCCGTCAAACCGAACGGCGCACGCCCGAGCGCCGCCTGCATTTCGGTAAAGGTGACGCCGGCCTTGCCGGCCGATTCGGCGAGCGTAAGCGCGGTCTGCGACCAGGGCTGCGTGCGCGCCGCCGCACCGCATTCGAGCGTGTGCGTGCCGTCGGGACGCGTGAGCGCAAGCCCCAGCGGCAGCGCAAACTGCGCGATCACGTCCTGCGCATCCGCTTCCGGCACTGTGCCGAACATGCACTCGACGACGCGCGCACATTGCTCTGCGCTGAGACTCGCGGCGAACTGCGGATGCTGCGGGTAACGCGCGGCGAGCGGCCCGTCGAGCAACGCGCCGAGCAGCGCCACGAAGGTCGGCGCAGTCTGCGCGTGCTCACGCAGATTGAGGCGCGCGCCCGCGCAACTCATCGAGCCTTCGTCCAGATAGAGCCGCACCCAGATGTGTTCGGCCTGTTTGCTGAGCGCAGCGCGCGCGGCAAGAGCCGGCTCTTCAAAGTCGGCGAGCGTCGGGTCTAGGCCGAGCGCCGACAGTCGCCGCAGCACGAGCGCGTCGTCCGCCGTCATGCGGGCCGGTTGCCAGACGAGCGCGAGCGGCGGCTGTTCGCCTTGCGCGCCCGGCTGGCGCAAATTCTGGCCGGCGGCTCCGCCGTCGGGCGCACCGTTCGCATCGAGCGCGAGCAACTCCCATTCGTAATGCGCGGCGTTGGCGGACGACGGCTGCGCGTGGGCGCTTTGCGGCGGCGTAAACCGCCCGCGCCGGCTCGTGCCGCGCCAGTTGATGTGTAGCTCGACCGTTGCTGCTTCGTCGTCGGCGCTCAGGGGCCAGTCCTCGAAGCGCGCGCGGGCGAAGCTGCGCAACAGGGCTTCGAGCGCAGCTTCGTCGGCCGGCAGACGCTCGATGGCAGCAGCTAGGGCAGCGTCAAACTCGTTGGTCGCGCCGATGCGGAAACGATAATGGAGTTCGTCCTGCTGGGCGCGTGCGGGCAAGCCACCGGCGGGCGCAAGCGAGGCAAGCTTTTGCAGCATCGCTTCGATGCGCAGGACGGCGGCCTGTGGCGCAGACTCGTCGTGGAACAAAAGCGCCGCGCAGAGGTCGCGCGCCGACGCGCCGCGCCCGTCGAGCGAGAGGATGAAGAGTAGTTTCAGGACAAGCCGCACTTGCAGGCGCTGCATGGCCGGGAATTGCGCGACGCCGTTGGTGCTCAGTTCGTCGTAGGTCGCAAAGGCTTCCTGCAAATCCTGCCCGGCGCGCAGTTCCTCTTCCGTGCGGTCGAAGACTTCGTCGAGCAGCACGAGCGAGAGCGCGGGCCGGTTGAGCGCCTGTAAGGCAGCGGTGGCGGCGAAGGGCAGGAAGGCGAAGGTCGGCGCGTAGAGGCGCACGGCCGCCGCCACGTCGGCGACGAGCGGGTGGACGGGATAGAGCGCGGCGAAGCGCGGCTCGCTCCAATTAAAGTTCGGGATGGTGTGCCGCAGCGTCAGGTAGATTTCGTGGAGCGCGGTGCGCGCCTGCGCCTGTTTGCGCAGCAGGTAGAGGTCGGCGACGTGATAGAGGTGTTCCGGTTCGAGATAGTCGATCTGGTAAGTTCGCACGAGCGCGGCGTTGATGCCGTCCGCGCCGGCGATGTCGTCGTCGAGCGCGAGGGCGACGAAGGCGGACGTCGCTTGCGCGGCGGTGGCGAGTTGGCTGAGGAGCGGGCCGTCGTCGCGTTCGACGCGCTGCTCGCGCCCGTAGGCTGTGTCAATGACGAGGATGAGCGTGCCGCCGCGTGCGTGCGCGACCGCCGCGCCCATGAGTTCGACCGGGTCGGCGGGCCACTCCGCCGCCTCGCGCCCGAAAGCGGCGATACAGGCGGCGCGCAACTCTTCGACGAGCGTCGGGCGCGTGCCGCGTTCGACGCGGACGACGACGGCGCGTCGCCCCGACAGACGCTTGGCGCTGACGGCGACGTGCGCGTCCGTCACACGTGGGCGCAACTCCGGCGCGGCGACGAGCGCCCCGAAGGTAGCGAGCAGGTGGCTTTTGCCGACGCCGCGCAAGCCCGCCAGAGCACGCGCCGCGCCGCGCCCGGCCGGCAGGTCGGCGAGCATGTCGAGCCAGCGCGCGAGCAGGTCTGAGGTGGCGTCGGTGAAGCGGTAGGCGGCGACGATGCGGGCCGGGTCGGCCGCAAAATCCCTAACCTCGTCGAAGGCTTGCGGCTCGACGTAGTCCTTGATCTTATCCTGAGATCGTTTCATGCCCTATGATGTTGAGATGATGGCTGCCGGCGACCGTGAAGCCCGTCACGGCGCGGGGTGGGTGGGGCCACTTCTGAATCTAGCACGCGGGCCTGCGCGCACGCAATCAATATAACTTTCGGCACGTCATTGCTAAGGCAGGCCGTCAGCTTGAGCAAGCCCTTTAGCCGCTGGCGCAGCCCCGTTAAGCTACGCGGAGATGGCGGAAATTATTGGGAAATCAGCGCTTAATTATTTCTTGACACTGCTTTTTAAAGGGCATAGACTCCGGCCCGTTCCCGACCAACTTCCCCGCTAGGGAACTTCAGCGTTGACCTCATGCGGCGCAGACGGCTCTACCATGCGGCCAACTTTGTCCTCGCCCTCAACCTCGCCTGAAAGGAGCTAAATCATGAAATACCTGTCTAGCAGGACAATGATTGCGGTTTGCTTCCTCGCCGTCTGTCTGGCCCTCACGGTCGCTGTCAGCACAGGGGCAGCGACCGCAGGACAAGAACGGGCAACTCCGGGCGGAAAATGGTCAATCGGCTATCACGGTTACATGGGGCCGGGGTTCAACTTGCGCCCGGTGCTGGTCGTGAGCGTAACGTCAGAGGTTGATAAGGGGGCGACGGCGACCTTTGTGAAGAACAACGCGGCTGACTCGGTCGCCGCAGTGAAGCTTAAGTGGTTCCTCGTAACTGAGGACAATCGCCGCACTGTCTTACGACAAGGCGAGACGCCGCTCATCGAATTGCCGCACGCGTTGCCACCCGGCGGGAAGACGCAAGTGCAATATCCCGTCGTGATGTTTGAGCATATCTGGCAGCCGTTGATTAAGCACGGCCGGCTGGACGGAGATTACCGCATTGAGGTCGCGGTGAGCGAGGTGCGTTACACTAGTGCCCCGAAGTGGAAATGGGGCGACCCGTTCACGGCCAAAGCCGTCAAACTCATGTCCGCCCTTGATGCTGGCGGCGGCGGCTGTGCCAACCAGACGTGCAAGAAACACGGCGACCATTACGAGTGCGATACCGGCGAAGGCGAGCTATGCACCAACTTCGGCACCACTTGTGACAACGCAATCTGTAACCTCCTCGACTAAGCCGCGCAACGCGCGCACACGCACGGGCCTTCGGCCCGTGCGTGTGCGCGCGCTGCCGATAATGAAGCACGGTCGCTGCATCTATCGCAACCTTAGTCTTTGCGCGCCGGCCGTTGAATCAAGGAGATCGTCTTGCGCTGGCTACCCGGCAGATGTCTATCCGCCTATGCCTTGCTGCTGCTTGTCTGCGCGGTCAGCACGCCTCAGGTCACGCGCGGGCAGGAAGCGCCCCTGCCGCCCTGTGACCAGACGCGCGCGCTGCTCTTGATTCAGCAACAGCTAGATAAGGCGAAAGCTTTTAATCAGACGATCCCGCGCATTTCGATCATGCTCCGTGCGGCGGAACTGCTCTGGCCCGTCCAGCGCGAAACGGCACGCACACTCTTCGCCGATGCCTATGAAGCGGCCGAGGCCCACTTTCTGCGCAAGGATGAAGAGGCGCAGTCAAAACGCCCGGCCACGGCTGCGCCCGAAGACGCGCGCCCAATGGTGTTACAGGCAATCGCGCGGCACGACGCGGAGTGGGCCAAACGACTCTCGGCCCGGTTCACGGACGTTGTTAAAGACAATGCCGACCCCACCGCGCAGCTAACTCCGCATCAGGTAGGCGGGGCTGAAGTGCTGGGTCTCGCCACCTTGCTGCTGCCCGCTAACAAGGAATTGGCCGTTGCGCTTGCCAGAAGTTCCTTTCAATATCCTGCTTCCGTGCAACTCGCGGACTTTCTTTACAGGTTGGCGGAAATGGATCAACCCGCCGCCGATCAACTCTACCTCGAAGCGCTGAGCGGGTATGCTAAAGCGCCCATCAGTAAGCTGCTCTACTTGTCGGCCTACCCCTTCGGGTTGAACCGCCCGGCGGGGCCGGAAGCGCCGGCCATCTTCCTCCAGGTTCCCCGCCAATTCACGCCCAACGCGCGGGCGCAACAACTATTCATGGCCGCCCTGCTGCAACGCGGCGACAGCCTGATCCAACAACTCTCCGGCCAAACCGGCGCACCGAGCGATAGCACTGAACTGGCCCAGCTACACCTCGCCCTGAGCGGCTTGGAGCAGTTCATCAGCCAGTCTCAGCCGGCGTTCCTTGAGCGCGCGCGGCTGTTGCGGACGAGTGCGGCCGCCTACCTTTCGACAGAGGAGGTGCAAAACATCACGGCCCAATGGCAGCGGCAACGCGATGAGTTGCACGACCCTTTTACGACCTTTATTGAGAAGGCGGAACAGGCGACCAATTCCCCGCGCAGGGACGCGCTCATCGCACACGCCCTGATGGCGGCCACGGACGCGGAGCAGATTGAGCGCGTGGAAAAGCTGTTAGCTCAAGTCGAGGATAGCGATCTCCGGCATCAACTGTTCAACTGGTGTTACTTCAAACAGACGCAAGAGGCGCTGGCCGAGCGGCGCTTCGACGACGCCACAAGGCTGGCCGAAAAAGTTGAGGTGCTTGAACACCGCGCGTATCTGTTATTCGAGATCGCCGCACAGGTACTAGAGAAGAGTTTTGACGATAGGGCGCGCGCGCGGGAGTTGCTGGATCACGTCGCGGCGGCGGCGGCCAAAGCGCCGGACACCGATGAGAAAGCACGCACTATGCTTGGGGTGGTCTATCTCTATGCGAAGTTCGATCCTGCGCGGGCGCTCGAAGTGTTGAGCGATGCGGTACGGGCCATCAATGCGGTCGGCGCACCCGATCTAAACAGTCTCGCCTTGTCCCGCCGCGTGCAGGGGCGCGGCTTCACGATCTACGCTACGTACCAACTGCGTGGCTTTAGTCTGGAAAATACAGTCCCAGCCTTGGCCGCCTACGATTTTGAAGGGACACTAGCCTTAGCGCAACGTTTGGAGCACCCGCCGCTGCGCGCGACCGCGATTCTGGCGCTGGCAGCCCATTGTCTAAAGCAGGCACGGCCGCAGAAGGCGCACAAGCGGCTAAAGTATTGACACGGCTAACACGCTATCGGTGGCGCTCCTCCTCTCCTTCGGCACATCTGCGCGCGCTAACTTTTACGGGAAATTATCCGGCGCTTGAGGGCTTAGCGCTGGCCGCTGCCGCCGTCATGTTTTTGGGCGACATTGTGGTGCAAAGTTGCCAGCCTGCCGCCCGGCCAACAGCGGCTGACGCGCGGCTATACTTTTCCCGGCGCGCTGTTATAATGGCGTGGACGGATGTTAAGCCGAACAAGAAGCGCCCCCGGCAACCCCTCTTTTCCGACGCAAAGGCCCGGCGAAATTTTTAGGCCGCGGTAGCGGAAACGCTTCCGCGCCCCGCTGCATCAAAGAGTTACGCGCTATGCAGCAAACCGTGACCGCTTCGCCCCACGCGCCGGCCTAACGTGTTGCAGCCAGTCGCGCTCTGACAGATTAAGACGCGAAATTTTGAGCCGCCTGCCCCGACGGACAGGCGTTGAGCGGGTCAAACCGGGAGCAAAGGCGACGAAACTCCTCCGCTCTCCCCCGGCGGCCACTTGAATGGTACGCAAGCAGTTTTGATCGGAGATGCCAAGATGTTCAGTCAATTCGCACGCAAGCTAATAGCGACCGCGCTCGGCCTCAGCCTGTTCGGTGGCACGCTCGCCGCCGCCGCGCCGCGCCCGCAGCAGGAGCAGCAGCAGCAGCCGACGCAGCAGACCGCCGCCAAGTCCGACAGCGATCCGAAGGATAAGAAAGCGAAGAAGGAGCAGAAGAAGACCGACGAGACGGCTACGGCCGCGGCGGTTGATAACGATCCGCGTCGCCCGCTTTCGACCAACGAAGACCCGCGCATGATCGGCAAGCGCAACATCAACACGGGCATCTGGGCGAAGATGGCCGGCTCGCTCGAAAAAGAGGTCGCGCTGGGTCGCCAACTCGCGGCGGAAGTTGACCGCGAGGCGAAATTCGTGGACGACCCCGTGATCACGGAGTACGTCAACCGCGTCGGGCAGAACATCGTGCTCCACTCGGACTCCAAAATTCCCTTCACCATCAAAGTCATTGACTCCGACGAGGTCAACGCCTTCGCCCTGCCCGGCGGCTTCTTCTACGTGAACAAAGGGCTGCTGCTGGCCGCCGACAACGAGGCGGAAGTGGCGGGCGTGATGGCGCATGAGATCGCGCACGTCGCCGCGCGCCACGCCGTCGAGAATCAGGCGAAGGGTAGCGCCATGGAGATCGGCGCGATGATCGGCTCGATCTTCACGGGCGGCATCACCGGCATGATCTATCAGAACTTGGCCGGCTTCGGTCTGCTCGCGGCGTTTCTGAAATTCAGCCGCGCGGCCGAATCGGAAGCCGACAAGCTCGGCGTGCAGTACATGTACGCCGCCGGCTATGATCCGGGTGCGATGTCCACGATGTTCGAGAAGCTTGCGGCGCAGAACAAGAAGAAGCCCGGCTTCA
>DASVQA010000033.1:0-3411 GCA_036389375.1 Pyrinomonadaceae bacterium | reverse complement strand
GCACTAGATAGTCGTCGGCGCGCAGGACGGCTTCGGTCTCCGCATCCATGCGCGTGTCCGCGCCCAACTGTCGCCACGCGCCAAGCTGCGTCGGAAACTCTTGCAGCGGCCGGCGCTCGACGTGCGCTTCGCCCGCCCGCTCCCACAGGTTAATGAGCGCCCCGCCCGCAAGCAGGAACGCAAACAACACCCAGAACTGCCAGCGTCTCGCCTTCATCATTTCACACAACCGGCTCGTCCGCGCTGCTGATGGTCAGCGCCGGTCGCGCCGCGCCGCCAACGACCGATGGTTCACTCTCCGATGTGTCCTGTGTTGACGCCGGTAACGGCTCGTCCGCTGCCGTCGCCTTCAGCTTTTTTTGGTCGCGCGTGTTGCCTGTGCCGCGCTTTTGCCGGCGGGCCAGCACATCGAGCAACCAGCCGACGGCGAACAGCAGGAGGAACGCGACGATGTAGACGACCCAACCGGAAAATTCGTGGAAGAAGCCGTCGGCGACCTTCGTGCCGTAGTAACGCGCCAGCACGCCCGTGCCGCTTACGCGCGCCGCGTTGGTTACGATGGCAATGGGTATGGCCGACAACACGATGATCGTCGAACGCCAGAACCCGTAGCGCTTGAGAAAGCTGAAGCGCCCGCCGCGCTCGTCGTCGCCACCGCGCGGGTGCGTGAAATAGGCGAAGACGACGGCGAGCGTCACGAGCGTCATCAGCGAGCGGATGCCGCTACAGGCTTCGACCACTTCCAGTTTCTTCGTCGTCGTCGCGCCGAGCGGCATCAACTCGATCACGTTCCCCTGTCGCAGGACGGGAATATCGAACAGCCGCATGGCCCACACCGCGCAACGCGAGGCGAACAACTGCAAGGGAAACGCGATCTGATTAAAGATGAGCGCCGGGATCGGGATCGCCAGCGCCAGCAGTGCCAGCGGCACGAGCGCCAGCCGCAGCACGCGCCAGCCCCAGAAATAGAGCACGACGCCCGCCAGCATCAGCACCAGCGACGTGCGTTGCAGGTACAACTCCGCGCCCGCCGTGCCCGCCAACAGCGTGCAGAAAGCCAGCACGACGGCGGCTGCGCCCCACCAGAGCACGGGGCGCTTGGGCGCATCAGCCAGCCGCCCACGCTCCGCCCACAGGATGTAGCCGATGATGAATGGAATCAGCAGCCCGTGTGAGTAGTTCTCATCCGTCCACCACTGCCCCGCCAGTTTGCGCAGCATCGTGGCATAGACGAAGCCCAGCCCCGCGACGATCAGCAAAGGTCGCCACAGGTCTTGCAACGAGATCGACTTGGTTGTTAACGCTTTTGACACTGCTCAGGTTGGCGTGATGGATTCAAGCGGCGGCCCTTCCGGCCGTTAATTCTGTACTACCTTTCTCTAGGCGGCTGAACCAGCAGCCGCAAGCCTGATTGAGTGTAGCTTACGGGTCGCAGCACAGGCAAACAAAAAAGTAGCCAGTAGCCAGTGGCCAGTAGCCAGCAGCAGGAACAATGCCTTCTCTACTGGCTACTCTGCCTGTTGCAGCGCGTTGAGGATGCGGTCGGCGGCTTGGCCGTCCCAGAGGGGCGGGCGGCTCGCGGGTGGATGATCGAGCGCGGCATGGGCGGCGCTCAGGATGCGTGCGGGGTCTGTGCCGACAATGCGATTTGTGCCGTGCGAGATGGTGATGGGGCGCTCGGTGTTGTCGCGCAGCGTGAGACACGGAATGCCGAGCGCGGTCGTCTCTTCCTGCAAGCCGCCAGAGTCCGTCAGCACCAGTTTCGCACCGCTGAAGAGGCGCAGGAAGTCTAGATAACCGAGCGGCTCGATCAACTGCAACTGCGGCGCGCGCTCGTTGATCTGCGCGTGCAGGCCGAACTCCGCGAGCCGCGCCTGCGTGCGCGGGTGGACGGGGAAGATGACGGGCAGGCGCGCACTCAGGCCGACGAGCGCATCGAGTATTGGGGCGAGCGTGCGCGCGTTGTCCACGTTCGCCGGGCGGTGCAGCGTCACGACAGCATAATCGCGCGTGCTGACGCCGAGTTGCGCGCGCACGGGTGAATGTTTTGCGCGTTCCAGATGCGTGTAGAGCGAATCGATCATCACGTTGCCGACGAGGCGTATGCGCTCTGCGGGGATGCCTTCGGCGCGCAGATTCTCGTCGGCATCGGGCGAGGGTGTGAGCAGCAGGTCGGCGAGTTGATCCGTCAGCACGCGGTTGAGTTCTTCCGGCATCGTGCGGTCGCGGCTGCGCAAACCCGCTTCGACGTGCGCGACCCGCACGCCCAGCTTCGCGCAGACGAGCGCACACGCGAGCGTCGAGTTGACATCGCCGACGACCACGACCCAATCGGGCCGCGCACGCGTGACGACCGGCTCGAAGCGCAGCATGACGTTGGCGGTCTGCGCGGCGTGCGAGCCTGAGCCGACACCGAGGTGTACGTCCGGCGCGGGCAGTTCGAGATCGCGGAAGAAGGCATCGGACATCTGCGCATCGTAGTGCTGCCCGGTGTGTACGACGACCGGTTGAAACTCGCGCGCGCGCCTGTGCATCGCCGCCACAATCGGCGCGACCTTCATGAAGTTCGGGCGCGCGCCCAACACGTTGATGACCTTCAGCATGATTTGACCCGGGCAGCCGGCGCGGGCGCAGCTTAACGCAGCCGACGCGCAGCAGGCAAAGCTTAAAGCCAAAACGAAGGGGCGGCGAACGCGCACGTTCGCCGCCCCTTCACGTTCGTCTCTATTCTTTCTTCAGCGCACGACGATCTGGACGCTGTTGCTGCGTTGCCCGGCAGCGACGACCGTCAGGTTAACCGTGCCTGCGCCGCGTAGTTCCTGTACGAGTATGCAGTTGATCTGATCGACGCCGGACATGCGCCCCTGCGCGCCCGCGTATTCGACCGGCAGTTGGAACACGCGCCCGTCGAGCAGGCGTGCTTCGACCGCGACGGACTCGGCGAGATTCGGCAGGACGAGGCCGCCGCCGAGTTGTACGTCGTTGCGCGGGTCTGTGTTGGCCGCGTTGACGCTGAAGCCGGAGGCGAACAGTTGCAGGCGCGTGCGTTTGTCGCTGCCGAGCGTGTCGGGCGTCGTCACGTCGAAGGGGCCGGGGCTGCTGGTCGCGGCGTTGAGCGCAATGCCGCTCGCCGCGCCCTCGGCGGCAAAGAGACCAAGCACGAGCGGCGCGATGGTCACAGTGCCGCGCGACACGTAGCCCTCCTGCGAGGTGACGATCACTTCGGCGTCACCGGCGGGCAAGCCCACGGGCACGCAGAAAGTGATGCGCGCGGGCGAGACGTAGAAGACCTGTGCAGCGCGCCCGCCGATGGTGACGGTGGCGCTGGCGAGTTCGTAAGGCAACGCGGCGGCGCTCAACTGTTCGGCCGTGCCCGCCTGCGTGGCGAGCGGGCTTTGCGTCGGGTCGCCG
>DASVQA010000032.1:0-19061 GCA_036389375.1 Pyrinomonadaceae bacterium | reverse complement strand
CGCGCCGCTGTGGACGCGGCACGACCGGGCGGGGAAACCCGGCGCGGCGCTGACATCTCATTGCTTCGTTAAGAACCTGAAGAAGTATGCGCGGGAAGCAGGAGTAGAAGGCTTCCATCTCCACCGCACGCGGCACACCTTTGCGCGCATAGTGTCAGAGGTGACGGGCGACATCACGGCGACGCAGAACGCGCTCGACCATCAGAACCGCTCGACGACAAGAGTTTACGTGCAGAGGATAGCCGTCAAGCGCGACCTCTACAGTAACGAAATATCTAAACGGTGGGGCGGCTAGCGATTCAATCTCTTCACTGGATGGAAGACCATGTTTATTCTGTCTCCCATCTCCCGGATACGCACACCGGCAGCCAACGCAACAAGTGCCTGTGCCCGCATCTACACTCCAGACTCAAGGCCACTGGGCCACCCGGAAGAAACGAAACGCCAAGCGGTACGCCTCTACCGGGCGGGCGACGGGGAGTCGCTATGTGTCGCTCAGGTCGGTGGCTAATTTGGGCAATAACATAGTTGACTCACCTGACTAGAGTTTGTAGTCGAAGATAGCTCAAATTACCTGCGGATCATGGGTCGGTTTAGGCGGCAGGTGTGGCAAGTATGTTATTGCCCATGTTCTTTACGAAGCACGAAAATAAATTTTTCAGGGTTGTTAATAGTCCGCTGCGGGGCGCGTTATATGTGTAGTGACGGTGTGAAGGAGAACGATGTGCAATCAGTTGCAGCTAAAGCGGCCCGCTTAAGGGCCGTCCCGGCAGCGCAGGGGGCGGGGGAACTTGAGAGACTCTTCCGCGATCACCACGAGCAGATTTTCCGCGCCGCGTATCGCATTACCGGAAGTGTTACGGATGCGGAGGACGTTCTCCAGACGATCTTTTTACGTCTGGCCTCGAACGCCGAGACGCCTGATCTCGCGCCGAGTCCGGCGGGCTACCTGCACCGCGCCGCCGTCAACGCCGCGCTCGACATTGTGCGCGGGCGCGGGCGGGCGCGGTTGGTTTCGTTCGATTCGATGGAATCCGCGCAGGAGTTGAAAAACCCGAACTTCAGCCCGGAGCAGGAACACGCCGACCGCGAGTTGCGTGCGCTCTTGCGCCATGCGATTGCGAAACTGGGCGAGCGCGCCGCGACCGTCTTCGCGCTGCGCTACTTCGAAGGCTACGACAACAACGGCATCGCCGAACTGCTCGGCACTTCGCCGACGGTCGTCGCCGTCACACTCCACCGCGCGCGCACGCGTCTGCGTCGTGAGATTGGCCAGTTTTTGGAGAAACAATCATGAAGCGTAACAGAAAAGAGCTTGATGCCATTTTAGACAAGGTTGTGGCCGGCGTGCGCGACGAGCGCGCCGATCAGTCGGCGGTGGATGATGCAGCCTCGCGCGTCTGGGCGCGTGTCTCCGAGCAAGCCTCGGGCCAGAAGTTGATTGATGCCCCGGCCGCCGATCCGTTCGGCGGCTGCGCGGATTACCAATCGCTCATCCCTGCTTACCTGCGCGGAGAGCTTTCGGCGGCGCGCTCGCTGCTGCTCGAAGACCATACCCACGAGTGCATCCCTTGCCGCAAAGCTTTGAAGGCGGCGCGCACGGGTACGCCGCAAGTGGCGGCGCAAGTTAAACCTGCGCAGACGAGGCACAGGTCGCTCGCCCCGGTGTGGCGTTGGAGCATCGCCGCCGGTCTGCTGCTGTGCTTCGGACTCGCCGCGATCTTCTTCGTCGAGCGCCTCGACCTCTCCGGCAGAACGCTCGCCGCAACCGTCGAGCGCGCGGACGGCGATCTGTACCGCGTTTCCGAAACGGAGAGCCACGCGCTCCGAACGGGCGCACAGATTCAAAAGGGCGAGCGCGTGCGCACGGCCAAAGATGCAAACGCCGTGTTGCGCCTCGCAGACGGCTCGCTCGTCGAGATGCGCGAGCGCAGCGAGTTGTCGATCACCGAGAACACGAAGGGCGTCACCGTCAAACTCGAACGCGGCGACGTGGCGGTCGAGGCGGCGAAGCAGCGCGAACGCCATCTCTACATCGCCACGCCGGATTCGCTCGTCTCCGTCACGGGCACGATCTTCTTCGTCGGCAGCGGCACGAAGGGATCGCGCGTTTCGGTCGTCGAAGGCGAAGTGCATGTCGATCATGCCGGCAAAGACGATGTCTTGCATCCCGGCGAACAGGTGACGACCAACGCGCGCCTCGAACCCATCTCGCTCACGCAGGAAGTTGCATGGAGCCGCAACGCCGCGCGCTACACGCAACTGGCGGCGGAGTTAACGAATCTGCGGCAGGACATTAACGCGCGCGCCCCGCGCCCCGGCGTGCGCTACTCCTCGCGCTTCCTCGATCTCGTGCCCGAAGGCACTATCCTTTACGCCGCGCTCCCTAATCTGAGCCAGCGGCTCGCTGACTCGTACCGCGTTATGCAGGAGCGCATCAACCAGAATCCCGCGCTCAAAGAGTGGTGGAAAAATGAAGGGCGCGCAGGGCAGGGCGCGGGGGCCGATCAGATCATCGAACGCGTGCGTGAGTTCGGCGCGTACCTCGGCGACGAGATCGTAGTCAGCGCGGGTCTGGACGCGAAAAACGAGCCGGGCAACATTCTTGTGCTCGGCGAATTGAAGAACGCGGCCGATTTCCGCCCGTACCTCGAAGGGCAGATCGCCCAGTTCGCCCGCGAAGGCAAGAACGGCCCGGCGATTCGTATCGTTGATGACCCGCTCGCGGCTATCCCACAATCGAACGGCGCGCCCGGCAAAGATGAAATCTTCGTCTGGATTCGCAACGATCTTTTCGCCGCGTCGCCGCAGATCGAGAATCTACGTCAGCTTGCCACGACGCTCAACAACACGAGCACGAACCGTTTCGTCGGCACGTCTTTTCACACACGTCTGGCTGAAGTCTACCGCGAGGGTGCGGGGCTTGTGGTCGCCGCCGATTTAGAAAAACTCGTCGGTCAGATTGCGCGCGAGGATGGCACGAAGCCGGGCGGCGCACAGCGCGTCGAGGGCTTCCGCCAGCTTGGATTGATGAACCTGAAACACCTCGTCGTCGAGCAGAAGGATTTGAACGAGAAGACGCAGAGCCGCGCCGTGCTGACCTTCAACGAGCCGCGGCGCGGGATCGCTTCGTGGCTCGCCGCGCCGGGCGCGATGGGCGCGCTCGACTTTGTCTCGCCGGACGCGAACGTGGCGACCGCCTTCGTCGTTAAAGAACCCGCGTTGCTGGTTGACGATCTGCTCGGCTTCCTTGAAACGGTGCAGCCCGATTTGCGTCGCCAACTGCGCGCGCTCGAAGCGCAGCAGGGCATCGACATACGGCGCGACTTGGCCGCGCCGTTGGGCGGCGAGTTCGCCTTCGCCATCGACGGCCCGCTGCTCCCGACCCCCTCATGGAAGATGATCCTTGAGGTGGGCGATCAAGCCCACTTGCAGGCTTCGCTTGAGCGCGTGGTTGAGAAGCTGAACGTTTGGGCTAGGCTCGGCGGCAAGGGCGGATTGCGCTGGGAGAACACGACCGATGGCGGCCGCACAATTTACACCCTGCGCTCAGCCGACTTCGGCCTCGAAGCGCACTACACCTTTGTGAACGGCTACCTCGTCGCCACGCCGAGCCGCGCGCTGCTGGATCGCGCCTTGAAGTACCGCGAATCCGGCAACACACTCTTGCGTTCGGCGCGCTTCAGAGAGACGATGCCGGCGGACGGGAACGCGAACTTCTCCGCGATCCTTTACCACGACCTCGCGCCCGTCCTGCGCCCGTTGGCGGAGCACGCGCCGGAGAGCCAGCGCGGGGCGCTCGCCGCCGCCGCCGCGATGCCGCCGACGCTGGCCTACGCTTACGCGCAGGGCGACCGCATCACGCTCGCGGCAAACACCGAAGGCGGGCCGTTCGGGTTAAGTCCCGACAGTCTGCTCGGTCTGCCGAACTCGTTCGCAATGCAAAACATTCTGATGAACGCGATGAGCGAGAAGCACGAGCGGACGCGGTGAAGGCGGGAGCCGCAAAACGATGATGAAGGGAAGCACAGGGGACTCAATCCCCGGCGTGCTTTAACGGCGAACCGTGCGGGCAGAGGACGCGTCCTCTGCCCGCGCAATTTTATTTGAATCATTTTATGTTTCAGATCGTAGAATGGCTCATTAGTTTATGAACTCTTTGATCGAACTCAACGGTTTGAGTGTCACGTTCGGCAGGCGGGCGATCCTGAAGGACTTGAGCGGGACGGTCAAGGGTCGCGCCGTCGGTCTGCTCGGCCCAAACGGTGCGGGCAAGACGACGCTCATTCACACGCTGCTCGGCTTTCACGCGCCGAGCGCCGGCACGGTGCGCATACTCGGCGAAGACATCGCAACGAATGCCAAGCGTCTGCGCGCGGCGGTCGGCTACATGCCGGAGCGCGATTCGTTCATCGCCAAAATGTCTTGCGTCCGCTTTGTCCGGCTGATGGCCGAACTCTCCGGCATCCCTTCCGAAGCGGCGCTCGAACGCGCGCACGAAGCCCTCTTCTACGTGGGCTTGGGCGAAGCGCGCTACCGCCCGGTTGATACCTATTCGCTCGGCATGAAGCAACTAGCTAAACTCGCGCAGGCTATCGTGCATGGGCCGCGTTTGCTCATTTTGGACGAGCCGACAAACGGGCTTGACCCGCCGACGCGGGGACGCATGATCCGCCTGATTCAAGAGATACGCGACAGCGGCCGGGCGCGCATCCTGCTCTCATCGCACCTATTGCGCGACGTTGAGGAATGCTGCGACGAAATCCTCGTCTTGAAGGACGGGCGCATTGCCGCCAACTGCAACCTTGACGAAGAGCGCAAAGCGAACCGCAAGTTCATCGAACTTGAGACACGCGGGGGCGACCGCGCGGCGTTCGCCGAAGCCATCGGCGGGTTGGGCTGCGAGTACGCGCTCGCGGGCGAGCGGCGCATTAAACTCGTGATGCAGGACGGCGTCGAGATCGATGATCTTTATCGTTTAGCCTTCGAGCGGCAGATTCAGATCCGGCGCTTGAACTACAAGCGCGATTCGCTCGAAGACATTTTTCTCAAGGCGATGGAAGGCGAAGAGAGCGGCGCGGCCAAAGGAGGGCACGAGCTTGGCCGTATTTGAAAACAGTTACGCGCGCTACGAAGGCAGGCTCACGCCGGAGTGGTCGCGCTTTCTCGTCCTCCCGCGCTATGCGCTGCGTGACGTGTTCGGGTCGAAGTTCCTGACCGCGATCTTCTGCCTGTGCTTCATCTACCCGCTGGTCGCGGCGATCGTGATCTACCTGCATCACAACACGAATGCCATCGCGCTCATGAAAATTAACGTGCGCGAGTTGTTACCGATAGACGCGTCGTTCTTCCAGTTCTTCATCGAAGTTCAGGGCTGGCTCGCCTTCATCCTCGCGGTGCTCGTCGGCCCCGTGCTCGTCTCGCGCGATCTGGCGAATAACGGCTTGCCGCTCTACCTGTGCCGCCCCTTCTCGCGCGCCGAATACGTGCTCGGCAAGATGATGGTGCTCATCGTTTTGCTGTCGCTCGTGACGTGGGTGCCGGGCCTCCTGCTCTTTCTCCTGCAAGCTTATCTCGAAGGCGCGCGCTGGATCGTGTCGAATTTGCGGCTGGCGGGGGCGATCTTCGTCGGGAGCATGACGTGGATCGTGCTGCTCGCGCTGCTGGCGCTGGCGATCTCGGCGTGGGTGCGGTGGCGCGTCGTGGCGAGCGGCGCGCTGCTCGGCTTGTTCTTCATCCCGTCGGCCATCGGCGAAATGGTCAACAGCCTGTTTCTAACGCGGCTGGGGAATTTGATCAGCCCCGCGGCTTTGATTAGAAACATCTGGCGCGGCCTCTTCGGCACCTTCATGCGCGAGGTGGGTAACTTTAACGTAGAGGACGCTTGGGGCCGAAGGTTCGCCGATGTCGTGTTGCGCGAGCCGCCGCTGTGGGCTTCTTGGTTGGTGGTCGCTCTAATCTGCCTCGTCTGCCTCTTGCTGCTCGCGCGCAAAGTTCGCGCTTACGAGGTGATTCGATGACGACGGCGGGGGCCACCTCGGAACAGATGATCCTCTTCGAGGGCGTCTCGAAGTTCTACGGCGAGATACTCGGCGTCAACCGCGTCAACCTCTCCATCGCGCCGGGCATCACGAGCCTTGTCGGCCCGAACGGTTCGGGCAAGACGACGCTGATGAACTTGATGACGGGGCTGCTGCGCCCGACGCGCGGGACGATCAGCGTGCTCGGCACAAGCCCGCACGACCCAGAAAAACTCTTCCGCAAAGTCGGCTACTGCTCGCAGTTCGATTCTTTCCCGCGCGGCGTGACCGGGCGCGAGTTCATCGAGTTCTACCTGAGCGTGCATGGCTACGCGCGGGGTGAGGTGCGGGCTTTGACGCAGGCGGCGCTCGAACGCGTGTCGATGCAGGACGCGGCCGAGCGCAAGGTGGCGGGTTACAGCAAAGGCATGAGGCAGCGCATCCGGCTCGCGCAGTCGCTCGCGCACAACCCTTCGGTGCTCATCCTCGACGAGCCGTTGAACGGCCTCGACCCGATGGCGCGCGCCGAGATCATCCGTCTGTTTCAGTCGCTCGCTGCGGAAGGCTTGTACCTCGTCATCTCAAGCCACATCCTGCACGAAGTTGACATGATGTCGGACAGCGTCGTACTGATGCACAACGGCTACGTCGTCGCAGAGGGCGACGTGCATGGCGTGCGCGACGAGATCGAGGAGCACCCGATGCAGATCTTCGTACGCTGCGACCGCCCGCAGGTTTTAGCCGCGCGCCTCTTCGAGCACGAGCACACCATCGAGGCGCGCATTCACGACGACCGGCAGGGGCTGTTCGTCAGGACGCGCCGGCCCGACGACTTCTACCTCCTGCTCAACCGGCTCGTGACAGAGAATAACCTACAGGTCGAATCAGTCGCCCCTGCGGACGACGACCTAAATGCCGTTTACCAATACTTGATCAGTTCCGATGGAGGGCGCGTAAGTTGAGTTCGACAGTTGAAACGAGGGAGAAGCGTGTGGCAGAGGGCAGCGAGGCGGCGCATCCTAACTGGTCGCTCTGGGCGCGGCAGACGCTCGCCGTCCTGCGCCTCGAACTCGGGAAGAACTTCCTCGGCCGCCGCGCCCTGCTGCTCTACATGCTCGCGGGGCTGCCGCTGACGGTGCTCGCGGCGGTCGTCGTCTTCTTGCCGTCCGCGGGGGGGGAGACCGAGGACTTCGGTGAGGTGCGCATCGCTTACTCAGTCATCTACGGCGCGCTGATCCTGCGCACGCTCCTCTTCTTCGGTTGCGCGTGGGTCTTCATGAATCTGTTTCGCGGCGAGATCGTTGACCGGAGTTTGCACTACTACTTTCTCGCGCCCGTGCGCCGCGAAGTGCTCGTTGTCGGGAAATACTTATCGGGGCTGGTGGCGACCGTCACGCTGTTCGGCATCTCGACGCTCGGCTCATTCGCCCTGCTCTACTTCGGCCTCTTCCCGGCACAGAGCGCGGAGTATGTTTTCAACGGCCCCGGTTTCGGGCAGGCACTCACGTACACCGGCATTACGGTGCTCGCGTGCATCGGGTACGGAGCAGTTTTTCTGATCGTAGGTTTGTTCTTCAGAAACCCGATCATCCCGGCGGGGCTGTTCTACGGTTGGGAGTGGATCAACTTTCTGCTGCCGCCGTTGCTGAAGAAGGTGAGCGTCATTCATTACCTTCAATCGCTCGTGCCCGTCCCCCCGCCGCAAGGCCCCTTTGCCGTGCTCGCCGAGCCGACGCCCGCCTGGATTTCCGTCCCCAGCCTGCTTCTCTTCACTGCGTTGACACTCGTCCTCGCCGGCCTTCACATCCGCCGACAAGAGATCAGCTACGCAGGTGAATAGACGTGCTTCTTTCCCGCGCGCGACTTTAGGTGCTGGCCGGTAGAGAAGCGACATCTCTCTGCCCGTTCGACGACAGACGTTAGCCGCGAGGTCGGGGGCCGATCCCGGTTCTGTGAAGCGGCGTCCTAGCGTCAAGCATCTTCTTTTTCCTGAACTCTGAAAGATTAGACCACGTCACACGCGACCGGGTCGGTGCGAGCGCTTCGCTTGAATCCTCAAGTGTCTACGCGCAATCTGTGTGCAAGCGGCCGCCAAATATCCTGACGCAGGTCTGCGGGTCAACAGAGGCAACTTGGTTGCTGCTCTGTCAAGCCTTGACATTCTAGGTAAGGGCTGGCAAGTTATACCTTGTTGTTCTAGGGGCCGGCTTCTTGGCCGGCGTCGCTACGCTTGGAGGCATATTCGTGAAGCAAGCGAAAGCTGATCTGTTGCAAGGCACGCTCGACATGCTCATCCTCAAGGCGCTCTCGCTCGGGCCGTTGCACGGCTATGGCGTCATCCAACGGATTCGGCAGATGTCTGACGAGATGCTGAACGTCGAGCAGGGTTCGCTCTACCCGGCGCTCTATCGGATCGAGCAGCGTGGTTGGGTTAGCGCCAAATGGGAGACGAATGAGACCGGGCGGCGGGCTAAGTTCTACGCGCTGACGCGGGCGGGTCGGAGACAACTCACGGTCGAGGAAGAGAGTTGGGATCGGCTCGCGCTCGCAGTTGCGAAGATGCGGCAGGCTACGTGAGGAGTGATCGCAATGACATGGCTCTACTTGCTCGGCGCGCGGCTGCGCGGGCTGCTCCGGCGCGAAACCGTCCTACGTGATATTGATGAAGAACTGCGGCTGCACATCGAACTTGAGACACAGACAAACATCGAGCGCGGGCTGACGCCGACAGAGGCCCGCCGGGTTGCGCTCAGCAGCTTTGGCAACCTGGGGCAGATCAAGGAAGTCGCTTATGAAATCCGTGGAGGCGGACGTATGGATACCATCTGGCAGGACGTGCGCTTCGGGGCGCGGATGCTGCGCAAGCAGCCCGGCTTTACGCTCGTGGCCGTTGTGACGCTGGCGCTTGGCATCGGGGCGAACACGGCTATCTTCTCGGTCGTCAACGCGGTGCTCTTGCGCCCGTTGCAGTATCCGAACGCTGAGCGCCTCGTCGCGGTTCAAGAACTCAACGAGAAGGGCAGTCGCGTCCAAGTCACGCCGGCGAATTTTCTCGACTGGCGCACGCAGAGCAATTCCTTTGAGCACCTCGCCGCGATCTTCGCGCGTACGGCCAACCTCTCGGCCGGCGACGAGTCGGAGCGAATCGATCTGGCCATGACTTCGATCAACTTCTTTCAGGTCTTCGGCGTCCAGCCGCAAGTCGGACGTTTCTTTCTGCCGGAAGAGGAGCGCGCGGGGCACAATCCCGTCGTCGTAATCAGCTACGGTCTCTGGCAGCGCCGTTTTGGCGGCGACCCGGCCCTCGTCGGCAAAAACATCGCGCTCGACGGGCAGACTTACACAGTCGTCGGCATCGCGCCCGCCGGCTTTCAGTATCCTGACAAGACCGAGGCGTGGCTGCCGCCCTTCCAACTCGTGCCGACGTTGAGCGCGCAGATGGACATACAACGCGCGCGCGGCTTCGGCTTTCTGAGCGCGGTCGGGTTGCTCAAGCCGGGCGTGTCCGTCAAACAGGCGCACGACGAGATGACGGCGATCACGTCGCGTCTGCGGCAACAGTATCCCGAGACTAACAACAATCGCTTCAACCGCGTGGTCTCGCTACAGACGCATCTCGTCGGCGAGAGCAGCACGGCCCTGCTGTTGTTGCTGGGCGCGGTGGCGCTCGTGCTGCTGATCGCGTGCGCGAACGTGGCGAATCTACTGTTGGCGCGCGCGGCCGGGCGACAGAAAGAGATCGCTGTCCGGCTGGCACTGGGAGCGACGCGCCCGCGCCTCGTCTGGCAGTTGCTCGTCGAGAGCCTGTTGCTGGGGCTGGCCGGGGGCGCAATCGGGTTGCTGCTTGGTTGGTGGGGCGTTGACTTGATGCGCGGCTTGTTGCCCGTTGACTTTCCCCGCGCGCAGAGCATCGGCATAGACCTGCGCGTGCTCGGTTTCACGCTGCTCGTCTCGCTCGGCACGGGCATCATATTCGGGCTTGCGCCCGCACTTCAGTCCACGAATCCGGACATCAACGAAGCGCTCAAAGAGAACGCACGCGGCGCTGCGGGCGGCGTGCAGCGCAATCGTGTGCGCTCGCTGCTTATCGTCTCCGAAGTCGCCCTCTCGCTCGTGCTGTTGATTGGCGCGGGGCTGCTGTTACGCAGTTTCATGCGCTTGCAGGCGGTCGAGTTGGGCTTTCGGCCGCAGCACGTGCTGACCTTCAGATTGACGCCCGCGGGCGCAAGTTTTCGACAGGACGCGCAGTATGCAGCCTTCTACAGTCAGGTGGCCGAACGCATCAAGGCGCTGCCGGGCGTGGACGCGGTCGGCGTGATTAACACGCTGCCACTTGCGAAGGGGCCGACCGCAGGCTTCATGGTGGAGGGTCGCCCGGCGCTCACGTCTGACAAGTGGCCGGTCGTTAATTACCGCAACGTCAGCCCGGACTATTTCCGCACGTTGAACGTGCCCGTCTTGCAGGGGCGCATGCTGGATGAACACAACAACGATTCGGCCCCGCTCGCCGTCGTCGTCAATCAGTCGCTTGTGCGCCGCGACTTTGCCGGCGAAGACCCGGTCGGAAAACGCATCAGCCTCGGCGGCAGGGGGCCGGATGGACAGCCGATCTGGTTTGAGATCGTGGGCGTGGTCGCAGATGTGCGTAGCCTTGAGTTGAACACCGAGCCGACGCCGGAGATTTACACCTCTTATCTGCAAGACGCGTTCGCGGGCATGTCTTACGTGGTGCGCTCGTCGGTTGAGCCGGAGAGTTTGCTCCCGTCGGTGCGCGAAGCCGTGCGGCAGGTTGATAAGACGCAGCCCGTCGCGGAAGTGCGGGAGATGGAACAGATCGTCAGCGCGGCAGCGGCGCAGCCCCGCTTAAACTCGCTGCTGCTGGGCAGTTTCGCCGGCCTTGCGCTACTGCTGGCGGCCGCCGGCATCTACGGTGTGATGTCTTACGCCGTCACGCAGCGCACGCACGAGATCGGCGTCCGCATGGCTTTGGGCGCGCAACATAGAGACGTGCTGCGGCTCGTCGTCGGACATGGCCTGAAACTCACGCTCGTCGGGCTGGCGCTCGGTCTGGTCTGTGCCTTCGCGCTCACGCACGTCATGGCGACGCTGCTCTACGGGGTGCAGCCGACCGACCCTGCGACCTTCGCCCTCGGCGCGCTGCTGCTCGCCGCCGTCGCGCTCGTCGCCTGCTACGTGCCGGCGCGGCGCGCGACCCGGATCGATCCGCTGATTGCGCTGCGTTATGAGTAGCGCGATGGCTGGCGCGCGAGCGCACGCGGTAGATGCAAGCGAGCTACCGTCAGCGCGTGGGTTTAGCTATGGCGCTATTTAACTTTTAAGATGACGAGCGTCAGGTCATCGTGCTGCGGTGCGCCCGCCGACCATTCATCGATGCACGCAACGACGTGGTCGCGGATCAACTCGGCGGGCAACTCTGTGTGCGTGCGTAGCGCAGCCAGCAATCTCTCTTCGCCAAACTCTTCGGCCGCGGCGTTGAGCGCCTCGGTCACGCCGTCCGTATAAGCTGCCAGCAGATCGCCGCTTTGCAATTCAACCGACGCCTCTTCGTACTCGAAGTGCTCGAATAAACCTATGACCGCGCCGCCCCGCGCCAGTTTGATGCAGCCCTCGGCCCCGTTCATGACGGTGGGCGCGCGGGAGATGAGCAGCGGCGCGTTATGCCCGGCGTTGATATAGCGCAAGCTGTGTGTCTGCGGCTCAAATTCTGCGTAGAAGAAGGTCACATAACTGGCCGCGCCGGTCGAGCCACAGAGCAAGTGGTTGAGGGCCGAGACCTGTGCGGCCAGTGCGCCTCCGTCGCACGCCGCGCGGTTGTTGGTCAGCGCCTGACTACGCAGCGCCGCCTGCACCATAGACATCAGTAGTGCCGCCGACATGCCTTTGCCGGCCACGTCCGCGATGGCGACGCCGATGCGCCCGTCGGCCAAAGCGAGAAAGTCGTAATAGTCGCCGCCAACGGCGCGCGCCGGCCGGCAGAAGCCGGCGAGTTCAAGCGCGGCCGAGGCGGGCGGGTGCGTGGGGAAGAGGCGTTGCTGCACTTCGGCCGCGAGCGCGAGTTCACGCCGCAGCAGTTCCTCTTCCGCCATGCGCTCGACCAGTTTTGCGTTCTCGATGATGAGCGCCAACTGCCCCGCGACCGATTGGAGCAATTGCCTGTCCTGCGCGGAATAGGCGCGCGCCGTCTGCCCCCGACCCACCGACAGCACGCCGACCATCTGCTCCTTCACCTTGATGGGCAACAGCAGGCAGGTCTGCAACTGCCGGAGCACGGCACACTCTTCGGCGCGTGCCGCCTGCGCCTGTCTGGAAGCGGAACTGAGCGCCTGCATCCACGTCGTCAAATCTTCCGGCTCGATGTGCAGGGGGAAGACGAGGTGGCGCAGACGCGTGATGACGAAGGCATGGCGCTTGAGCTTGATGGTCTGCCCCGGCGAGGCTGGCGACGAGGCCGGCGACGATTGCGTAGCTGGTTCGTCGCCACCGGCCGGGCGCTGCGCGGAGACGCGGCAGATGAAATCACCCGTCGCCTCTGCGCGCACGAAGAGTGATACGTCTTCGGCGCGCAGCGCGGCGCGGATCATCCCGGCGATGAAGTCGTAGAGTTCCTCTATGCTGGTTGCTGCGCGCGCCGCTTCGTTGAGGTCGAGCAGGATGCGGCGGTCGTCGTAGGTGGGCGGCCCGAAGCGGCGGACAAAAGCCGTGCGGACGTGGCGTGCGAACAGATGGTGAAACAGCACGGCGGCACAAAAGAGCGTTAAGAGAACGAGCGCGTTGGCGCGGCCGCTTAAACGCTCAAGGTAAGCGATGCGGCTGCCGGTCAGTAAGAACAGCAACGCCGCGCCGTAGAGCGACAGTTCCAACAGGGGCAGCGCGGCGAGGGCCGAGAGGTGCGGGCGCAAGCCGCGCACACGCCGACCCTGCGCCTTAATAGTCGGCCGGACGATGCGTGGAAAGACCCTCATCTGCGCGGCTCACTCAAACCTGAGGGCGACCATCGGATCGACCTTCATGGCCCGCCGCGCCGGGATGTAGCAGGCCAGCAGCGCCACGCACGTCAACAGAAGCGGCACGCCGACGAGCGTCAACGGGTCGGTCGCGCCGACGCCGAACAACAGACTCGCCATCAGCCGCGTCAGCGCGATTGCACCCGCGACGCCGAGGCCGACGCCGATGGCGGTCAACACTAGCCCCTGGCCGAGCACCAGTTTCAAGATGTCTCCGGGTTGCGCGCCAAGCGCCATGCGGATGCCGATCTCATGCGTGTGCTGTGTGACGAGAAAAGACATGACGCTGTAGATGCCGATGGTGGCGAGCGTCAGGGCGAGCGCCGCAAAGAGACTCAGGAGCACCATGTTCAGGCGTTCACTCGAAATCGATCTGTCGAGCACCTGCCCCATCGTCAGCACGCCGTAGACGGGTTGCGCCGGATCGACCGCGACCACTTC
Source organism: Pyrinomonadaceae bacterium (assembly GCA_036389375.1). GTDB lineage: Bacteria > Acidobacteriota > Blastocatellia > Pyrinomonadales > Pyrinomonadaceae > QHXQ01. The sequence goes on along the minus strand of DASVQA010000032.1, from coordinate 5,575 downwards.
GCGCCGCACCGCATCGGTCAGCGTCGTCGGGTCAGACGCCGCGCGTACGACGAGGCTCATCGTCCGCGCCGCGCCGGGGTTGGTGATCTGGTTATAAGGCATGAACATTTCCGGGCGCGGCGCTGTCGTCAAACCCGACTGCCGCACGTCGCCCACCATGCCGACGATCTCTATCGGGCCGTCGTCGTCCTGAATCTGCCGGCCCACAGGATTCGCGCCGTTCAGGAGCGCGCGGGCGAACGCCTGATTGACGATGACGACGGGCGCACGCTCGCGCTCCGGCGCGTCGAAGAAGCGACCCGCGACGAGCGGAATTTCGAGCGCGCGAAAGTAGTCGCGCGTGGCGATGCGATATTCGACGAGCGGCCCCTGTCCCTGCGGGTCGGGCGGCTGCCCAACGATCTGCACCGTGCCGTTAGTGCCGTACTGCTGGACGGGGAGCATGTTCACCGCCGCCGCCGCCTGCACGACCGGCAGCGCCGAGATGCGCTCTAGCACCTGCGTGTAGAAGCCGACGACCGCTTCGGGCGTCTTGTATCTTGCATCGGGCAGCGCGATCTTCATCGTGAGGACGTTGTCCGGGTTAAAGCCCGGTTCGACGTGCTGCAAGCGCAGGAAGCTTCTAATGAGCAGCCCCGCGCCGACGAGCAAGACAATCGCGCAGGCGATCTCGACCACCGCGAAGAGACTCCGCAGCCAGTTGCTGCGCGGGCTGCTGCCCGAAGTGCCGCCGTCTTTCAAAGCGTCGCGCACGTCGGTCTTGGACGTTTGCAGCGCGGGCGCAAGCCCGAAGACGATGCCCGTCACAAGCGATAGCAGCAGCGTGAAGCCGAGCACGCGCGCGTCTAGCCCGACCTCGTTGGCGCGCGGCAAGATGCCGACCGTCAGCGCCAGCAGCGCGTGTATGCCCCACTGCGCGACGAGCAGACCTAAAGCCCCGCCCGCCAGCGCAAGCAGCACGCTCTCGGTCAGGAATTGCCGGATGAGGCGCGCGCGTCCTGCGCCCAGAGCCGTGCGGATGGCGATCTCTCTGCGCCGGGCGGCGGCGCGCGCTAAGAGTAGATTGGCCACGTTCGTGCAGGCGATCAGCAACACGAACCCGACCGCGCCGAGCAGCGTGAGCAGCGCCGGGCGCACGTAAGAGACCATCGCTTCCTGCAACTGATAGATGGTCACGCCACGATTGGCCTGATCTTCGGGATACTGCTGTTCGAGTCGGCGCGCGATGGTGCTCATCTGCTCCTGCGCCTGCGCCAGCGTAACGCCCGGCTTCATGCGTCCGACGGTCTGATAGTTATGCTGCCCGCGCTTGTTCAGGAGCCGCTCAGGAAAGACGAGCGGCGTCCATAATTCGGTCGTGCGCGACGGAAACTGAAAACTCGGCGGCATCACGCCGACGACCGAAAAGTTCTCGCCGTCGATGGTGATGTCGCGGCCCACGACGGCCGGGTCTGCGCCGAAGTTGCGTCGCCAGAGTTGATCGCTCAAGAGGACGACGCGGTTGTGGCCAGCGCGGTCTTCACCAGCGACAAGCGTCCGCCCCAGTTGGGCCGGCACGCCGAACACAGCGAAGAAGTCAGCCGTCACGGCCGCGCCCGGCGCGCGCTCAGGTTGGTCACGGCTTTGCAGGTTGTAGTTGCCATACTCGAACGCGGCGATCTGCTCGAAGACCGTGTTCTGCTCGCGCCAGTCCTTAAAGTTCGGCACGGAGACAGAGCCTTCGCCGCCCTGCGGCAGCCGCTCGAAGAGATAGACGATTCGATCCGGCTCGCGGTAAGGCAGCGGGCGCAGCAAGACCGCGTTGACCACGCTGAAGATGGCGGCGTTCGCGCCGATGCCGAGCGCTAAGGTCAGCACGGCCACCGCCGTCATGCCCCGATACTTCCACAGCATGCGCCAGCCATAGCGCACATCCTGCACAAACTTCTCGATGAATCCCAAAGTCGCACCATCCCTTTCCGCCCGGCCCGTCGCCCGAAGAGCCGGGTCACGCTTTACTCAACACGCTTGTCCAGTGCCGCCCTCACTTACCGGCAGGGGCAGCACATTTGACCGAAAAACAACCGACGAACCATTTAGTTGCGACTGCTGGCGCGCGCCTTAGTTGATGCGAGCGGCTGCGCGCGTGGCAATGGGGCCGCCGCGTCGGCGCACTTAGACGACGACGCAGGCACAAGAAGACCCACGAAACGACTTCGGACAATTATGAATTGAAAATTAAGGTAGGGCTCTTACCTTACGCACATACTAACACTTGTTCGCGCAGCCTGCCACACGATTCGGCCAAAAGGCATAGCTACGCCCGGCGGAGCAGCTAGCTCAAGTCGCTTGGGCCGGCGCTATCCTTGCGGCTTCTGTTACTCGTACCGCAAAGCGATCAGCGGATCAACTTTAACTGCCCTGCGCGCCGGCACGTAGCACGCGATGAGCGCCACCGCAGCCAGCAGCAGCGCGACCGCCGCGAACGTCAACGGGTCTGTGACGCTTACGCCATAGAGCAATGTCGCCAGCACGCGCGTCAGCGCGAGCGCACCGGCCAAACCGACGACGATGCCGGTGAACGTTAAGGTCATCCCCTGTCCGAGCACCATGCGGAGCACGTCGCTCGCTTGCGCGCCGAGCGCCATGCGGATGCCGATCTCGTGCTGGCGCTGCGTCACCGAGTAAGCCATCACGCCGTAGATGCCGACCGCTGCGAGCAACAACGCGCCGCCCGCGAAGACCGCGAGCAGCAGCGCCCCGAAGCGCGCGCGTGAAACTGACTCGTCGATCCAACTCTCCATCGTTCGGATGTCCGCGACCGGCTGATTAGGATCGATTGACTGAATTGCGCGCCGCACCGAATCAGCCTGCGCCAGCGGTTCGCCCTCCGTGCGGATGACGAAGGTCATCTCTGAATACGCGAGTTGCGGCTGCGTCCAATAGACCATCGGATACTGTTCCGCGTCGAGTTTGTCGTAACGCACGTCGCCGACGACGCCGATGATCTCATTCGGCTGCGGGTTCTCCATCATCTCGACGGCGATGCGTTGGCCCACAGGGTCTTGGCCGGGGAAGTATTTACGCGCGAGCGCCTCGTTAATGATGATCGTGTGCCGGTCGCCGGTCGCCTCCTGCGGCGTGAAGTCGCGCCCGCGCAGCACGGGGATGTTGAGCGTGCGGAAATAGTTCTCGTCGGTCACGCGCACATCGGTCGCAGGCTCTGTGCCGGGGGCCGGCTTGGGCTGCCCTTCGATGAAGAAGACGGTGCGCGCGCCGAGGCCCGTGTAGAAGGGCAGGTAATTGGCGACGGAGACTGAGCGCACGCCCGGCAGATGCGCCACCTGCTCGGTCGCCTGCTGGAAGAAGGCCACAACCTGCGCGTCCTCTTTATACTTCTTGGGCGGCAGTTGCACGCGCACCGTCAACAGGTTCTTCGGGTCGAAGCCGGGATCAACCGAGACAAGACGCGTGAAGCTCTTGACCAACAGCCCTGCGCCGATGAGCAGCACAAGCGCCAGCCCGACCTCAGCGACCACAAAAGCGGAGCGCGCGCGGCGACTGCGCCGGCTGCCCGTGTGGCCGCGCCCAGACTCTTTGAGCGCGTCGTTGGCATCGGAGCGCGCCGCTTCGAGCGCGGGCAGCAGCCCGAAGACAACGCCCGTCACGAGCGAGACGGCGCAGGTGAAGCCGAGCACGGTCAGGTTTACGCCGACCTGCGTTGCGCCGATCAGGTTCGGCGGGCTGAGCGCGATAAGCGCCTTAATGCCCCACGCCGCAAGACCAACGCCGAGCGCGCCGCCCACGAGCGAAAGAAGCAGGCTCTCGGTCAGCAGTTGCCGCGCGATGCGTGCGCGCCCTGCGCCGAGCGCGGCGCGGATGGCGATCTCTTTCGAGCGCGAGGCAGCGCGGGCGAGCAGCAGGTTGGCGACGTTCGCGCACGCAATCAGCAGCACGAAAGCGACCGCGCCCAGCAGGATCATCAACGGCGTCTTGATCTCGCCCGCGAGTTGCTCGCGTACGGGGACGAGCGTCACGCCGATGTTCGTATTGAACTCCGGTCGCTCCTGCTGGATGCGGCCGGCGATGGTGTCCATCTCGGCTTGAGCACTGGCGAACGTCACGCCGGGCTTGAGCCGCCCGACGGCTGAGAGGTAACGCCCCGGTCGCTCCCTGAGCTTGGTTGGCACCCAAAACTCCGCAGGGTTACCGCTCCGCGAGTTCTCCTTGACGAACCATTTGAAGTCGGCCGGCATCACGCCGATGATTGTTACCTGCACACCGTCGAGCGCGACCGTCTTGCCGACCACGTCGCGCGCTCCGCCGAACTGCCGCTGCCAGAACCCGTAAGAGAGCACGATCACGTCGGTGTGCCCCGGCTCTGCGTCTTCGGCCGTGAACGTGCGCCCCATGAGCGCGTCGGCCCCAAGCACCGAGAAGAGATTGCTCGTCGCTACCTGCACGGTCGCGGCGACCGGCTCGCCCGCGCCCGTCAGATTGAACCGCGTGTCGTAGAAGGCGGCCAGCCCCTCGAATGATTTAGCCTGCGCCTGCCATTCCAGAAAGTTTATAGGCGAGATGACATTGCGCGGGTGGTTGCCGCTCCGGTTGTTCTCCCAGACGACGACAAGGCGCTCGGCATCACGATAGGGAAGCGCATGCAGCAGCACCGAATGGACGACGCTGAAGATGGCCGTGTTCGCGCCGATGCCGAGCGCCAGCGTCAGCACGGCGACAAGGGTGAAGCCGGGATTCTTGCGCAACGTCCGAGCGCCATAGCGTATGTCCTGCCACAAGTCTTCAAGCATGGGGAATCCATCTCCTCTTCTATATGCTTCTTTCGTCTGCTCGACGCCGCCCAGCTTAACGAGTGCCTGTCGCCGCGCCTCCTGCGGCCCAAGTCCCGCCCGCAGGTTGTCTTCGATGTGCATCTGGAGGTGGCTCTCTAACTCCTCCATCAACTCATGGTCGCGCGCCTTCCGGCCAAAGATGCCGACGAGGCGCACAAGGCCAGCGCGCAGTGCTCGCAAGTGCATCAGGATTCCTCCGCCGGTGCGAAAAACCGCGCGAGGATGGCGGTCGTCTGTTCCCACTCACGAGTTTCCTTAGCCAGCCGTTTATGGCCGGCACGGGTCAACTTGTAATACTTGGCCTTACGATTGTTGTCCGAGATGCCCCACGCGGACGAGACGTAGCCTTCGTGCTCAAGTTTGAGTAAAGCCGGGTACAGTGTCCCGTAGTTAATAGCGAGCAGATCGCCGCTCGTCTGCTCAATCCGCCGCGCGATGCCGTAGCCGTGCAAAGGGCCCATCGCCTCCAAGGTCTTGAGCACCATCAGGGCCAGCGTACCCTGCCACACGTCCGTCTTGTCGCCCATCGAGCGTACCTCCTATTGGTTGTGCATAGGAGATTCTCACATTTCATATAGGAAAGCAATAGGAGAGCAGCGATTAGAGGTCTGGGGCGGGCAGGAAGCGTGGTCGTGCAGGTCTGTACTTTTGTTGTCGCCGGGCAATTAGAGTCCGATGTGGCCCGCGACGAACCTGCATGCTGGATAGCTATTGGCCGCAGCTTGCAAGGGGTCGGCGCGAACGTG
>DASVQA010000031.1:0-2434 GCA_036389375.1 Pyrinomonadaceae bacterium | reverse complement strand
CACGTCGTCGCCCATGCCCGGCACGAGCACGACGAACGACACGTCCGCCGTCTTTACGATCTCGACCTCGTCCTGCCCGACGCCGACCGTCTCCACGATGATCTGCTCATAGCCGGCCGCATCCAGCACCGAGACGGCGTCAACGGTTGCGCGCGCCAGCCCGCCGAGATGCCCGCGCGTAGCCATCGAGCGGATAAAGACGCCGGGATCGAGACCGAGCGTCTGCATGCGTATGCGGTCACCTAGAATCGCGCCACCGGAGAACGGACTCGACGGGTCAACACAGACAATGCCGACGCGCGTGCCCTGTTGCCGATAGAGACCCGCCAGCCGATCAACCAGCGAAGACTTGCCCGCGCCCGGTGCGCCCGTCACGCCCACGACGAGCGCGCGCCCTGTGTGCGGGTAGATGGACTTCATCAACTCGGCCGCATCGGCCGCATTATCCTCTACCTTCGAGATCGCACGCGCGACCGCGCGCGCTTCACCCGCGCGGATGCGTTCGATCTCGGTGCTCACGGCTGCACTGGTCACTGATTTAATAATTGCCGCGCGATGATGAGGCGCTGAATCTCGGACGTGCCTTCGCCGATGGTGCAAAGTTTCGAGTCGCGCCAGTATTTTTCCGGCGGATAGTCTTTCGTGTAACCGTAGCCGCCGTGAATCTGGATCGCCTCTTCGCAGACCTTCACACTAACTTCCGACGCGTAGAGCTTCGCCATTGAAGACTCTTTCGTCACCTTCTTATTGTTGTCCTTCAGATAAGCTGCGCGATACGTCAGCAGCCGCGCCGCCTCGATCTGCGTCGCCATGTCCGCGAGTTTGAACTGGATGGCTTGAAATTCCGAGATCGGTTTGCCGAACTGCTGGCGCTCCTGCGCGTATTTGAGCGCCGATTCATATGCGCCCTGTGCGATGCCGAGCGCGAGCGCAGCGATGGAGATGCGCCCGCCGTCGAGTATCTTCATCGCCTGAATAAAGCCCAAGCCTTCGGGGCCGAGCCGGTTGTCGTCCGGCACAAGACAATCTTCAAAGATCACGCTCGCCGTCTCTGATGCGCGCAGGCCCAGCTTGTCCTCTTTCTTACCGGGCATGAAACCTTTCATCCCTTTCTCGAACATGAACGCGGTGATGCCTTTCGAACGCATGGCGCGGTCGGTCACGGCCATGGCCACGCAGATGTCGCCGTGTATGGCATGCGTGATGAAGTTCTTCGAGCCATTGACGAGCCAGTGGCCATTGCGGCGCACGGCCGTCGTGCGCGTGCCCGAAGCGTCAGAACCGGCCTGCGGTTCGGTCAAGCCCCATGCGCCGAGTTTTTCGCCGCGCGCGAGCGGCACGAGAAACTTCTGCTTCTGCGCCTCCGTGCCGAACATGTAAATGTGATTGGAGCAGAGCGAGTTGTGCGCCGCGACCGAGATGCCGACCGAGCCATCCACGCGCGAGAGTTCTTCGATGATGGTAACGTACTCGACGTAGCCCATCCCTGCGCCGCCGTACTCTTCGGGGAAGATGACGCCCATAAAGCCCTGCTCGGCCAGCTTCGGTAAAAGCTCGACGGGAAAGTGCTGCGTCTCGTCCCACGCGCGCACGTGCGGGGCGATCTCGCCCTGCGCGAACTCGCGCACGCTCTGCTTGATCTGCTGCTGTTCTTCGCTTAAATCGAACTGCATAAAATGTCGTCCACGTTCCCCACTGGCACGCAAAAAGAGGCAAACAGAGACAGACCCTAGCAACTACCGGACGGCTCGCCGCTGTTTGCCCGCGCTGATGATTGTAACCTAACTCCGCCCCCGACCGTGACCCGCCGCGCGCGTCTGCGCCGTCGCACGCGTGCCCTTCTGCGTGCCCGTTTTGCGCTTCAGGCCCGCTACCTCTGCGGGCGTCAGATGTCGCCACGCACCAACCGGCATCTGCTCATCTTTAATCGGGCCGACGGCTACGCGCCGCAGTTTCAAGACCGAATGACCGATCTGATCGAACATGCGTCTGATCTGCTGATTGCGCCCCTCGTGCAGCACGACCTCGAACCACGAGTTCGTTTCCGTCTCGCCCTTGCGCGTCACCTGCGCGGGCGCTGTGCGCGCGCCGTCGTCGAGGCGTATGCCGCGCCGCAGCCGTTCGATGGCTTGCTCCGGCGGCACGCCCTTGACCTTGACCTCGTAAACCTTCGCCACCTTGTTGCGCGCCGCCGTGACGTAGTTCGTCAACTCGCCATCGTTCGTCAGCAACAGCAACCCCTCGGTGTTGAAGTCCAAACGTCCAACCGGATGCAGCTTCCCCAGCGATTTCGGGATCAGTTCCGTCACCAGCGGCCGTCCTTCCGGGTCGGCCACGCTCGACAGATAACCCTTCGGCTTGTTCAGCAGCACATAGACCTTATGCTGCTCTTTCAGCAACGGATTGATCAGACGCCCGCGCACCTTGATATGAT
>DASVQA010000030.1:0-11785 GCA_036389375.1 Pyrinomonadaceae bacterium | reverse complement strand
CAAGCCATCCAAGTCAGGTTCGATCATACTTTCCGGCGTCAACGGCGGGATGAACGCCTTGATAGCTGAGCAAGTTTCGAGGCGGAACATCTGATCACCGGCCGAGAAAACCTCCTTAGTCACGAACCGGCCCGCGCCCAGCAGTTTATGTTTTTTGAGATGTTCCAACAGCAGGTTGATCTTCTCCGGCCGCCTCAGCGAGCGCGGAACATTTTGTTGCGTCCCCGATGCTTCGAGGGCCGTCAGTCCGACCTTAGCAGTCCAGACCGGCACTTTGTCAATTGTCAGCGGCGGCCCGATCTGTTCGACGTAGGCGTCTAAACGTTTATCGTCAACGTAGATATATTCCGGGAGACTCATGTGTGCTACCTCCTGACCGTGATCTCCGCGCGCAATGTACAGGCTGCTCGATGTCGCCCCTCTTGCGCTCAATGTTATACGCGCTTGCGCGCGCCGTTTAAAGAGATAAGCGAACGCGCAAGCGCGTGTGGGCTGCTCTGTAGGCTTACGCGCTCGGCGCACTGGGTTGCGGCGTGACCGGCTTGTGCTTGGGCGCGCGGGCGACGTGGCTGGCACTCGTCCACGCGGCGAGCGCGGCGGGGTCGTCGTGGAACTTGTTACGCACAATCACGTCGAGGCGCTGGACGGCCTTTAGCCCGCGTTCGAGCGCGTCGTCAATGGCGGCGGTCGCGGCGACGTGCGTGTCCTTGCCCGTGTGCTGGCTGTTGATGGCGCGCTCAAACTTCTCTATGTCGGCGGCCAGATCGTCGAGAAAGTCTGCGGGGAGTTCGTGGCGGATAAAGTCTGTCTTGAGCGGTTCGGCATCGGCGAGGAAGGCGCGCGCCGTATTGAGCAGTGCCGGGTCGCTGCCGCTACGCGGTAGGCGAAACTTGCTTTCCAGACCGGGCACGTCCAACGCCAGCACGCGCGCCGTGCGTGTGATGGCCTGCAAATCTTCGCGCAAAGCGGCCCGCGCGTTAGCCCGCGATGTACTGCCCTGCCGGGCTGTGCCCGCGCCGGAAGTCTGTGCCGAGGCGTGGCGCTGCAACTCTTCCACCGCCGCGCCGACAATGACAAACTGCTCGCCGCCGAGGCTGGTCGGCGGGAACGACGCCGTCTGGGTCGCGCCGTAATCGCGCACACGCGTCATCATCTCGTACCTACGAGTTTCCAGATCATTCATGGGTCATGCTCCTTTGTGTGAGACTGAGGATTAAGCGAGGCTTGCCTGTGAGAAATGGGCGCGCAGACGCCCCAACAAGCGCGCGCATTATACATACTTTCGCGCCCCCTGCCGCAACTTTCCCCACGCCCCGCCCAACTTTTCCCCGCACGGCGCGATTTTCACCCGCCCCGCGCCGTCTCACACGCGCACCGCCGCCCCACAACACCCGCACCGCTCGACTTTTCCCCGCACCGCCACCCTTCACCTACGCACCGCCCGATTTTCAACCCCGCACCGCCCGTCTCACACCCGCACCGGCACGCTTCCACCCCGCACCGCCGCCCCACCACCCGCGCACCGCTCGATTTTCGCGTCCGTATGACGATTTGCGCCCGCCCCGGCAAACTTCACCGGCCAACGGGCGCAACTCCCTCCACGCCACATGCTGCCTTCGCTATCCCGCCTGAAATTTACTCAATGTTGCGAGCGAAATTTACACGGTTGCGAGGTGTTTCCCGACGCCTGCGTGTTGACCTACGCGGGGTGTTTTGCCGGTCGTGGCTGGTCAGGCGGCCGGCCAAGCGTAGGGCGCGGCTTTGATGGCTGCATAATTGGCGTCTAGTAATGGTTCGAGCAGGCAGAGGGCGGCGATGCGGCGGGCCATGTGTCTAACCTCGCGTACTTCTTCGGGCGTGAGGTCGCGCCCCAACAGTTCGTGTTCGCGGTAGCTGAGCCACTTCTTGATCACCTGATAACCGCCGATGGTGTAGTCCCAGACGCGTGCGGGCACGTTCTGCCAGTAGGCCACGTCGTTGAGATAAACGTCGTGCGTGGTCGCGCCAAGTTGTGCGTCGGGGTCGCCGTCGGTCAACTGTATGGCGAGCGGACTTTCGGCGCGGGCGGCGAGTTCTGCTGGGCTGTAAGGTCGAGTCGTCAGCCGTCCTTTGCCGGGCATAGTGACGCCGCCTTTACCCGCGTGCCCCCAACCGGCGTTTAGCTGCAACTCGCCTGCGTTCGGATTGAGTTTGCCGCCGCCGATGCGGGTTGGGACGGCGACGGTATTCAGGAAGGAATCAACCGCGCCCGTCGTGACGCCAGCAACCTCGTGTTCGGTATCGAGCAGCGCGGCGACGCGCCGGCCCAACGCGGCGGAAGCACGGAGCGCGTCGGCGTCGGCGGGCAGAGGAATACGCGGCCAGTCGCCGCGTATGCCGTCGGCATTCTCCGCGAGATACGCAGGCGCATATCCGATAGCCAACGCGTGCATCCACACCAGCGCCGCCGTCTCTGAATCTACATCAAGGTTGATAATGCCAAGTGAGGCGAGATAGGCACGGGCTGTAGGTGAAAGATTTGCAGTAGTCTCAACGTTCGTGGTGTTTGTAGGCACAGTCAGTGCTTGCTGTGCTGTAAAGAACCCCTGCTGCTCAGAAAAGAATGAATGCTGAGCATCGTCAGTCGCTACAGTAGCCTTCTGATTGAGGCGAAGCGGAAAATGATATGAATGCCCGCGCATGAAATCAAAATCACCTAACTGACCTGTAAAGTAGAAAGGCACACCTTCAGGGTTCGCCACGCCTGCGGGACGACTAACAAGAAATGCGTTTCCCGGAAATTGATGAATAAATAGAGATGGCCGCGGTTCATTCCAAAGCGGACGAACAGGGCAGTAATAACACCATCTTAATTCAAAAGGTCTAAGCACATATCTCATTATTCTTGTTGAATCATATTGCTCTGCACGTAAAACTTTATCTCTCGCTTTCTGTGCATCGAATCGAGCAGCATCTTCTGTTAAACCCGTACCAAGTGCTTTCAAGTCCTGCCAAGAAGTATCAGGATCAAAATACTTCCGCATTCTCTCTTCTAGCTCTTTCTTATTACTGTCAATTAAGCTGAATCCGCGATTCTCTTTATATCCTGTTATTGGTGGTATAGCGCACAAGTCAGTAAGGCTTGGCCATGAGAGATATACTATGCCTACATCAGATGAGCGGAATGAATATCTATTACTTAACGATGGTGTTGCTAAATCATATTGTGCATCAATATTTTTAGACCTTAGACTCGTCAGCAGGTCAGCACGTTTCGTCACACCCCAGAATTGGCGAAAGCGCACCGTTGGTTGTGCGTCGCGTTGCTCTTTCCGCACCATTAAACCGATAGCTGTACCGACGCGTATGCCTTCGCGGTTGTATTCGGTCGAAAACACGCTCGGATCGGGTTTACCTTCAGGCGTCAACTTGCCGGTTTCGCGGCTGTCGCCGTTCAGCGAATCGAACCACAGCTTATCGAACTCAGCGAGGAAGCGTTGCCGCACCACGACGAACGAAGGATCGCTGAGGTAAGAGAAGTTTGAGATATAGCAAATGACACCTTCCTTCTGTGCGATGCGCCGTTCCGCCAGCCGGAAGAAACGCACGTAAAGGTCGTCAAGATTAAACTTCTTGATGCCCCATTCTTTGATCAAGCCTGCCTTGTATGGCTCGACTAAGCCCTGTTCTTCTTCAGGACTCGTGCCCGCGAAGGCGTTGTAAGGTGGATTGCCGAGGATGACGAGGATCGGCGTGTCGCGTTTTACCTTCTCTGCCGCGTCGCGCTCCGCTTCCAACTCTGGAAAGAGTAGGTGCGTCTTTGGTTCGGTCGCCGGTTCCCAACCCGTCAGTGCGTTGGTCAGATACACGCCCGCCCGCTCGTCCGTCGCGTCGCTCAAAGGTGTGCCGAGATTCTGTAAGAGCAGCCCCAACTGTAAGTGTGCGACGACGAAGGGCGCGGGCAGTATCTCGAAGCCAAACACGCGCTTGGTGGCCGCCTCTTTCAGATAGTGGCCGCTCAGGCCCTCGCCCTCGCGCGCCTCTAATGTCGCGTTGATGTGACGCAAAACTTCGACGAGGTAAGCACCCGTGCCGCAGCAGGGGTCTAAGACATACATGCGCTCGTCCGCCAGCCCGTCCGTGATGTTCAACTCTTCGCGCAAGACTGTGTCCACGCGCGCCACCATGTATTGCACAATCTCCGTCGGCGTGTACCAGACGCCAAGTTGTTTACGTAGCTCCGGGTCGAAGTTTTGCAGGAACGGCTCGTAGAAATACTGCACCGCCTGACCTTCCTCGAAGCGCGCGAAGAACTCTGCGCGGCGCACACGATTCAACACGGCCGCCGTCCAGTCCAACACTTCGACCAGACCGAGTTGGCCGAGCGTCTGCGGCGATGCGATCTGATAGAACAGGGCCTTTATCATCGGCACGTGCAGTAGCCACACCGCTTCGCGCCAGCGAAAGTCCACCCGCTGCCCTTCATCCTTCTGTTGTTTGCACCACAACACCCATGCCGAGAACACGCCATAGAAAAGCGTCTGCACGAGCGTCGAACGAAAGAACTGTTCGCCCTTTTCACCCTCGAAGCGCAAGCCCAACGCCTCTTCCAACGCGCGCCGCACGTTCGCCAGCGCTGGCAACTCAAAGCCCTCTATGCGGGCCTTCGCGTCGCGCGCATACGAAGCCAGAAACCAAGCCACCTGTTCCGGCTCAACCAACTCGGCCGCGTGCAACATCACACGCTTGAGGTATTCCACGAACCGCGCGCCGTGTAGCTGCGCCAAAGCGCGCGGCTGCGCCGTCCAGAAAGCGGTTTCGCTCTCGGCCAAGTCATAAGTTTCGAGTGTGACCGGATTATTGTTCGCGTCGTAGGCAAGCAACAGGAACGAGCGATAATTGGTGACAAGCACTTGCCGGTACTTACTCAGATAATTTCGTACCTGCTTGCTTGCGGCAACTTTGGCCACATCCTCGGCCGTGCCTTTGACCTCCACGCAACCACGCGCAGGCAGTTTGCCGGTGATTGGTGTGGCCGTGCCGCGTTCCAGTTGGGTCGCTTCATAAAGGCCCACGTCGGGAATGCCCGCGCCCTGATTCTGCGGGTTGAGTATGCAGCGCACCTTTGGCTTTAAGGTGCTGCCGACCTCGTTCAACAGACTGATAAGGGCGGGATAGTAAGAAGTCTCTTTGACGGCCCCGCCCGTGCTGCGAATCGCGCGCAACTCACTGAGATAAGTTTCGAGAGGCTGCATGATAAAGATAGAATCCTGTAATGTCCTCACCGCGAATCTGAAGCTACGGCCCCGCGCCTAGCGTTTTGCTTTGCTGCTGCGCTGCCCGACCGTCCCGTTCGTTCCACCTTGCGCCACTTGGCGATGAATTCCGCGACATTCATGACGGCACTGTGAGCACTTCGCCGGGTTTTATCGTGTTAAGAGCGGCCAGCACCTGCGGGAGCAAGGGCTTCAGCATCGGATAGGTGCTGCGCTTGGCCTTGAGCACAATGATGGCAAGCGTAGAGGTTTGCAGATTCTGTTGATATTGCAGATTCTGATCTACCGTCAACAGCACTTCATACTGACCGGCCGCAGCTTGCAGCAGCCGGCCATTCTTTAAACCCTTAAAGCCGGCTTCCTCGACGGTCAGCACTTCATGTGCGGTCAAGTCACGCTTCAGATAGCGCGTCACACACTCGTCAAGCAGCACTCTCATAGCCGACGAGCAATCTCTCTTTCGATTCTTCGAGGACGGCTAAAGCCTGTGCGCGTGTGACGGTGGGGAATTGTTCGAGAAATTGATCGAGCGATTCGCCCGTCTCCAAACTGTCGAATAGATTCTGAATAGGTACGCGCGTGCCATAAAAAACAGGCGTCCCGCCGAGTTTCTCCGGATCTATTTCGACTAGATTCTTACTCTTTGTCATGTCTGATGCTCCGCCGTTTAACCCGCACCGATGATGTATCTAATGCCGGTGTTAGTCAACAGGCTCGCGGTGTCGGCTCAGTCTTTTAGTTCGTGCGCTTAGCGTTTCGTTTGGCTGCGCGCGGGAGATTTACGCCTGATGCCTTCGCTTTTCGTCGGGCTGGGTAGTTTGTCGGGCAGGTCTAGCGAGTCGTCAACGATGGCTTCTAAATATACGTTGGCTGCGCGAGCATAGCGGAGCAAAAGTATTAAAGGTGGCTCGCGTTTGCCTAATTCGTAGTTCGAGAAAACGTTTTGTGTCAGTTCCTCGTCTGCTTCCAAATGCTTCAGCATCGCATTCTGCGATAGTCCTAAAGCCAAGCGAATCTGTACCAGCTTTTCTGCAAGGCGCTCCGGTCTGTGACGAGCCTTCGTACCCATCAGGAGTCACCTCCTGACAGGTCAATGACAAGTAGCCACTTGTCTTCAACGTCAAATGACGTTATACTCGGATTGCATTTGCAGTTCGCCGCGAGCTTAGCCTTTTGGTGCTCAACGGCGATGCTCATCACTCATCAATCGGTGAGGTTGAGCTACGCATTTGACCGTTGCCTGTAATCGAAAGAGCGCGGCGGCAAGATAGCAGACAGTGCCGCCGGTCGTCACCTGCATTGTGAGGCTCTGACCATCATGTTCTCGCCGAGCGCTGTGTTTCCGCAGACTGTCACCGTCCATTTGCACAGGGACGGGCGCAACTTCTCCTGTCCCTACTGCCATCGGATTCACAGACACCCGCCGCCCGACTGGCTGATGGAGTATTACACCATCGGCTATGGCTATTGCGATTTCGGTGTCTGGTTTCCGATTGCCGGGGGCGATAAATTAGGCATCGTCAAAGTGGACGGCAACGGGCAGCGTTACACGATGTTGTGGAGTAAGGAGAATCCGCGCCCGCAAACAGAGGAACGATAGGTTTGGTGAAGTGTCGGCTTGCTTATTATTTCATTCATTCCCTGATAGCCCTCGTCTCACAAGTCATAGCGGGCGAGCGCCGGTTATGCTTAAGCCTTGCCGTTGCGTTCTGCGCGCACGATGTCGATCAAGGCGTCGAGTTTCTGATCCGTGTGCGCGATAGAGTCGGCCAGCGCCGCGAATCGTTCGTCGGCGTGCGCGCGCAACTCTGTGAGCCGTGCCTCCGTGTCCTCTTGCCGCGCCCGCGTGCGAGCCTGCTCATCTACGACTTCGCGCAACACTTCGGTCAGGTGCAGCACTAGCTGCGTAGCCCGGGTCTGCGTCTCTTGTAGCTCTTGCTGGTTGGCGACAAACTGCGCTTGCTGGTTAAGAATAAATTCAATGGTGCGTCGCATCTCTTCGCTTGACATGAGCGGTGCGTCCTCCATTTTCACTCATTCTACACGATGGCTGTAGCGTGTGGCAGCGTGAAGATCAAACGCGGCACGATGCAGCCGCCGAAGTTGCGTTCTGGCTGCATCGTGCCGCGTTCAAGGTTGACTGTGCGCTGCTTCGCCGGGCTGAAGAGCGCGCCAGCCGTGATTGCCGCCCTGAGGTTAGGGCGCGGCGGCGAACGCGAGGTCGCTGATTAAGAGCGCGCCCTGCGTCGTCTGGTCAAAGCGGAACTGGACGGAGCGTATGTCCGTCAGGTTCACGCCGGTGAAGGCGGTGAGCGGGATGCGCGCCGTGTTCAGAAGCACTTTCGGCACAGGCCCCGTCGTGCCCGGCGGGTAGAAGAGGACGGTGGACACGTCGCCGACGCGCACGGACGACTGTGCGCCCGCGCCGTCAACGAGGACGACCGTGAAGTTCTGCGCCGCATTCGGGTTGCGTGTGTCGCTGAAGTTGACGCTCACGCGGAACTGTAGCGCCTGAAAGCCGCTCACGTTGCCCGTGCCGACCGGCAGGTTGTTGGTGTAGGTTGCGCCGTTGGCGCTCCAACCGGTGCGCAGTTGGCTGAGGCCGCGCAGGGTCGAGCGGGCCGAAGGCGTGGTGTGCGGTTGCCGGTTGGTGGACTGCGTCGAGGGCAGACAGTGTTGTGGTTCGGGCGAATCGCCGCCGCAGAGGTCGTGCGGCGTCAGCCCGCTCTGCGTGGTCGTGCCGCCGAGCGTGTTGGTGGTCAGGTTGGTGGCGTTGAGCAAGCGATTCACGTCGAGCCGCTTGGTGGCGCTTGAGGGCGCGTGATAGGAGACGTGCAGATCGGTCGTCTGCGCCGAAGCGGGCGGCGGCGCTGCGCCGGTCAGAATCGGCGTGAACTGCGTCTCGCCGCCGACATAGACGCGCATGAAGGCCGACAGGTAAGCCAGCCCCGTGCCGCGCTGCTGCGCGCTGGTCAGACGGTGATTGCCCGTGACTGTGCCGCATTGCGAGTCGCTTGTGCCGCCGGTAACGAATGAGTTCCAGTCGTCGGCTGTGCCGGCGCTGAAGAGGCCGGGCGTCCAGATGGTGTTGTAGAAGTTGTGATTGCCGCCCATCACCTGGATGGTGTGCTTCGCGCCGGTGTCGCCCGCAACGTTGTAGCGCGCGTCGTCGTAGAAGTGTACGCCCTGATTGTCGCTCACGTCGCCGTCGCAGTAGGGGAGTATGACGCCGAGCGCGGCGTTATTGACGACGGGCCGGTTGAAGTCAACAGGCGCGAGCGGGAAGACGGCCTTGATGCCGTAGGGCGAGCCGAGGCTGGCGTTATAGACATAGTGTTTGACGACGCCTTCGCCGCCGCGCGAGTGGCCCATCGTGCCGACGCGCGTCAGGTCAACTTTGCCGACGAACTTTGTGCCGAAGGGGGCTGCGCCCGTCGTGTTGAAAGTCTTCCACTGATCGAGGTGGCGCTGCATTAACTCGGCGCGCGCCTGCATGCCCAGATCGTTGACGTTGTTATCGAAGGCGTTGATGCCGTTCGCGCTGATCGAGATGACGAAGTAGCCGTTGCTGGCGAGGACTTGCGCGATGTAGTCGTAGCCCTGATAGCTGGGGATCGGCTGCTGGGTGCTCATGCAGGGCCAACGCAAAGCCGTCTGCGTGCCTTTGTAGCAGGTGACGTGGCGACCGTGCAGGAAGACGACGACGGGGAACGGCCCACCCGTCAGATCGGTCGGATGGTGGACGCTCGCCTTCAGTTCGACGGCGGAAGGGAAGCCGGTCGGTTGAAACGCGAGGTCGCCGTAGTTGTACTCTTCGCGCGTGACGGCGTAGGGGCCGGTCGTGCCGGGGTCGGGCGTCTGCGCGGTTGCGACAATGGCGACGGCGCAGAGGCAGACGAGTGCGAGGCCGAAAGTAGAGAGGAACTTACGCATTAGGGTTGGACTCCTTTCGTGGCGAGTTTCAGCTTCTCGGCGAGCGCCGTGCGGTCTTTCTTCTGTTCCTTGTCACCGTAAGAGAGATAGATGCTCGCGCCATTGCGCAGCACCGACTCGTCGTAGGTGACGACGGTGATCTCGCTCAGGTCTTCATTCTCGATGCCGTAGCCGATGGCCACGTCGTCGAGCCAGATAACCGCCGGCAGCGCCCGCACGGGGAACGGCCCGCCCGTCAGGATCACGCGGAAAGCTTTCGTGACCGGGATGCGTTGCCCCTGCACTTCGACTTCGGCGATGTGCGGCAGCGTCACTTCTTCGACGCGGTACGAGCGCAGCGAAATGCCCTTCGCTACGACCTTCGACGTGGTGTTGCTGCCCTGCGCCACGACCCGGCCGGGCAGTTTTAATAGATCGGTCACGGTAAACTCCTGCGCCTGATTGGCGGCGGGGGTAGCCGCGTCCTGCCCGAAGGCTGCGCCGCAACCGAGCAGCAGCAGGCAGGCGAGGGCGACGAGGCGCGCGGCGCACGTGCGGCGCTTTGCGTTTCGCTCCATGTACATACAGACTTCTCCTTTTTACGAAGGTGGGTAATGGGGAAGGGAGGACACCGCGAGGCGCACAGGCGCGCACTGCGGCAAAACTCTCCGACGATTGTGGGGCGTGAGATTTCCTTCGTGCTGGTTGGTTATTGGAGGTTCACGTGAGACTTTGCTCAGTGAGGCTTCCGCCGTCAACGAACGAAGAAACGACACAGTAAGAGACGCGCCCGCCGCCTGTCAAGCGACGAGCACCCCCGCTCGTCAGACATTTTCACTGTTGGACTAAAGCGGTGGTCTGGTATGCAAAATGCGGGGGGGGGGTGTGCTATACTCTATTCAGATAGATCGCCCTCAGTTATTTAGAGAATTCATCACGCGACATCAGGATTGGACTAGCCCCTGCTCCTTGTGCCGTCTGCTGTGTTCACACACGCTAGACTGCCACTCGAAGGAGATATCTGATGTCAACCAAACCTAATCCGCCAAACGCAAACCACATTCTTGCGCACCTGCCGCCCGAAGATTACGAACGGCTGGCGGCGCACTTAGAGCAGGTCGAACTCCCGAACGGGCAAGTCCTGCAAGAGTCGGGCGATGTGATCGAGCACGTTTACTTCCCGATAAACTCGATGCTCTCACTGATCTCTGAGACGGCGGCGGGCGAAAGCGTCGAGGTCGGGGTCATCGGCTATGAGGGCATGGAGGGCATCTCGGCGGTGTTAGGCGTTGATAGATCGCCGCATCGGGTACTGGTGCAATACCCAGATGGCGCAATGCGGATGCGGGCGGACGTGCTGCGCGCGGAGTTCAAACGCGGCGGCGCGTTACACGACCGCGTGCTGCGCTTCACGCAGGGAATGTTGTTACAGACCTCGCAGGTCGCCGCCTGTAACCGTTTGCATACGGTGGCGGAACGTCTGGCGCGCTGGATTCTGATGAGTCACGACCGCTGCCGGTGTGCGGATTTGCCGTTCACGCACGAGTTCCTCGCCCTGATGTTGGGCGTGCGCCGGGCCGGGGTCACAGAGGCCGCCATCATTCTCCAAGCCGAAAGCTACATTACCTATCGCCGGGGGCGCATCCATATTCTGGACAGAGAGGGACTCGAAGCCTTCGCCTGCGATTGCTACGCCGTCATCAAAACAGAGTTTGATCTACTGACCGCCTGACGCCCGCCCCGTCTCAACCGCGCAGAGGCCAACCCGCCATCTGCGATGCAACAGTGAGCATGAACCTGTGTCGCGCTGAGCTATCAGCGGGCCCGCCTGGGATGGTTGCCGGGCGCGGGCTGTTTTGACTTAAGGGCGGGCTGCTTTAATTTGCGCTGGCGCGCTCGCGCCGTTCGGCTTGGACTTCTTGCAGCAGCGCGGCCCGGACGGCCGCTTGCGGCGAATCAATCGGCGGGAGTTCCAACATGGTCACGTAGCGCGGGCGTTTTTCACCCTCCTCCGTGTGCGTCCACGCGAAGCAGCGGCGGGCGCTTTCGTGCCCGTGCAGATCGAAGATTTCGACCGCGCCCTCCCAGAGCGTGCGCCCGCGAAAAACCTCACGGACGGAAACTGTCTCGTCATGCTCGGCCTCGCACCCGTAGGTCGCGCGGATCGCTTCTTTGAGTTCGTCAAGATAGGTCATAACTAAAACTGCACAATCTGTACCTTAGCGCGGGTCGAGCCAGCAGAGCAGCAGGGCGATCAGGCAACTCAAGACCACCA
Organism: Pyrinomonadaceae bacterium; assembly: GCA_036389375.1. GTDB lineage: Bacteria > Acidobacteriota > Blastocatellia > Pyrinomonadales > Pyrinomonadaceae > QHXQ01. The sequence goes on along the minus strand of DASVQA010000030.1, from coordinate 343 downwards.
GCACGCTCCACACGCGCTTCATATCCGGGCGATAACTATCCCACCTGCCGACGCTCATGCACACCTCGCCGCACAAAAACTAAAAGTGATGTATTAGGTAACTGAGGCTGGCAGTATAACTGGCCCGGCGTCGGCGCGTCTGTACCGTTACGGACGGAGGTTTGCGCGCACAACAGGGCCCCGCGCTTTAACAGTTTCGGCAGACTGAAAAAGCGCGGGGCCTTGGTTTGCTGCGTGTAGTAGCTCGCTAACGCGCCCGGCTTACTGCGCGGTCGTGTTGCCGCGCAGGATGACTTCTGTGCCGCGCGGGAGGTCGAGATCGTCGCGCCCCTGTATGTAAACC
>DASVQA010000029.1:0-50878 GCA_036389375.1 Pyrinomonadaceae bacterium | reverse complement strand
GCGAGGAAGACGCGCGGCCCGCTCAACATCATCACGAGCAGCACCGACGTAATGCCGGCGACGCCTGCGATGGCGATGATCGCGTCAGCCCAGGCGAGGCCGACCCGGCTGAAGGCGACCGAAACGCCCGCGCCCGGATCGATCTCGTTGTACTTGACCATCCCGGTCAGCACGGCGACCACCGCGATGTAGAGCACGGTACAGATGAGCAGCGACGCGACGATCCCGATGGGCACGTCGCGGCTCGGATTCTTTGCCTCCTCGGCGTGTGTCGAGACGGAGTCGAAGCCGATGTAGGCGAAGAAGATGATCGCCGCGCCCGCCATCATCCCGACGGGGCGGCCGCCCACGGTCTCGCCCCAGAGGTGCTGGCCGAAAACGACGACGCCGCCCCAGCCGTAGGGCGCGAACGGAACCCAGTTGCTAGGGTTGATGAAGAAAGCGCCGACGAGGATGACGAACAACACGGCGGCGAGTTTGACCGCCACCATCGTCGCGTTAAAACTCGCGCTCTCCTGAATGCCCTTCACCAAGACGGCCGTGACGATGGCTGTGATGATGACCGCTGGCAGGTTGACGATGCCGTTCGTCCTGACGAATTCGCCGGTCGCCGCGTCGAAGATGATCGGCGCTTTGCTGATCGCCTCCGGCAGATGGATGCCCACTTTAGGCAGCAGCGTCTGGAAGAAGCTCGACCAGCCGTTAGCTACGGTCGCCGATCCGACGGCGTACTCAAGCACCAAGTCCCAGCCGATGATCCACGCGAACATCTCTCCGAGCGTTGCATAGGCGTAGGTGTAGGCGGAGCCGGCGACCGGCACCATCGAGGCGAACTCGGCGTAGCAGAGCGCCGCGAAGACACAGGTGATGCCGGCAAAGACGTATGAGATCATCAGCGCGGGCCCCGCCTGATTGTGCGCCGCCTCGCCGGTGGCGACGAAGATGCCAGCCCCGATGATCGCGCCGACGCCGAGCGCGGAGAGTTGAACCGGCCCGAGCACGCGGCGCAAGCGGTTTTCACCCTTGGCCTCGTCGAGTAACATGCCGAGCGGTTTGGTTCGTAGAATTTGACTAGCCATTCTGGAAAGCCTCCTCGAATCTGTCGAGCGGTTTGTTTTACACCTTCGGTCTTGCTGTCAGAGAAAAAACGCGCGTGCGGCCAGCGCCCGCAGCCTGCAAACGGCAAACGAATCAGGGGGCTTTAAATTAAGACTAACCGGGCCGAATTGCCGAGATTATACCCACTTTCGGCGCGCGGCGTTAGCTTCGGCCGCCCAGCCCACAACCCGCACGCTACCACATCATCAGGCGTCGGCCTGCGCCGCTGATCCTTCGGCGTCCATCGGCACGCCCACTCTGCGCCAGAGGAAATAGACGGGGATGCCCGTGAGCACGATGATGAGACCGGGCCATGTCGTCGCCGTCTGATAGATAAAGAGCACGATTAAGATCACGGCCGCGCCGACGACGTAGAGCGCGGGAATGACGGGGTAGCCGAAGGCTTTGTAGGGGCGCTCCACGTCGGGGCGCTTCCGGCGCAGCAGGAAGATGCCGATGATCGTCAGGATGTAGAAGATGAGCGCGGCGCTGATCACGTAGTCGAGCAGGTTGCCGTAGAGGTTGCCGTATGTGACCGCGCCGGCCGCGTCCGTCGTGACCGTGCGCGGCAGCACCAGCAAGGCCGCCCAGACGCCTTGAATCACCAGCCCCCACGCCGGCACGCGGTTCTGGTTCAACTCGCCCGCCGAGCGGAAGAACAGACCGTCGCGCGCCATCGCGTAGTAGGCGCGTGCGCCCGCGAGGATGAGACCGTTGTTGCAGCCGAAGGTCGAGACCATGATGGCCACCGCCATCACGGTCGCGCCGAGACCGGGGAAGATGACGTTAGCCGTCTCGGAGGCGACGCGGTCGCTCGGCGCGTTCTGAATCGCATCGAACGGCAGCGCCGTCAGATAGGCGACGTTGGCGAGCAGGTACAGGCCGATGACGAGGATCGTGCCGAGCGCGAGCGAGAGCGGGATGTTGCGGCGCGGGTTCTTCACCTCGCCGGCCGTAAACGTGATGTTGTTCCACGCGTCGGCCGAGAAAAGCGAGTTGGTCTGTGCCACGCAGATGCCGACGAACAGCCCGAAGGCGGTCGCGGCGGTCAGCCCCTGACCCACGTCCTGCAAGCTGCCGCGCACGCCCCAGAAGTTGCTGAAGTTGGCCGCGCCTGCGCCCGACTTCAAGCCGACGATGATGCCGAGCACGATGAGCGCGACGAGCGCGCCCGTCTTCGCCACCGTGAAGACGTTCTGCACGAGCTTACCCAGTTTCAGCCCGCGCGTATTCATGAAGGTCAGGAGCGCGATCATGAGGAGGCCGACGAGTTGCGCGGTCGAGAGCGAGAGGGCGTAGCCGCCTAAGCGGATCGGCGCGACCAGATAGTTCTTCTCCGACACCCAGGGCACGAGCACGCCCGTATAGCGCGCAAATCCGACGGCGACGGCGGCGATTGTGCCGGTCTGGATGACGAGAAAGAGCGTCCAGCCGTAGAGGAAGCCCCAGAGCGGCGAGAAGGCTTCGCGTAAGTAGACGTACTGCCCGCCCGCCTTCGGCATCATCGCGGCCAACTCGCCGTAGGAGAGCGCCGCCATCAAGGTCAACAACCCGGTGACGACCCACACGACGAGCAACCAACCGGGTGCGCCCACCTGTCGGGCGATGATTGATGAGACGATAAAAATGCCGGAGCCGATCATCGACCCGGCCACGATCATCGTTGAATCAAGCAAGCCAAGCCCACGAATGAAGCCTGTCCGCTTGTCCTCTATCCCGTCGGCGACCAGAGCCGCATCAGCCATAGTCCTCCGGTGCTCCTCGTTGCGTAGGTGTGCGAGCGCAGTAAGTTGCCTTCATAAAATGCGCCTGAGTGAACGCGCTCCGAAGCCGCCGCGCATGAGCGGGGGAAAGCAGGCTAGACCGAACCGGCGAGCGCGTGCGCGCATTATACCGTTTTCGCCCGACCTGTCTACCTCAATCGGCGGCGACGCTCGCGCGCCAGTGGGACTCTGTGTGCTGAACTTAAACTTCAATTACGCTGCAATTACTTTTCCGCGCTGCCCTGTGGCATACGCGCCGCGCAGGCCGGCCGATATAACGAGCAAGGAGCACGCCGCAATTTAAACACGTTTGCCGGCCAGCCCGCGACCTAGCACACGAAGGGCTGTCGTCGCGCGGCGGTTAACCTGTAAGATACGCGGCATGAGCAAAGCCGATTCGCCGCCGCCATCCGGTTTCGCGCCCCCGCTCGGCGACATGAGCGTCGCAGATTTCCGCCGCTACGGGCATCAACTCGTAGACTGGATCGGTGACTACTACGCAAGCCTCGACGAGCGCCCCGTGCTCGCGCAGATTCAACCCGGCGAGTTGCTGGCGCAACTGCCCGCCGCGCCGCCCGCCGCAGGGCAGCCGATGGATGCGATCCTCGCCGACGTGGAGCGCCTCATCGTGCCCGCGCTCACCAACTGGCAGCACCCGTCGTTCTTCGCCTACTTCGCCACGTCAACTTCCGCGCCCGGCATCTTCGGCGAGTTGCTCTCGGCCGCCTTCGACGTGAAGGCGCTACTCTGGCGCGCTGCGCCCGCCGCCACCGAACTCGAAGCGGTCACGCTCGATTGGCTGCGCCAGTTGATCGATCTGCCCGAAAGTTTCGGCGGCATCATCTACGACACGGCTTCAGTCTCAAGCCTGCACGCGCTCGCGGCGGCGCGCGAAAGTCTCGACCTGCGCATCCGCGAAGACGGCATGAGCGGGCGCGCAGACCTGCCTTTGCTGCGCATCTACGCGTCGGAACAGGCGCATTCGTCCATCGAAAAAGGCGTGCTCACGCTCGGCTTCGGTCAACGCGCGCTGCGTAAGATTCCGACCGACGCGGAGTTTCGCATGGACGCGGCGGCGCTCGCCCGCGCCATCGCGGAGGACGAAGCCAGCGGCGTGCGCCCCTGCGCCGTCGTCGCCACCGTGGGCACAACTTCCACGAGCAGCATCGATCCCGTGCCCGCGATTGCCGACATCTGCGCGCAACATGGCATCTGGCTGCACGTTGATGCGGCTTACGCCGGTTCGGCCGCCATCGTGCCGGAGTTGCGCCCTTTGTTCGCGGCTTGCGCGCGCGCCGATTCGTTCACGCTTAATCCGCACAAGTGGTTGTTTACGCCCTTCGATCTCTCGGTGCTCTATTGCCGGCAGATGGACGTGCTGCACCGCGCCTTCTCGCTCGTGCCCGAATATCTGCGCGCGCCTGCGGCCGAACGCGAAACTGTCATCAATCATTCCGAGTACGGCATCCAACTCGGTCGCCGCTTCCGCGCGCTCAAACTCTGGTTCGTCCTCCGCTATTTCGGCCGCGACGGCCTCGCCGCCCGCATACGTGAACACTGTCGGCTCGCGCAACTCTTCGCCGCATGGGTGGACGCCGCGCCCGACTGGGAACGTCTCGCGCCCGTGCCCTTCAGTCTCGTCTGCTTCCGCGCCCGCCCGCCGCACATAGACGCGGGCGACACCGCGCGCCTCGACGCGCTCAACGAACAGCTTATGCACGCCCTGAACGCGAGCGGCGCGGCCTTTCTCTCGCACACCCGACTCGACGACCGCTTCACGCTCCGGCTCGCCATCGGCAACATCAACACGACCGAAGCGCACGTCCGCCGCGTCTGGGAGCTTTTGAACGAACACCTCGCACGCCTCGCTTAACTTTGCGTTCTTCCTTTGCGTCTTTGCGCCTTTGCGTGAGGTCACCTCACTATGACCGAAAACGACATCGCCAGAGCAATTGTCAACGCAGCCTACAAAATTCACACCACGCTTGGCCCAGGGCTGCTCGAATCCGTTTACGAAACCGTCCTAGCCTACGAACTCGAAAGACATGGATTACACGTTGTCCGGCAGCAAGCCATTCCAGTCATTTATGACAACATCCATATGAACGACGGCTTTCGTGCTGACTTGGTTGTCGAGGGTAAAGTGATCGTCGAATTGAAATCGTTAGAGGCTGTCGCGCCGGTGCATAAGAAGCAGGTGCTGACGTATCTGCGTTTGTCGGATCGGCGGTTGGGTTTGCTGATTAACTTTGGGGCGGAATACATTAAGGACGGTATCACAAGGGTGGTGAATGGGCTGGCGGAATAGCCTCACGCAAAGACGCAAAGGCGCAAAGGAAGAACGCAAAGAAGTTGGGTATTTTTAGCAAAGGTGCAGATATGTGGAAGAAGTTGCTGCTGCTAGTTATTTGTTTGCTCGCGCTGGCCGCCGGTACGTTCGCGCAGCGCGGGCTGACGCCGGCCGACACGTTGCGCGTGGCGACGGTTGCGGACGCGCAGATCGCGCCCGACGGCGAGCGCATCGTCTATACGATCACGTCCGTCGAGGGCAACGAGACGCGCACGCGTCTGTGGCTCGCGCGCCGGGGCGTGCGCGGCGGCGTCGATCCGACGCGCACGGTTGAGCCGCCGCGCGAGTTGCTGCCGGCGGGCTGGACTGGCTCGAACCCGCGCTGGTCGCCCGATGGGCGGCGCATCGCCTTTCTCGCCACGCGCGAACGGCAGACGGGTCTCTACGTCGTCGGCGCGGTGGCGGGCGGACTGCCCCGCCTCGTCGCGTCCGTGCGCGAGACGAACTTTTTTATCACCTACGCCGACGAGCCGTTCGCTTGGTCGCCCGACTCGCGCCGCATCGCTTACATCTCCGCGAGCGAAGGCGATGCGGCTGCGCCGTCTGCGTCGCCGGCCTCGCCAGCAACCGCCGCGAATGAACGCTCGGAGCGCCCCGATCCGCTCGTCGTTGATCGCATCCAGTACAAGTCGCGCACGTCCTTTTCTGATCGCCTGCGCACGCATGTCTGGCTCGTCGATGTTGACGAGGCGACCCCGCCCCGGCAGTTGACCTCCGGTTCGTACTACGATCACGCGCTCACGTACAGCCCGCGCGGCGACGAGATCGCTTTTCTGTCGAACCACGAACCCGACCCCGAAGCGAACAACAACTCGGACATCTTCGCCGTCTCGACGGACGGACGCGTGCGCCAGCTTACTTCGACGCGCGGCTGCGAATACCAACCCGCTTGGTCGCCCGACGGCAAGTGGCTCGCCTACACGGCGACCAAGCGCGACGTGACGACCATTGACAGTGTCGCGGAAGACGCGCACGTCTGGCTCATCCCCGGCGACGCCAGCCAACCGGGGCGCGAACTTACCGGCCGGTTCAACCGCCGCGCGCAACGCCCGCGCTGGTCGCCCGACAACCGGCACATCTATTTTCTCGCCAACGACGTGGGCCGGACTTTGATCTACATAGTGGACAGCGGCGGCGGCGCGGTGCGCCCACTCTTCGAGCCGGACGCACTCAAATCGCCCCCCGGCATTTCGTATGCTCATGCGCAGGTCGTCGCGCCGACGCGCAACGTCCAGATCAGCAGTTTCAGCCTGCAACGCTCGGCCGTGCTCGACACGTTCGCCTTCACCATGAGCAGCCCCGTCACGCCCGTCGAGTTGTGGACGTTTCGCGCCGACACGGCTTCGGGCGTCGGCTCGCCGCCCGTGCGCCTCACTGCCCACAACACGCAACTGACGCGCACCTTCACGCTCGTCGAACCCGAAGAGATATGGTTCAAAAGCTTTGACAACACGCGGATTCAAGGCTGGCTCATCAAACCCGTCGGTGCGCGCGACGACCTGCGCTATCCGCTCATCCTCAGCATTCACGGCGGGCCGCACGGCATGTACGGCTACGCCTTCAACCCGACCTTTCAGGCTTACGCCGCACGCGGCTACGCGGTGCTCTACCTGAACCCGCGCGGCTCGTCCGGCTACGGGCAGAAGTTTTCCGATGGGACGTTGAATGAATGGGGCGGCGGCGACTATCGTGACCTGATGGCGGGCGTGGACGAGGTCTTGCGCACGCATTCATGGCTCGACGCGAACCGGCTGGGCGTGACCGGCGGCAGCTACGGCGGCTTTATGACCAACTGGATCATCACGCAGACGCCGCGCTTCCGGGCGGCGGTCGCCAGCGCCTCCGTCAGCAACCTCATCAGCTTCTACGCCACCTCGCTCTATCAAGACCTTGTGCATGCCGAGTTCGGCGGCATGCCCTGGGACGATTACGATCTGCTGTGGCGCTGGTCGCCGCTGCGCTACGTGCGACAGGTACAGACGCCGACGCTCTTTATACATGGCGAACAGGACAACGACGTACACATCACGCAGGCCGAAGAGATGTACATGGCGCTCAGGCGGCGCGGCATAGAGACCGTCTTCGTGCGCTACCCGCGCGAGGGGCATGGGCTGCGTGAACCGGCGCACCGGCAGGACGCGCTCGAACGCACGCTCGCGTGGTTCGACAAGTATCTGCGTTAAGCCGGTAGCGAGCGCGCGGCGTTGATTCAACGGCAGCTTACGATTTAGTTTTGCCGCGCGCTGCTTCTCGTGTAGATTATGATCGTTTAGATTGCACGGTCGTGGCGCGAACCGTCACGCCAGCCACAAAGCGCACTAACCGGCGCACGCATCAACCGTCCCAACACGCATAAGACGTTTTAAGCGAACTTCTCATTCACCCGGCGACCAAACCGAGGCCCGCGCCCTGCTTCCTCACAGGCACGCTGGAGCCGCAACACACGAAAGCAGTCGTAAACAGATGAACGCCCTCGCCCAGCCAGCCACGCCTGCCGCACCGCTCGGCGCACGTCTGCGTCGCCTGCCGACGGTGGCCGCGGCCTGCGCCGTCCTCGTCGGCGCGCTCACCAGCCTCGGCTGGCTCTTAGACGTGACCGCGTTTAAGAGCATCCTCACCAGCTTGCCGCCGATGAAGCTCAACACGGCGGCCAGCTTCGTGCTCACAGGTCTGGCGCTCTGGACGCTCTGCCCGGCGCAACCGGCGCGTCGCCTGCGCTGGCCGGGGCGCGCGGCGGCGCTCATCGTGGCGCTCGTCGGGCTGCTGACGCTGACGGAGTATCTCTTCGGTTGGGACTGGCGGATCGACCTGCCGTTGTATCGCGCGCTCGCCATTCCGGGCGCGACGATGCAAACCGCGCGCATGGCTCCGCACAGCGCACTCAACTTTCTGCTGACCGGGCTGGCCCTGCTGCTCATCGAACGGCCGAGTCGCCGCGCCCAGCGCATCGGTCAATTGCTCGCCTTTCTCATCCTCATCGTCGCGTGGCTCGCGCTCATCGGGCACAGCTACGACGTGACCTACTTCTACGGCGGCGCGCAACTGACCGCGATGGCGCTGCACACGGCGCTGACCTTTATCGTGCTTGGGTTCGGCCTACTCGCCACCCAACCGCAGCAGGGTCTGTTCGGCGTGTTGACGGGTGCGGGCACGGGCAGTCTGCTGGCGCGGCGGCTGTTGCCGGCGGCGATCATCGTGCCTTTCGTGCTCGGCTGGCTGCGCGTCCTCGGCGAACGCGCGCAACTCTACGATTCGGCCTTCGGCGCGGCCCTCATGGTCACGCAGAGTCTCGTCATCTTCGTCGCGCTCGTCTGGCGCGCGGCCGTCCAATTGAACCACGCCGACGCCGAACGCATGCACGCGGAAGAGGCGCTGCGCCGCTCGCACGAAGAGTTGGAGACGAAGGTCGCAACGCGCACGGCCGAACTGCGCTTCCAGTCGCACCTGCTCGACACGGCCGAGCAGGCCGTGATCGCCACCGATCCGGGCGGGCAGATCATCTACTGGAACAGCTTTGCCGAAAAACTCTACGGCTGGACGGCCACGGAAGCGGTCGGGCGCAACATCGTCGAGATCACGCCTGCGGCCGAATCGCTGGCGCAGAGCACGGAGATCATGAACCGTCTGTCACGTGGGCAGAGTTGGGCAGGCGAGTTCAACGTGCGGCGGCGCGATGGCACGGTCTTTCCCGCGCAAGTGACCGACACGCCGATCCTCGACGCGGCGGGCCGACTCGTCGGCATCGTCGGCGTCTCGAACGACATCAGCACGCGCAAACAGGCGGAGCGCGAGCGCGAGTTGCTGCTGGCGCGTGAACGCAGCGCGCTCGCCGAGGTCGAACGACGTTTGCGCGAGAGTGATCAACTGACGGCGCTCTATCGTGAGTTGACCGGCGCGGTGGCGCTGCATGAGGTGACGGCGGCCATCTGTCGCGCGGTGCGGGCCATCGTCGGCGCGGACGGGGCCGCGTTCGTCCTGAGCGAAGGCGAAGAGGTCTATTACGCGGACGAGAATGCCATCGCGCCGCTCTGGCAGGGGCGGCGTTTCCCGGTCGCCGCGTGCACCGCCGGCTGGTCGATCACCGAGCGCCAGCCGGTCATTATCGAAGACATCTACCAAGACCCGCGCGTGCCCATCGAAGCCTACCGCGCCACCTTCGTCAAGGGCATGTTGATGATCCCTGTGCGCTCGGTCAGCCCCGTCGGCGCTATCGGCGCTTACTGGGCCGTGCCGCACCTTGCGACCGACGACGAACTGCGCCTGATGCGCGCGCTCGCCAGCGCTGCCGACCTAGCTTTCAGCAACTCGCAACTCTACGAGCAGATGAAGCGCGCACAGCTTGAAGCCGAAACCGCCAGCCGGCTCAAAGATGATTTTCTCGCCACCGTCTCGCACGAGCTACGCACGCCCATGACGGCCATTCTCGGCTGGGCGCACCTGCTGCAAGCCGGGACGCTCGACGAGGCGATGCACGGGCGTGCGCTCAAGACCATCGAGCGCAACGCACAGGCGCAGGCCCAACTGATCGAAGACCTGCTCGACGTGTCGCGCATCATCACCGGCAAGCTGCGGCTGGACGTGCGCCCGGTCGCGCTTGCGCCGATCATTGCGGCAGCGGTTGAAGCCGTGCGTCCGGCCGCCGCTGCGAAAGGCGTGACCCTGTGCGCCGACGCGCCCGCCGCCGTCCCGCACGTCCTCGGTGATGCGAACCGCCTGCAACAGGTGATCTGGAATCTGCTGGCGAACGCGATCAAGTTCACCCCGCCGGGCGGCGCGGTGCGGATCGCGCTCGCGGAATGCGCCGCGCACGCAGAGGTCAGCGTATGCGACACGGGGCAAGGCATCGCGCCCGAATTTCTCCCGCACGTCTTCGAGCGTTTCCGTCAGGCCGATGCTTCGCCCACGCGCATGCACGGCGGCCTCGGTCTCGGCCTCGCCATCGTGCGCCATCTGGTCGAACTGCACGGCGGCACGGTCGCCGCCGACAGCGGGGGCGAAGGCGCGGGCGCGACCTTTAAAGTGCAACTGCCGCTCGCCGAACTGCGCCTGCCGGACGCACGCGCGCGCACGGGCGCAGACGCGCCCAACCAGACAGAAACGGCGGAGGGCCGGGTCGAAACTTTAGCCGGTCTGCGCGTGCTCGTCGTGGACGACGAAGCGGACACGCGCGAACTGCTCCGGCTGGCGCTCACGCAGAGCGGTGCGCTTGTCACCACCGCCGACTCGACCAACGCGGCGCTTGCGGCACTGGCCGGCGAGCGCCCCGACCTGCTCATCTCCGACATCGGCATGCAGGGCGCGGACGGCTACACGCTAATCCGCGAAGTCCGCGCCCGCGAAGCGCAACATGGACTCGCGCGTCTGCCGGCCGTTGCGCTCACCGCCTACGCCCGCCCCGAAGATCAGACGCAGGCGCTCGCCGCCGGTTTCCACCTGCACATACGCAAACCCGTCGAGCCGGTCGAACTCATCGCCGCGCTCGCCCGCCTCACGGAGCGACAGGGCTGAAGGCTGAACGTGTGCGGCTGCGACTTGCGCATTCAACGCTCATCGTTCATCCTGCATCCCTGATTCTTATGTTGACGCACATTGTCATCTGGAAATATCGCGCGGACGTGCCGCAGGCGACGCGCGCCGAACACATCGCCCGCCTGCGCGCGCTCGCCCATGTGATCCCCGAAGTGGTCAGCTTAAGCGTCGGCTTCGACGAACTGCACCTGCCGCGCTCTTACGACACGGGTCTCGTCGCGCTGTTCCACGACCGCGCCGGGCTGGACGCTTACACCGTCCACCCGCAGCACGTCGCGGTTGCTAATCTCGGGCGCGACATTGCGGCGCACGTCGCGTCGGTGGATTTCGAGAGCGAGGCATGATGCGTGGGGCGGGGCGCTTGCGGCGCTGGTTGAAGTTCGCGCTGATACTCTGCTTCGTGCTGCTCCTTACGCAGACGCCGTTCATCTACCGGCGCTACCAACTGGGCCGGCTCGCCGCGACCATCCAACAACTAAACGCGCAGCGCACGCCCGACACAGACGCGCTCTACGCCGACTACAAAGGCGCGCTCCACGTACACTCCGCGCTCGGCGGGCACAGCACGGGGACGCTCGCCGACATCATCCAAGCCGCCAAGGCAAACGCGCTCGCCTTCGTCGTCATGACCGAACACCCGGCGGGCGAACTCGACACGGCCGCGCAGACCCTGAGCGGCCCGCATGGCGGCGTGCTGTTTGTCGCCGGCACAGAGACGAACGAATCGGCCGCCGACCGGCTGCTGACCTTCGGGCGCGACGCCCGCACCGTGCCTGCCCCGCCGAACGCCAGCACGCAAGACCTGATCGACCGCGCCAAACAGGCCGGTCAACTCGTCTTCATCGCGCATCCTGAGACCTTCCGCAGTTGGCAGACGGCGCGCGGCTTCGACGGCATGGAGGTCTATAATCTCCACGCGAACGCGAAACGCATCCAGCGCCTCGCACTCTTCTTCGACGGTCTCTGGTCTTATCGCGCCTACCCGCACCTGCTCTGGACACGTTTCTACGAGTTGCCGGCCGAGAACCTGCAACGCTGGGACGAACTGACCAACGCGGGCCGCCGCGTCGTCGCCATCGCCGGCAACGACGCGCACGCAAACGTCGGCCTCAGCCTGCAACAACTAACGGGTAAGCCCCTCTTGCAACTAAAGCTCGACCCATACGAGCGCAGCTTTCAGGTCGTCCGCACCCACGCGCTCGTCACCCGCACGCAGCCGCTCGATCAGGAGGCCCTCCTCGCCGCACTCGCCGCCGGGCACGCCTACGTCGCCTTCGATCTACTGTGCGATGCGAGCGGCTTCCGGCTGACGGCGGACAACGGCGAGGCGCAGGCGTTGCAGGGCGACGAACTGGCTTTACGCGCAGGCGTGCGGCTGCGCGTGCATGCGCCGGTCGAGAGTCGCATCGTGCTGGTTAAAGACGGGCAGAAGTTTGACGAGGTCAAAGCCTCTGAGCAGGTGTGGACGGTCAGGCAGCCGGGCGTCTATCGCGTCGAATGTTACCTCGCGCAGTTGCCCGCGCCGCTCAGCGGGCGGCCGTGGATCATCTCGAATCCGGTTTATGTCAGGTGAGAAAATTTGGCCGGAGACGACTTCGCCCCGACGCGGGCAAGATTGCTCGGGCGGGGCGACTCGCGAACCAGAAAGCTCCGGTTCAATTTGGCGGAAGCGGTGTGATCACCACCGACTACTGTAGAGAGCCACGTGTTTGACTCTGCGCACGCTGCCGATTCCCTAGTGTGTTGGGAAGCGCGTGTACAGCTTCCATTAACTTGTAACCAAGTGACTGCGATTTTATTGAGTGAGTCACCAATTGTCAAGCCTCAGCTTGACCGTTCCTAACGCATACAGCCCCGCCAGTTTGTTTGCCAGACGAATCAAGAATAAGCACGCAGTTGAGCCAGCGCAGCAGACGGGCGAGTTGTGTGCGGACTGGGAGGCCTGTCGGTTGTAATCGCGCCTTTTTAGAACCTACCGGCTGCTCAATTTTCTGCCGGCGGCGCGGGGTTTGGTGCGCGCAGTTGTTCGGGCTTGATGCCGGCCTGGCGGTCGAGTATGCGGTCGAAGAGGCGTTGGGGCAGGAAGCGTTTGAGGGCGAGGGCGAGGACGGCATGGCGCGGGGCGGCGTAGCGTGCGCGCGGGCGGGCGGCGACGAGCGCCTCGTGGATGAGCGCGGCGATCTCTTCGGGTTGGCCGGCGAGCCGTTTGGCGCGACCGTAAGCCTGCTGGAAGTTGGCGAACCAGGGCGCGTAGGGGCCCGCGTCGGCGATGACCGTCTGCGACACCTCGTTGGCCGTCTGTGTAAACTCCGTCAGGATAAAGCCCGGCTCGATGACGACGACCTGAATACCGAATGGGGCAAGCTCGCCGCGCAAGCCGTCGGAGATGGCTTCGAGCGCGTGTTTCGTCGCGTCGTAGATGGACGAGAGCGGGCGCGCGACACGCCCCGCGACCGAACTTACGTTCACGATGCGCCCCGCCCCGCGCTCGCGCATGAGCGGAATGACAAGCTGCGTGAGCGCGATGAGCGCAAAGAGATTCAACTCGAAATTCTCTCTGATCTTTTCCAACGGCACTAGCTCGACGGGGCCGCGCGTGCCGTAGCCCGCATTATTGACGAGCGCATCAATCTGCCCTTTGACGCCGAGCGCCGTCTCAACGATCAGCGCACGATCCGCCGGCACAGTTATATCGCCTGCTGCGACCGTCGCCCGCCCGCCAAGTCGTTCGATCTCCTGCTTGAGCGCGCCGAGCCGTTCGCGTCTGCGCGCAGCGATGACGACGTGCGCGCCGCTCGCTGCCAGGCGGCGAGCCGTCGCCGCGCCGATCCCTGACGACGCGCCGGTGACGACGACGACCTGCCCGTTAAGTTCGCTGCTCATCGCAGTCTCCTGTTGATAAGTCGGAGTCAAGTTTTAGCTCGCGCATTAAAGTTGCGTCGCAGTTTGTCGGTTGACCGCTTCGACCTGCGCAGTCTGCGCGGCGGGTTCGGCAAGCGCGGCGGCGGCCGTCACGACGAGCGCGAGCCAGAGCAGGTCTGCGAGCAGCAGGTGAACGAGTTGCAGCCAGACGGGCGCGAGCAGGGAGACGTTCAGCAGCCCCGCGCCGAATTGTAACAGGAAGATGGTGATGAGCAGCGAGGTCAGACGTTTGACGAGTTCGGCGGGGCGCAGGAAGTTGCTGACGTAAGAGGCCGTCAGCACGACGTAGCAGCCGACGGCGAGCGCGAGCGCCGGGTGCAGCACGCGCAGGCGCAGCAGAAAATGGGCGGCCGGCGAGAAGTCGCGGCTCAGGCCTTCGGCGAGTGTGCGCGCGGGAAAGAGCGTGTCACCGAGCGCCGCCACCGCACCGCTCACGGCGAGCACCAGCGTGCCCAAGAGGCCGAGCGCGAACAGGTACGGCACGCGACCTTGCCCGCGCAGTTCGACGCGCGGCGCATCGCTCGCCCACCAAGCCACGAGCACGAGTACCGCGAGCAGCACGAACGTGTTCACCAGATGCACCGACATGAACAGCGCGCGCCCGACGGACGCGTTCTGCGCCACGTATTCAAAGAGCACCAGCCCCGCGCCGACGAGCGCCTCGGTAAAGATGAAGACGACCGAGAGCAGCGCCGCGCGCCTCACCCTGTGCCGCTTCGGATAAGCGCGCCACGCCCACACGGCCAAGCCGACGAGCAGCACGACTGATAGCCCGCTCGTCAAACGATGCGAAAATTCGACGAGCGTCTTTAGTTGCGGCGCGGTCGGGATAACCTCGCCGTTGCACAACGGCCAATGGCTGCCGCAGCCGTTCCCTGATACGGATGCGCGCACGTAAGCGCCCCACACGATGACCGCCAGATTATAAGCCACCACGAACCACGCAAATCTGGCGAAGCGATTGAGTCTCATCGGTTGGATTATAGCGATGCTAAGCGCGCGGGCGCATGTAACCGCCCCGTTTCATTTATGCAGCACGTGGCGCAGCGCGCCTTCGAGTTGCGGATATTTGAACTGATAACCCGCAGCCTGCAAACGCGCCGGCTCGACGCGCGCGCTCGATAGCAGCAGCGCCTTGGCCATCTCGCCGAGCGCGAGCCGCAGGGCGAAGGCCGGCATCGGCAGCAGCGTCGGGCGACCAAGCAGGCGGCCGAGGGTCTTGGCGAACTCGCTATTCGTCACCGGCTGCGGCGCGACGGCGTTGATCGCGCCCGCCAGATTCTCGTCCGCGAGCGCATACTCGATCATGCCAACTGCGTCGTCGAGCGCCAGCCAACTCATGTAGTGCCGGCCGCTGCCGATCTGGCCGCCGATGCCGAGTTGAAACGGCGTGAGCATCTGCGCGAGCGCGCCGCCTTCCTTACTCAACACGATGCCGAAACGCAGATGCACCGTCCGTATCCCGGCCGCGCGCGCAGGCTCGGCCGCCGCTTCCCACTCGCGGCATACGTCAGAGAGAAAATCCTGTCCCGGCGCGCTCGCTTCCGTTAACACTTCCGTGCCCCGGTCGCCGTAATAACCTATGGCCGAGGCGCAGACGAGCACGCGCGGTTGCGTCTGCAAGCGTGCGAGCGTCTCGGCGAGCAGGCGCGTGCTCAACGTGCGGCTCTCGCGTATGCGCTGCTTCTTAGCATCCGTCCAACGCCCGGCGGCGATTGGCTCGCCCGCCAGATGCACGGCCGCGTCGTGCCCGACCAGCCGCGCCGCGTCCAACTGGCCCTTCGTCGGTTCCCATTCCACTTCGGTTACGTTCGCCTGCGGTTTGCGTTGCGACGCGCCGCGTACGAGCGCCGTCACCTGATGCCCGTCGGCGATGAGCGCCCGCACAAGGGCCGAGCCGACCAGCCCGCTCGCGCCCGTCACGATAATCTTCATCAACGATGACCCTTTCCAGCGGAACGAAAGCAGCCCGATCCGATATACTCAACGCCCGACGTTTACGAGTCTAGACGCAAACTGTCAAGCCGATGGCACAAACACGTAGCTACGACGGCACGACCGTCACAGAGTTCGTCGCCAAACATATCACGCTCATCGCCGCGCTCGCGCTTTTTCTGGCGCTCGCGCTCATGGCCGGCCCGTACACGGCGACGCTCGTGGGGCGCGTCGTCGGGCTATTCTCGTTCTGCGCCGCATTACTGGTCTGGCTGGCGCTGCTGTTCCACGTCCTGCGCGCGCGCCCTTTGACTGCGTTGATGGAACTGCTCGCCGGCACGCTGCTCGCCGGCTTCATCGCGGCGCTGGCGGCGTGGGTCAACTCATGGTGGCTGCTCCGCCCTGTGGCGCTGCCCGTCCTGTGTTATATGGGCCTCTTTCTCATCCTCGACGAAACGGGCGTGAGCCGCCGGCCCGTCTTCGCCGGACGCGATTATCAGGCCGGCGTCCGACTCCTCTGCCTGCTCGGCGCGCTCCTGCTCGCCTATGCGCTCAAGTCTTAACGCGCGCGCCCGGGCCCCTTTAATCTGCGATAAGCCCACGCGCACGACATCAACGCCGCGCCCGGCAGCCACAACCAGACCAACTCGCTCGCCATCACGGCCAACCCGCGCGCACTGAAGAAAGGCGCGACGCCGATGGGCGAGACTTCAACCGGCCGCCACGGCCAGAAGTAGCGCCTAGCTGAGAACGGCGCAAAGAACGCGACGCCCAGCCCGCCGTTCGTCAACGCATCGAGCACGCCATGCGATGCCGTCACGACGAAGAAGCACGCGCCGAGCGTCCACCACGCACGCGTCCAGCGCGGCACTTCCCTGAACGCGAGCGCAACAACCATGAAGCCCAACACCAGCGCGAAGAGAAGCGAGTGCGTCAACCCGCGATGCCCCAGCACGTCGCCATAAGGTATGCCGAAGGCGAACCCGATCACGTCCGCATCCGGCACGACCGCGCAGAGCGCCGCCAGCACCCAGAAACGCAGCGGGCGCGCCGCGCCCGTGTACGTCTTGCCGATTGCGATGACCATGAAGGCGTGAGAGAAGGCAGAGGCCATTTTGCTTTAGCTCATCAGGTGCTCGTTTGACGCGCTCGGCACGGCCTGCGCGGCGCTGGCTTTGCGAAGCGTAAAGAGCGTGCCGCCGGTGGGGCGGCGCGTCCACGTAACGGCGGCCTCAATGAGGCTGGCGCGGGCGCGTATGTTGGCCAGCCCGCGCCCCTTCTTCGCCTCTTTGAGATCGAAGCTGCGCCCGTCGTCTTCCAAGAGGAGCGTCAATTCACCATCGGCGGCGAGCGCGACGGTGAGCCGCACGTGGCCGGCTTGGGCGTGGCGGCAGATGTTGTTGATCGCCTCTTGCGTGATGCGGTAAAGCTGCATGCGTTCGCCGGGCGCGAGCGCGAGCCGTTCGTCGAAGTCTTCGGCGCAGGCGAACTCGTAGGCGAAGCGGTGCGCGGGCGGCGCGTGCGCGACGGCGTTGGCGAGCGCGAATTCGAGCGCGGCGGCGAGGCCGACGTTCTCCAAGACGGACGGGCTTAAGTCTTCGCAGATGCGTCGAATCTCCTGCGAGACAGATTCGATCTCGGCGCGAAAGCGGGCCGGCTCGACGTGTAAGCTCTCCCCGTTGGCGCTCAGGTCGGTCGGCAACTCGTCGGCGAGCAGCATCAGGCTGCGGAGGTCTGCGAGCGTCTGGTCGTGCAGGTCGCGCGCGATGCGGCGACGCTCGCGTTCGGCCTCGTTGGCGAGTTCGAGCCGCGCGCCCGCGAGTTCGTGGTGCGCGTTACGGAGCGCCGCCGAGGTGCGCGCGATGCGCCGGTTCTGCACCGCGCCCCACGTCAACGCGACGAGCGCCAGCACGAGCAGGACGGCGAGCATCGTCGTCGTCCACGGAAACGGCGCGCGCCCCACGCTGAAGGCAAAGGCGAGCGGCGCGGACGCCGTCAGGTCTTTCGTGTACGTGCGCGCCTCGACGCGATAACGGCCGGGCGCAAGATTCTCCATCACAAACTGCGCGTCGTGCGCGAGTTTCCGGCGCAACTCGCGCCCCGCGCCATCGCGCAGCACAAAGGCGTACTGGAACTGCTCCGGATAGGTGCGACTCGATAGCGCCGCCACGTCGAGCGCGAGACTGTTCTGCGGGTACGGCAATTCGATCCCGGCGCGCAACTCGTCCGGCTGATGCAAGCGCCGGCTGAGCACGCGCACCGGCACGAGCGCGGGCGCAGTTTGACCCGGACTGTAACGCACCACGCCCCGACTCGTGCCGATGAGCAAAGACTCTGCGTGGCTGTTTTCGTCCGCGCCGCCGGCCGCCGCGCCGTCTGCGCCGCGCGGCCCGCTCGCGTTCGCGTCCGCGCCTCGGTCTGCATCCGCTTGACCGTGCGCGCGTATGAGCGCGAAGGTCTGCGCCGACGCGAGGCCCTGTTCGACATCGAGGCGCGAACTGAGCGGTCCGAACTGTTCATCGAGTTTGACGCGCAGCAGCCCGCTGCCGGCGGTCGCGCACCAGGCGGCGCGCACACCTTCGTCGCCCTCGTCCGCGACGACGCCGCGCACGTCCGCGTTTGCCAGCACGGTCGTCAACTGCCCGCCACGATAAAGATACAAGCCGCGCTCGGTCGCAAACCACAGCGCGCCGTCGCTGCGGCCATCTACGGCCCAGATGGCTGCGCCCGCCAACTGCGCGAGCGCCGCCCCGCCCGCGCTCGTCTGCCCGTTTTCATAAACGAACAGACCGGCGTGCGCCGTGCCGATCCACAAACGCGCGTCGCCTTCCGCATAGAGCGCCGTCACTTCGCGCAGGCGCGCGTCTGTGTTCGCCGCCGGCCACACGTGCGTGCGCCGCGCGCCGTCCAGCCGATCAACGCCGACGCCGTAACTGGCGACGTACACCGCGCCCTGAAAATTACGCAACGCGCGGACGCTCTCGACGCGCGCCGGCTCATTCCGATCATGCGGCTGCGGGCCCTTCTCTTCCGACTTCGCCCCGCGCCTCTGCTCCTTCGCGTTCGCGGCCGGCGCGGCCGGCGGCGGCACACCCGGCCCTTGGACCTGCGTGTTGTCATTCTGCGCGGCCACGCCCGCCGCCGGGCGCGGTGTGTCTGCGCGCGGCGCTGGCGGCGTCTCCTTTGTGGGTTGCGTGCCGGCTGCGCCCGTCTCTTCGGTTTCGGGCGCTTCGGGCGCGACGGACTCGCGTACATTCAGAGGGCCGCGCTTCGTGCTGACGCCGACGTACAAACCGCTCGACGTGCCCACGAGCAGCCGCCCCTGCGCGTCCTCCGCCAGCGCATAGACCGTCTTACGCGCGAGTTGCTCTAAGCCGCGCCACGCGCCTAACTGCGGGTCGTAAATAAACAGCCCGCGATTCGTGCCGCACAACAACTCGCCGTTGCGCCGCTCGTGCAGCACACGCACGAAATTATTTTCGGCCTCGGCGCTCACCGTCTCGTTGTGCGGCGCGCTCGCATCGAAGCGGCACACGCCCCTGTCCGTGCCGAACCAGACCACGCCCTCTCGATCTACGAAGACCGAATAGACGTGATCCGAACGCAGTCCGCCGCCCGTGCCTTCAAACGTGAACCGCGTGCGCGCTCGGCCCGCTTCGTAGCGCCACACGCCCTGCCCGTCGGTCGCCACCCAGACGCCTGCGCCCGCGTCGCGCACCAGCGCCGTGATCGTGCCCAAGCCTGCGCCGACCTTCGCCGGACGCAATGGCTCGCTCGCCTGATAGAGACCGCTGTCGGTCGCGCGCGCACGCGCCCCGAGCCAGAGTTTGCCGGCCGCATCGGTGCTCAGAGCTTCGACGAAGAAGGCGCGCGGGCGACTGTTGACCTCTTTGATCTGATCGCGTTCGACGCGCAGCAGGCCCCGGCTGCGCGAGCCGACGTAGAGCGTGCCGCTTTCGTCAAACGCGAGGCTCGTCAACGCTAAAGCGCCCGGCTTGTCTGCGTCCGCGCTCACGAGCGGCGCACCGGGCAGCGCGCGCACGTCGAGCGTGCCGTCGGCGTGCGCGCGACAGTCGAAGAGTTGCCCCTGCTGCGTGGCGAGCCACGCGCGCCCGCGCTCGCCCGGCACGAGCGCAATCGCCGTCACGGCCTTGCCGCGCGTCTCTGTAACGAGTTGCCACGCACTGCCTAACATGCGCGCCGCGCCCGCGTCCGTCCCGACCCACAACCCGCCGTCGTCGTCGAACTTGAGCGCCAGCACGCGCGCGTTACCCAACTCCGCGACCTGCACAGACTGTGTGCGCCGGCCGTCGTAGCGCGCCAGCCCGTTGTCCGTGCCAAACCACATCGCGCCCTCGCCGTCCTGCACGAGCGCGCGCACGCGATCCGACGGCAGCCCGTGAAAGAGCGTGACCGCGCCCCACTGGTGCAGGTTCGAAGCGGGCAGCGTGCTTGTGTCGGTGGCGGTCTGGGCGCAGAGCAGGCAGGCCGCAGCGAGCAGGCAGCAGGCGGCGCGCAGGATAAAAGCTGGCGTGAACGGATTGAGTTCGACTCGCTGCTCCGTCCGCGCGCTGCTTCGTGCTGCCGGCTCGCTGCTCACTGTTCGCTGTTGCTCGTGGCCTTCTTGCGCGTTCACTTCTTCTGTTCTTCGAGATAACGCTGGCGGTCGCGCGCGAGCCAGCCTTCCAGTTCGTGCCCGGCCTTTTCCAGTTCGTCGCTGTTGATGAGGCCGCGCCGGAGGGCTTCAAAGAAGGCGCGCGTGCGTATGTTGTAGGCCAGCTTTTCGTAGGCTTCGTGCGGTGTGCCTTCGGGCGTGGTGACGAACAACTTCTCGTAGAGCGTGGCGAGCCGGCTCTCGACGCCGCGCAAACTCAGACTGCACTTGCGCGCAATCGCCCAGTTCGACAGGCCGAGCGCGAGATAGTACAAAGCTTCGGCTTCAAACTCGGTCAGGAGCGGGCGCTTGAACGAATCTTTGAAGGCCGGATCGATCATGTCCGCGCCGTCTTCCAGAACGGCCGCGACGAAGCGCAGAAAGCGCGATTCCGGGTTGTTCTTGTGAATGAAACCGTAGGCGGGCGGCGGCTCGACCGCCTTGATGATCTTGCGTATCTCGTTGATATAAACCTCGTGCGGAAACTGCGTCCAGAAGATGACGCGCGCCGCCGGGAACTCGCGCCAGATGGCGCGCGCCGCCTTCACACCCGACAACCCCGGCATCTGGATGTCGAGCACGCACAACTCCGGGCGGTGCTTCAAGGCCTGCTCGACGGCCGCCGCGCCGTCCGCCGCTTCCAGCACGGGCGCGTGCCCCGTAAACTCGCGCTCCAACAGTTCGCGCAGGTAACGTCTTTGCGCCACGTTGTCTTCGGCAATCAGAATGGACATAGGCTTTTTGCGGGCCGGGTTGCAAGTTTGGTCGGCGGGTTTGATCTTAGCATCAATCATGCGCGTTAGCCTCTGCTATTCGCGTCCGCGCGGCAATGTGGCTGTCCACAGTCGGGCGGGCGGCGCGGGCGCAGGCGCAAGCGGGATAGCCGTGTGCGCCGCTGTTTGCGCGCGCCCTGCGCGGGGCGGCGCGTTTGCGTGATAATGCGCGCCATGAACTTCGCGGCGGGCGCACAAATTTCCGTGACCAAACGGGGCTGGCCAGAGTATTATGCGGCGGCCTTGATGCTCCACGCTGAACCTGTGACAAAACCCGTAGTCTCGCAAACGCCGGCAACCATGCACAGACCTGTGAGGTTATCCGCTTAGTTGCGTCCGTCCACACACATCGCGCTCGGCTTAGTCTGCTGCTCTGCCCTGCTGCTGCAAGCAGCCTGTGGCGGCGCGTCGCAGGCGCACACCCCTGCGGCCAAGGTGGCGACGGCGAAGCGCACGGAGCGCACGGAGCCGCCCCCGCCCGCCGCCGATGCGGATACGGATAGCGACGGCATCCCCGACCGCGCGGAGTTGCGTTCCTACAACGACCGCGAGAATTTCCGGCGCTGGTTCACAGGCATCGCCGAGATGCAGTTCTACGAGCAGAGTGCGGCGTGGAACGAGGAGCAACGCGATTGCGCGGGGCTGGTGCGCTTCGCCCTGCGCGAGGCGCTACGCACACACGACCGCTTATGGCTCAGGCGCATGGGCGCGCACTACGACGCCTTTGCGCCGGACGTGGCCGCCTACACGCTCGCCGGCAGTCCGCTGGGCGAAAAGCTGTTCCGCACCGTGCCCGGCTCGTTCCACACGGACGACCTCGCCAAAGAGCGCTTCTCGGAATTTGCCGACGCGCACGCGCTCAAAGAGTTCAACACGGTCTTCGTCGCGCGTGACCGCGCGCAGGCGCAGGCAGGCGACCTGCTCTTCTTCTTCCAACCCTTCGCGCAGAAGTATCCATATCACGTCATGATCTTTCTGGGCGCGGCGCGCGAGCAGGGCGCGGGCGCAAACGATTGGGTCGTCTATCACACGGGCACTTCGCCGACGGACAAGGGCGTCGTGAAGAAGGTGCGGCTCGCCGTGCTTGACCAGCACCCGGACAGGCGCTGGCGACCGGTGCAGACGAATCAGAACTTCCTCGGCTTCTACCGGCTCAAGCTGTTGAGTTGAAGCACACATAAAACAGGGCTGAACTTATGAACAGTCGCAGACTCATCTCCGCCATTTTGATCTACGCGGCCGTCTTCGTCGCCGCGCTCGGCTTCTCTTATTACCGCGTGCGGGCGCTCGCCGAAGGCACGACGCAGGAGTTCTTCCCCGAACAGGACTACTACGAGCGCAAAGCGGACGCCGCACCGCCCAAGCCCTTCTTCTCGCTCACGACCAATCGCACCTATGGCTCGACCGAGCGCGCCCGCGTCTTTGTCAATTATCACGATCTGGATGCGCTCGATTTCTTCGTCTATCGCATCAATGACCCCGTGCAGTTCTTCAAGCAACTCGATAATCCGCATCAGGTCGGCGAGGATGAAGACTACGATTTTCAGAACTACTATCAGAAGCGCAAACCCACTTTTTTAGAGAAACTCCGCCGCTTCAAGCAGGGCTTTTACAACTGGTTTCGCAATTACGCGCGGACGCAACTCAAGCACAGCGCACGCAAATCCTTCAACCAGAGTTTTCGCGCCGAGCGCGACGAACCGAGCGACCGCACGCCCTGGAACGTCGCGGACTACGCGCGCTTTCCCCTGCTCAATAAAGATCGCGTCGTCAGCGCGTGGCGCGAGAAACTGCCGCCGCTCACGTCCGAAGAGGATCAGTACGACCGCCGCCCCGTCTCGCTCGGCAAACACGAGCCGGGCGTCTATCTGATCGAAGCCATCAACGGCGACCTGCACGCCTACGGCATCGCCGTCGTCAGCGACCTCGTCATGGTGCAGAAGACGGCGCACGACGGGCAGTTGCTCGTCTATGCGGCCAACCGGCAGTCGGGCGCACCGCGCGCGGGCGTCCAGTTGCAGGTACTCAAAGGCAAAGACTCGCTCTCGACCGGCACGACCGACAATCAGGGCCTCTGGCGCACGAAACTCGTGGACAACACGAAGAAGCCGACGGACGCGGCAGATGAAGAGGGCGGTGATGAAGGTGGCGACGCCGAAGGCGGCGAGGGCGCGGGCGAAGCGCAGCCGTCTTATCTCATCATGGCGCGCGAGCAGGAGAATTTTGCGATCTCCGACCTCGACTCGTTCTATTTCAGCGGCGGCGACGGCAGCTACGACGAGAGTTTGAAAAGCTACGTCTATACAGACCGGCCCGTCTATCGCCCGCAGCAGAAGGTCTATTTCAAAGGCATCCTGCGCCGGCTGACCGAGAAGGGCTATCAGAACGTCGGCGCGACCGTCAACGTCACGGTCGAAGACGGCGAAGGCAATCAGGTCTTTGCGAAAGACCTGCCGCTCTCGTCGCGCGGCACGTTTAGCGGCGATCTGGACATCGGCGAAGACGCGCCGCTCGGCTCCTACAACATCACCGCGCACGTCGGCGAAGCAACCGCGAGCGGCTACTTTGAAGTGCTCGAATACAAGAAACCGGAATACAAGGTGAGCGTCGCAACCGCGCAGAAGTTTGTGCCGGCGGGGCAGACCGCGCGCTTCACCGTCAGCGCGCGCTACTTCTTCGGCGCGCCCGTCACGCGCGCCGACGTGAAATACTACATCTACCGCGAGCGCTACTATCCCTACTTCTTCGACAGCGCCGCCGATCCGATTGACGACTTCGGCGTTGAAAACGATCAGAGTGCGCCCGAAGCGGACACGAGCGGCGACTATTCTTCCTACGGCGATGCGATGGTCAAGGAGGGCGACGGCAAGATCGATCAGAACGGGCAGTTCGTCGTGGACTTCCCCGTGCCGCAACCCGAAGTGAAAGAGGCTTGGGACTACACCTACCGGCTCGAAGCGCAGGTCACGGATGCTGCGCGCCGCGAGATGCAGGGGAGCGCCAGTTTCGTCGGCACGCGCGGCAGCATCGCGGCCGAAGCCGACGCCGAGCGCTACGTCTACCGGCAGGGCGAGACCGTCCACATCAAGGTCAAGACGGCCGATTATGAGAACCACCCGCAGGCGGCGCACGTCACCTTGAAGTTCGTCGAGCAGACTTGGGAGAAGGTCGAGAAGGTGGAAGACGGCGAGACTTACACGACCTACCAGACGAAGGAGCGCGAGCTATCGTCGGCGGCCGTGGACACGAACGCGCAGGGCGAAGGCGCTTACGACTATCAGGCGCAGGAGACGGGCGACATCGCTATCAAAGCCATCGTCAATCAGAACGGGCGCGACGTTGTGTTCGGCAGCGGCTACTTCTGGGTCGCGGATCAGAACAACGCGTGGGAGGACGTGTCCTACGCAGAGGAAGAACAGATCAAGCTTGTGCCGGACAAGAAATCCTACAAGCCCGGCGAGACGGCGCACGTGCTTGCGCTCCTGCCGACGGACAAGGCGCACCTGCTGGTCACAACTGAACTGGCGAGCGTGCTGAATGTGCGCCAACTCGACGTGAGCGGGCGCGCGGCGACGATTGACGTGCCGATTGATGCGAAGTACGCGCCGAACGTCTTCCTCAACGTCACCTACATCAAGAACGGCGACATGTACACGAACGAGCAGGTCTTGGTCGTGCCGCCGCGCGACCGCCTGTTGAAGCTTGAGATCATGTCGGACAAGAAGGAGTACAAGCCGGGCGAATCGGCCGCCTACAGCGTCTTCGTGCGCGACGCCGACAATAAGCCCGTCGCGGGCGCGGAGGTGAGTCTCGGCATCGTGGACGAAGCCATCTATTCGATTCGCCCCGATTCGGCCGGCGACATACGCGAAGAGTTCTACGGTCGCCGCTACAATCAGGTCTCCACCAGCTTCTCGGTCAACTTCAATTTCACCGGCTACGCGGGCAGCAAACCCTTGCAGCTTGCGCGCAACAAACGCGCGTATCAACTCGCGGACTTCAAGAACGACGACCGGCTGGTTGAGCCGCGCATCCGCAAGATTTTCAAGGACACGGCCTATTGGAGTCCGGCGCTCGTCACGGGCGCAGACGGCAAAGCCGCGATCAAGTTTCCGCTGCCCGACAACCTGACCACTTGGCGCGCAACCGCCCGCGCCGTCACGGCCGATACGCGCGTCGGCGCGACCACGCAGAAGGTCTTGGAGCGCAAGGACGTGATCATGCGGCTCGCCATGCCGCGCTTTTTGACGGCGGGCGACACCGTCACTATCTCCGGCATCGTGCATAACTATCTGCCCGCCGACAAGCAGACGCAAATCTCGCTCGAAGTCGGCGGCGCACAGTTGCTCGACGCGCCGAACCAGTCCGTCATGATCCCGAAAAACGGCGAGTATCGCGCAAACTGGCGCGTGCAAGCGCCGCAGACCGGTCAACTCACACTCTTGGGCAAGGCGCTCACCGACACCGACTCGGACGCGCTCGAATTGCAGATGAACATCGAACCGCGCGGCGTGCGCCAGACGCGCGGCGAAGCGACCACGCTCGCAGGCGATGAAGAAGACCGCACCGTCACGGTTAATCTACCCGGCAACGCAGACCCGCGCGGGCGCGTGCTACGCATCGAGGCCGCGCCGTCTGTCGCCGCCACACTGTTCGGCGCGCTCGATTACCTGACCGGCTATCCTTACGGCTGCACCGAGCAGACGATGTCGCAGTTCCTGCCCGACGTGATCGTAACCAGCACCTTGCAGGAGATCGCCACCGCGCGCATCAGCGAGAAGAACAATCTCGCCAAGAAGGTGCGCAAAGGTTTGGACAGGCTCTACAACTACCAGCACGACGACGGCGGCTGGGGTTGGTGGAAAGACGACCCGACCGATCCGTGGATGACGGCCTACGTCGTGGATGGGCTGACGATGGCGAGCCGCGCCGGTTATCAGGTGGACGACAGCCGCGTGGAAAAAGGGCGCGCGAAACTCGGCGGACTGGTCGAAACGGGCAAGAACGACGACGGCAAACCGATTGACACGGAGACGCGCGCCTACATGGTCTATGCGCTCAGCATGAGCGGCGGCGTTGACCCGCGCCACGTAGACGACATGTTCACCAATCGCGGCCGTTTGCAGGCTTACGGGCGCGCGCTGCTCGCTTTGACGCTCAAGCAGCGCGGCGACCGGCGCGCACAGCAAGTGGCGAGCGAGATTGAAGGTTCGGCGCGCGTCACAGATTTTGACGCGCACTGGGAGTCCAAGCGGCAGCCCGCGCTTGATTTCAGCGAGGACGATTCACTCGAAGCCACCGCGCTCTCCATCAAGGCGCTCGCGCAGATCAATCCGCAGAGCGACCGACTGCCAAAGGGCGCGCGCTGGCTCGTCGCCAATCGCAAGTACGGCGCTTACTGGGTCTCGACCAAGCAGACCGCGTTCGTCATCTACGGGCTGACCGATTATCTCAAGAGCAGTCAGGAACTGACGCCGAACTATACGCTCGAAGTCTACGTCAACAACGAACAGGTCTTAACCAAACAGATCACTTCGGCCGACGTGAGCAACACGCAGCTTGTCATCCGACGCAAAGATGAACAGGTCTCGAACAACAATCAAATCCGCGTCGTCAAACACGGCCCCGGCGCGCTCTACCTGTCCACGATGCTCAACTTCGCCACGACCGACGAGCAAGCGCCCACGCAGGGCGGCGGCATGAAGATCGCGCGCGAATACCTGCGGCTCATCGTGGACGACAACAACGGCAATCCCGTCTGGCGGGCCGAACCGCTCACGGGCGAACTCCACTCAGGCGACATGATCATCTCGAAGCTGCACGTCGAAGGGCCACACGCTTCCTACGTGATGATCGAAGACCCGATCCCGGCCGGCTGCGAACAGATCGAACAGGTCAGCGGGATCGATTTCAACTACTCGACGAAGGATTGGAGCGATTGGTACAGCGCGCGCGAGTTCCGCGACAATCGCACCGCGCTGTTCCTCAACTACTTCGACGGCGACGCTACTTTCCGCTACGCGCTGCGCGTGCAGGAGCCGGGCGATTTTCGCGTGGCCCCGGCGCGCGTCGAATTGATGTACGTGCCGACGGTGCAGGCGAACACGGCGAGCGGCTCGCTCAAGATTCTGGACAGGCAGTGAGGTGCGCGCCCGACAAGCACGATCTATGAACCATAAGACTCACGCCAGTGCGCAAGGCCGCAAAGCAAGAACGCAAAGAGCCGGACGCAACTCCTTTGCGCCCTGCTTGGCGACGTTGCGTCCCGGCGTGAGGTTAATTTTGCTCTCTCAGGAATAGATATGACTAAGAATGTACTAGCCGCCATCGGCGCAGCAATGCGCGCGCTCGTCGGCCACATCCCTGCGCTCGGCGTGCTCGGCGTGCTCTACGCGCTCCTGCTCGCTGCGTGCTATTTCTTCGTCACGACGCGCGAGGCGACAACCGTGCAGGTGCTCTTTACCGCCATCGTCGCTATCGCCGTCCCCGTCCTCTTCTGCGCGTTGCAGGCCGGGTGCGCGGGCTTCGCCGTCGGCGCTGACACTCCGGGCGCGACGCTGCGCAGCGCCGCCAATGGCTTCTGGAAAGTCCTGCTCATCAGTCTGCCGCTCGTGGCCCTCATCTGGGCGGGCAGTTGGGTGTTCGGCAAGGCGCAGGCCCGCCTGACCGCTGCCAAACACGACGAAGAGACGCAAGCTTCACACTCTGCGGGCAGCATCAGCGAAGACGAGGGCGAGGCGCTCTCCGTGCCGATGCACGCGCCCGCGCACGAAGAGGACAAGAAGCCGAAGGTGCGTTGGAGCTACGTGCTGCTGGTCACCTGCAAGCTGCTGTTCTTCGGCCTCTTGCTGCCGCTCGTGGCGATCCAACTGTGGCTGGGGCTGGCGCGCAACGGCTTGCGCGGGCTGTTCAAAGGTTTCGGGCGCGTGCTCGCGCCGCAGACGGTGCTGACCTACGCGGTCGGCATGATCATCTTCGGCGTCATCCCTTACTTCCTGCTCTTTACGCGCACGGGCGCAAAGGGCGAATGGACGGAGTTGACGCTCTTTGGGCTTCGGCTCGCGCTCACGTTCCTGTGTACGCTCCTCGGTTGGGTGTTGACTATGCGTGCGCTCGCGCAGCCGGTGGGCGTGCCGCCTCAGGCGGCCACGGCCGGGGCGAATCTGCCGCCGCAGACCGCGCCGAGCGGAGCTTAAAGTTTCATTGAAGTTGCAAGTATGTCGCGCTGGCAGTTCATCGCGGAGGCGCAAGAGCGTGCGCAGCAGATCGCGGCGCAGGTTGAACTCAAATTTCAAAGCTCGAATTTGAGACAACTAAACGCCCTGCGCCGCGCTGCGTGTCGGCTGCGGCGCGGCGGTTCATGGCGACATGGATTGACGCACCTGTGCGTTTGCGTCGCACTCTTCTGCGCGTGGTCAACGCCGCGCCAGCCCGCCGCCGTCCCCTCGCAACCAGCATACGCCGCGCCCGGCGCAGACGACGCGCAGCTTGATGCCCTGCTGCAACAGGCGGCGACCGACGCACTCGGCGCGCGCGACGGCGCAATCTTGGTGCTCGACCCGCAGACGGGGCGCGTGCGTGCGGCCGTCAACGCGCGCCTCGCAGGCGAACAGGCGTTCCCGCCCGGCTCGGCCATCAAGCCGTTCACTTTGTTGACGGCATTGCGCGCCGGAGCCATCACGGACGAATCGCGCCTGCTCTGCCGCAAACGCTACGAGCGCGCCGACGCGCATTTCACCTGCTCGCATCCCGCGAGCCTGCCGCCCTTCAAGCCCGCGCAGGCGCTCGCTTATTCCTGTAACTACTTCTTTGCCCGCCTCGCCGAACGGCTCAGACAGGACGACCTGAACGTGACGCTCGCCGCTTACGGCTTCGGCGCGCGCACAGGTCTCGCCGACGAGTTCGAGCAGGCGGGCAAACTGCCGCGCGGGCGTTGGCAGTTGAGCGAGGCGCTCGGCGAGGGCGACGATCTGCTCGTCACGCCGATGCAACTGGGCACGGCCTACGCGGCGCTGCTAAACGGCGGCCACCTCTACGCGCCGCAACAGGCGGCGGCAGAGAATTTCCAGCCGCACGAACGCGCCACGCTGGCGCTTGCGCCGTCTGAGCGCGCGCTGCTCATCGAAGGACTGCGCGGCGCGGTCGCCTACGGCACAGCCGAACGCGCGCATCTGGCGGCGCTGCCGCTCAACATCTTCGGCAAGACCGGCACGGCCACCGAAGTCGGCGGCGTCCACACGCACGGTTGGTTCGTCGGCCTTGCCTCAGACCTCGCGCGCACGAAGGAGGCCACGCAGAAAAAAGAGCCAGCGCCCGACGCCGTCAAGCTGACGGTGCTCGTCTTCCTCAAACGCGCGACCGGCGTGCAGAGCGCCACCGTCGCCCATTCAATCTTCGCCGCTTACGCGCGCGCCACCGCTAACAGCGCAGACAACGGCACGCACAACGACGAAACGACCGATGGCGAACAAGCCGACTACGATCTTTCAACCGGCGCGCTATCGCCTGAGCCGGTAGACGGCAGTTCAACGTCTGAGGCCGGCAGCGCGCCGGCCGACAACGCGGCGAGCGCAGGCGTCGTGCGCGTCCATCTGGTGCGCGAAGAGACGACGCGTGCGCTCGCGCTCGAAGACTACATCTTCGGCGTGCTGGCGGCGGAAGCGAGCACGGAAGACGAGTATGAGGCGATCAAGGCGCTGGCGGTCACGAGCCGCACGTTCGCGCTCCGCAATCTGCGCCGGCACGCGCGCGCCGGTTACGACTTCTGCAACCTCACACACTGTCAACGCTATCTCGCCGTCACAAGCGAAAACGCGCGCCCTGAGTTTCACGCGCTGCTGCGCCGCGCCGTGCGCGAGACGGCGGGCGAAGTCCTGCGCGACGGCCAAAGGCGGCTGGTCAATGCCTACTTCAGCGCCTCGTGCGGCGGCATGACGGCAAACGTCTCGGCGCTCTGGGGCGTCGCGGCGCACGAGCGTTACGAGCGCGGCGTGCGCGACGATTTCTGTGCGGGTCTGCCAAACAGCAGTTGGACGGACGTGCTGCCCGCCGCACAACTCGCCCGCGCGCTGCACGATGACGAGCGCAGCGATGTGGGCGCGCGGCTCGACGACATACGCGTGATCAAACGCGATGCGACGGGGCGGGCCGAGTTGGTCGCCGTCAGCGGCGAGCGGCGGCGCGTGCTGCGCGGTTGGGAGTTTAAGACCATCGTCGGGCGCACGCTCGGTTGGAACGTCCTTAAGAGTTCGCGCTTCACGGTCGAACGCAACGGCGCAAACTTCATCTTTCGCGGCAGCGGCTTCGGGCACGGTCTGGGTCTCTGCCAGATGGGCGCGCACGCGCAGGCTGAGCGCGGCACATCCTATCGCCAGATTCTCGCCTACTACTTCCCCGGCACGAGCATCGCGCGCCGCGCCGGCACAGCGCCTGAATGGCACGACGACCTGCTGTGGCCTGCCGCGAGCATCAGCAAAGCTGACCGCACAAAGCCGCACGCGCCGACACGAACGATCAGAGCGACGGCGGCGCGGCGTGCGGCTTCAGCCGGCTTCGTGCTTCAACCTTCTTTCAATCACGCCGCCCCGGCGCAGAGACGCACGCTCACCAGCGAGCACTTCAGCATCAACTATCCCGCGCGCGCTGCGCCCCGCGATGCCGCCGAGACGTTGCGCCTGCTCGAAGCCGCGCGCACGGATGTAGCCGAGAGACTGAGCGCCGCGGCGCTTCAACTACCCACGCTGCCCGTGCTGGACATCTTCGCGCACGAGACAACCGGCGATTTCGTCGGCGTCACAGGTCAGCCCGCCTGGGCCGCCGCCGCCACGCGCGGCCGGAGCATACACCTGCAACCGCTCGCCACGCTGCGGCGGCGCGGCGTGCTCGCCACCACCCTGCGCCACGAGTACGCGCACGCCGTGATTGACGCGCTCGGCCGCGGCCGCGCGCCGCGCTGGCTCGCCGAAGGACTCGCCACTTACGCGGCCGGCGAGGGCGCGTTCTTTGCGCGCGTGCCGTCCGGCAAACATTTGAGCACCACTGAACTCGAACAGCGCCTCGCGCAGCCCACTTCCGCCGCAGAGATGCGCGCGCTCTACGCCGCCGCCTACCGCGAAGTCGTCGCGCTCGTCCGCACCGAAGGCGAAGCGAACGTCTGGCGGCGCGTCGCACGCAGTTGAAATCAGCCCGCGCGCTCCTTAATATCTCCCGCACTTTGCGTCAAGCCGCCGCCCAAGAGATAGAGACCACCGCGCCGCTCGCACACGAGTTGACGCCGCACCTGCCTGCGCTCGCAGAGTTCGATTCCACGAAAGCGCTCGCGGCTTCGGCGCTCTACGCACGTCTGCGCCCTCAGATAGAGCGCGTGCTGACCGGGCTGGTGCAGGAGAATTTCGCGCCCGCGCCGCCGCCGCGTGCAGCAAGGGCCGCTCATGCGATTCGCGCGACGGCGTGGAACATCGAGCGCGGCAAGCGTTTGCCGAGCATCATCCGCGTGCTGCGCGAGCATCCGATCTTGCGTGCGAGCGACGTGCTGCTCCTGACCGAGTTGGACTACGGCATGGCGCGCACCGACAACCGCTTCGTGGCGCGCGAAATTGCGGAGGCCTTAGGGCTGAACTATGCGTTCGCGCCGTGTTATCTGGCGCTCAACAAGGGGAGCGGCGTCGAGGCCGCTGTCGCGGGCGAGAACACGCTGGCGCTGCACGGCAACGCGCTGCTCGCGCGCTTCCCGCTGCAACGCGCACACGCGCTGGCGCTGCCGAACGGCAAGGACAAGATGCGCGGGCGGGAGAAGCGCCTCGGCGCGCAGCGCGCGGTCATCGCGGACGTAAGCCACCCGGCGGGTCTCTTCCGCGCCGTCAGCCTGCACCTCGACGCGCATTCGACGCAGCGCCATCGCGTGCGCCAGATGCGGCTTGTGCTCGATCACCTCGCACGCCTGACGCCGCAACTACCCATTCTCATCGGCGGCGACTGGAATACTTCGACCTACAACTCGCGCCGCGCCGTCTATGCGATCATGGGCTACGCGCGGCGCGTGGCGATGGGCGTCAGCCACGTCATCAAACATCATTACCCGTATCCCGAACGCTGGTTCGAGCGCGGGTTGTTCCGCCTGTTGGAACGGCGCGGCTACAACTACCGCGACC
The DNA here is from genome assembly GCA_036389375.1 of Pyrinomonadaceae bacterium. Classification (GTDB taxonomy): domain Bacteria; phylum Acidobacteriota; class Blastocatellia; order Pyrinomonadales; family Pyrinomonadaceae; genus QHXQ01. The sequence continues at coordinate 18,704 of DASVQA010000029.1, read as the reverse complement.
TAAACGCGCTCGGCGTCTGCACGCTGCACTACGATGTGGCGGACGCGGCCGTGAATGTGAACATGGGCGAGTGGATTCCGCAGTGGTGCTTCTGGTTCATCAACTGGGCCCTCCAACAGAGCGGCGGGCGCTGCTCGCTCAAACTCGATTGGTTCGCCGGTCAAGCCATCACGCCCGTGCCCGCGAGCGCGCCGCAGGTCGTCGGCGGTCTGCGCGACGAAGCGGGCGTGCTCTCCGATCACGACGCCATCGTGCTGGACTTCCGACCCGCGGTTTGCGCGAATGAGAAGCATTGACACGCCTAATGGATTTAACGTAGAAGTCCTGCGCTTTGCGATTCGCCGAGGGAGACTTGCATCCGCACACAACCTTACGGCTGGCCGATTAACTCGCAGGGCGTAGGCTGGACGCTTTATTCGACAGCGGCAGCAGTTTGATGTTGCCGGCCGGCGTTGATTGCGTGCGCTCGGCCGTTAGTCGAAGATAACCATCGGGACGAAACATGCTGGATGACATCAGCGACATTGCCGAGTTCTACAATAGCAACCCGGCGGCAGAGCACGCGCGTTTAGAGCAGCATCAACTTGAGTATGACCTAACCTTGCGCTATTTGCAGGAGTATCTGCCCGCCGAAGGAGCGATTCTGGAAGTCGGCGCGGCAACGGGTAGATATACGCTGGCACTGGCGCGGCGTGGGTACAGCGTGACAGCGGTTGACTTGTCGGCCGCATTGATTGAGCGGTGTCGGCAGAATCTTGTAGCTGAAGGACTAGAGTCGCGCGTGCAACTTGTTGTCGCCGATGCACGCGATCTCGGTGCAGTAGCAGCGCAGCAGTTTGATGCCGTGCTCTTAATGGGGCCGCTCTATCACCTCACGGCGGAAGCTGATCGCAAATTAGCATTGAAAGAAGCAGTTGCGCGGCTGCGCGTGGGCGGTCTGCTCTTTTCAGCTTGCCTCAGTTGTTTCGGCCTCATGGGCTATCTCATCAGGGATGTGCCGCACTGGATTGAAGATCAAGCACACGTTCGATCATTGCTGGAACACGGCAGACGCCCCGACAATTATCCGCGCGGCGGTTTTCGCGGATACTTTGCTTATCCGGCTGAGATTGCCCCGCTGCATGAAGCGTTAGGAGTCGAGACCTTAGTTGTAGCCGGGGTCGAACCGGGCATATCGGCTGATGACGCGAGCTACAATAGATTACAGGCCGAGCAACGTCGGTTATGGCTCGATTTGCTGTATGAAATAAGTAAAGAGGTGTCGATCATTGGAGCCTCAAGACATCTGCTCTACATCGGCCGGAAGCAAAAGCAGTAAGTGCGTCCTGGCACGCGGACTAACAACGGCCGTGCTTGACCGCGCATAGTAATGGCCTTCATCAGCCTTGGACGCTGACAACAAGTCGCATGCTTTAGCGCCCGGCCGCGCCGGCCAATTTCTTGGGCGCTGTCTTCACATACGCTTTGAAGATGCGATAGCCGAGCAGCAGGGCGAGCACGGCCGCGAAGGTGTAAGGCAGGCGTGCGTCGGCTTTGACGAGGAGCCAGTAGTGGATGACGCCGCCGATGGCGATTAAGTAGATGAGCCGATGCAGCCGCTGCCAGCGCCGCCCGCCCAGGCGTTTGATCATCGCGTTCGTCGAGGTGACGGCGAGCGGGACGAGCAGCAGCCAACTGGCCATGCCGACGAAGATAAAGGGGCGCTGCCATGTGTCGTGCGCGATCTCTCGGACGTTGAAGAATTTGTCGAACCAGACATAGGTCAGCAGATGCAGGCAGCCGTAGAAGAAGGCGAAGAGGCCGACCATGCGGCGGAATTTGATCAGCCAGTTTGCGCCCGACAGTTGCCGGAGCGGCGTGACCGCCAGCGAGACGAAGATAAAGATGAGCGTCAGCACGCCCGTCGTGCGCGTCGCAAATTCGATGGGGTTTGCGCCGAGATGATGAAAGTAGCCGTCCCACGCAAGGAGCGCGAGCGGCACGACGCTGTTGACGAAGATGAGCAGGCGCGTGAATTTAATGTCGTCGGTTTTCATTGCCGGCCTAAAAGTTAGCGCGCAAGTCCATGCCTGAATAAAGCTGCGCGACCTGTGCGCCGTAGCCGTTGAACATCAGCGTATCGCGCAGTCCGAACTCGCCGATGCGGCGCTCGCGCTTCTGACTCCAACGCGGATGATCAACCTGCGGGTTGACGTTCGAGTAGAAGCCGTACTCGTCCGGCGCGGCCAGATTCCAGGTCGTCTGCGGCAATTCGGCCACGAGTTTGATCCGCACGATTGACTTGATGCCCTTGAAGCCATACTTCCAAGGCACGACTAGCCGGAGCGGCGCACCGTTTTGCGGTAAGAGCGTCTGCCCGTAGAGGCCAGTCGCCAGAATCGTCAGCGGGTGCTGCGCTTCGTCGAGCCGCAAGCCTTCGATGTACGGCCAGTCGAGCACGCTCGTGTCCTGATTCGGCAGGCGCTTCGGATCAAAGAGCGTCTGGAAGGCGACATACTTGGCTTGGCCCAACGGCTCGACCTCCTTCAGCAGTTTGCCGAGCGGAAAACCGACCCAGGGGATGACCATTGACCAGCCTTCGACGCAGCGATGGCGATAGACGCGCTCCTCAATCGGCGCGAGCTTGAGCAGATCATCTATGTCGAACGTGCGCGCGCGCTGCACCAGCCCGTCCACCTGCACCGTCCAGGGGCGTGTGACGAAGCCTTGCGCGCGGCGCGCGACCGAGGCTTTGTCGGTCGAGAACTCATAGAAGTTGTTGTAATGCGTGATGTCCTCAAAGGACGTGGGCTGTTCGTTAAGCTGCGGCCCAGTGTCGGCCGCGGCCGACTGCACGTTGGCGAGTTTCGCGCCGGCCTGCGCGGGCGGCGCAGCCGGCACGGCCAACTCGCGGTAGAGTTTGCCGGTTGCGTAGGCGCTCGCGGCGAGCGCGGCGACGCGCATGAAGTTGCGCCGGTTCCAGTAGGTTTCCTCCGGTGTGATCTCGCTGCTCTTGATGTCGTCTGGTGGCTTAATCAGCATCGCTGTTCAGTCCTGCGAAAATATGTGGCGCATGAAAGTACGCGCGGGCCAGCCGCGCCGGTTTAATTGGTCGCTCGTCAACGTCGCAGTTGAGATAACAGTGCGCGTGGCGCGGGTTGCTCGCCCGTGTAAGTTTTAACGCCCATGTGCGACTAACAGGTGTCATGCTTATAACATTAGTCGTGCGATTGGCCCCAAACCTTACACGCCGCGCGCTAAGTTGACGTAAAATTGAGCGCGCGCAAAGACGCACGGGAGAATAACGAAATGCAGCGTTGGACGGCCTTATTGCTGATGGCAGCAGGCGTGCTGGTCGTAGCCATCATCATCGCCCGCGCCGGACGGGGCGGGGCGGATTTCGATCAGGTGTTTGCGGTGGACGGTCAAAGCCGGCCCGCCAGCGCGCCGGGTCAGCGTGCGCCCGTCCTCATCGAACTCTTCACCTCGGAGGGTTGTTCGAGTTGCCCGCCGGCCGACGAACTGCTGCGCCGTCTGGCCGAGACACAGCCTGTCGCCGGCGCAGAGGTCATCGCGCTCGAACAGCACGTTGACTACTGGAACAGGCTCGGCTGGGCCGACCCCTTCTCCGCGCCGGAGTTCAGCGCGCGGCAGGGCGACTACGCGGCCTATTTCAACAGCAGTGGCGTCTATACACCGCAGATGATCGTGGACGGGCAGACGGAGTTTCCCGGCGGCAACACGGAGCGCGCCCGCGCCGCCATCGTCGCCGCCGCGCAGAGACCAAAGGCGACGATCAGCCTTGCGCGCAACGGAGCGACGCAACCCGAAGGCATCCCGCTCTCTGTCCGCGTCGAGCAAGTGCCGGCGGTGGCGGCGGGCGATACGGTCGAGGTGCTGCTCGCGCTCACGGAAGACGCGTTGCGCACGGACGTGCCGCGCGGCGAAAATGCGGGGCGCAAACTCGCGCACGCAGCCGTGGTGCGCGCGCTCAGTTCGCTCGGTCAGATAAACGCGCCGGGCGGGCCGGCGTTTGTCGCGCAGCCCGTCGTCGCCCTCAGCACACGCTGGCAACTGAAGAACCTGCGCGCCGTCGTCTTTGTGCAGGAACGCAACAGCCGCCGCGTGCTTGGCGCAGCCGCGCTCAGGTTGGCGACAGAATGAATTTGCCGGGGCGCGCCGGCTGTCCCGGCCCCGCAAGTTGACGCAAACAAACAGGCGCGGGCGATGTTTGAATCATCGCCCGCGCCTGTTCTTACCTGCCCTTGCTCGCGCCCCTTGAAAATCCGTTACCAGATGCCGCCGAGTATGCCGCCGAGGCTGTCCACCCTGCTGCCGCCGCCATTGCGGGCGCGCAGAATCGTTGCCGCGTCCACCAGCGAGCGCAAAGGCACTTCGCCGTCGAAGTTGGCCTGCACGCGCTTGTTGAAGATAAAGAGCGGGATCGTAAAGCCCGTGTCCAACTGATAGCTCACCTGACCGCGATTGCTGAACGCATTCCAGACGATGTTCGGGACGGAGCGCAGACTCAACGTCACGGGCAGGCTCACGCGCGCCGCCTGTTTGCCGCCGATCTTCATCGTGCCGTCGTAGCGCCCGTCAATAAAGTCCTCGTTGAAGAGGCGCAGACGATAATCGAAATCTTTCAACTTAACGGGCACAAGCCCGTTCGAGATGTCCAGCCCCACGCTCATGCGCGCTGTCTGATCGCGGAAGTTGATGGCTTCGAGCGTCACGTCGCTGACCTTGATGTCAACCAGATTGCCGGCCGCGCGCTGTCCTTGCGCCGCCGCCGAAGCCGCGAGCGCCACGACGCACACGAGCGACAACGCAAACATACGACTCGCCGCACGCAAACTCGACCACACGTTCTGTCTCATCGCTTCCATACCTCTTTTTGCCCGAGATTCCTTGCCGGCCAACGAGCCGGCAGCACACGCGGGGGCACGGTCTGATATAACAAGCGCCGTGCCGCGCGATATGCGCAGAACAAGTATTGAAATATGCTGGCTTATCGCACGCGCGGTGCAGTTTGGGCGCACGAAAAGGTCAAGGTTATGACCGTATCGTATGTGCTAAACGTGCCGTTGCCGGAGACAAAAATCGCGCGGGCAGTGCATGCTGCCCGCGCGATTTTCAGCCGGCCGAGTTATTCGGCTTAGAGCGCGAAATTACCGTAGAACGCGCTGTTCTGGCCCGCTTGCTGCCAGCTTTCGCCCACCGCGTCGCCGGCAAAGGATGCTTTGAGCGTCAAACCGACGCGGCGGCCGGCGAGCGGCACGAGCGGGTCATACCAGACAAGGTGCGGCAGCTTGCAGCACTCGTGATCGGGCATCGCGCGCACGGTCAACTCCGCCACGTTCGGCACGCTCACCGAGTAGGCTTCCGCCTCGCGCGCAAAGCTGACGGGCGCGCGCCGCACGACGAGCAAGTGCCCGAACGTCGCCGCATATTTACTCCTGAGCGCCGAGACGATGGCGTCCGCCTGCGCGGCCGACGCGGTGCTATCAACGACAACTTCTGCCCGGCGCGCAGCCGTCGCGTCCGCCAGATTCGCCTCGCTGCTCACCACCGCCAACGCGCGCACGCCCGCGAGGTCAACGCCGTGCCACGCGCCGGCCGTCACGCGCCATGCCAGCACGGCATCGCGCCCCGTCGTCACCAACTCGCCGTTGTAGTGGCACGCGCCCGCAAAGACGCTCGCCGTCCGCACCTCGACGTAATCGCCCGTCAAGCTAGTCCGCGCCGCCTGCGCGCCAAACGTTAGCGCGCCCGCGAGCACGCACAACAGACCGAGCAAACAGAACTTACGCATTACGCTACCTCCAAAACTTCTCGCCCCCGCGCTTCACAACGCGGATTGATAGCACGCGCGCCCGGGGCTGCACCGCTCTGGCCGCGCCTTGCCGCCGTCGGGGCCGACAACCTGCTGCGTCACGCGACACCAGCAATGATTGCTGCCGTCGAGATAATCGCTCGCTTCGGTCGCCAGCCCATCCAGCCGGAAATACTTCTTCGACCTGAGCGCCGCGCAGAACGGACTCTGCAAGACGTTTGTCTCCGCCGCGTCCGTCGCCGCCGTCGCTTCATGGTATGACATTTCATTCGTCATCGCATCCTCATTCATCGCCGCGCGCACGGGTCTGTCAGGCCGCGCCGCCGGCTTTGGCGAGCGCGCGCCGCACAAGCGTCTGCGTGAGCGGCACTTTGTAGGCATTCTGCGCGAGCGGCTTCGCGCCTTCGAGCGCGAGGCGCGCAGCTTCCGTGAGCGTCGCCTGATCGAGTCGCTTGCCGGCGACGAACGATTCCGCCTGCGGCACGCGCCAGGGGATGGGCGCAACCCCGCCGAGCACTATGCGCGCCTGCTTAACCGTCTTGTCCGCGCCTAACTCGACGGCGGCGGCAACGGCCGATAGAGCAAAATCGAGCGAGTCGCGCTCCTTGAATTTCAAATAGGTCGAACGCGCGGCGAACGCGGACGCAGGGATGCTGATCTCGGTGATGATCTCGTCGTGCTGCAAGACGTTCTCGCGGCGGATGCTGCCTTCGCTCGGTAGCGTGAAGAATTTTTCGAGCGCGATGGTGCGCGCGCCTGCGCCGCCCATGACCGCAACGCTTGCGCCGAGCGCGACCAGCACGGGCGCAAGGTCAGACGGATGGACAATGTAAGACGGCCTGCCGCCCAGGATCGCGTTGTACTTGTTCTCGCCCTTCGCCGCGTAACATTCCGAGCCGCCCTTCTTCAGACAGACGGCCTCTTCGAGCCGGTAGTACCAGCAGCGCGGGCGCTGGCACAGGTTGCCGCCGACCGTGCCAAGGTTGCGTATCTGCGGCGTGGCGACCGTCTCGGCCGCTTCCGCCAGCCCGGGAAACTCGCGGCGCACCACCGCGTGCTCCGCCAGTTGCGTGAGCGTGACGAGCGCACCGATCTTCAAACCACGCTTGCCGTCTGCTTCGATCCGATCAAGCCCGCGTATGCCTTTCAGATTAACGACGCGCGTCGGGCGCGTCAGGTAATCCTTCATCGTCGTCAGCAAGTCCTGACCGCCGGCCATCGGGCGCGGCGCGTCGTCCGGGTCGCGCGACGCGGCAGGCGCAGACTGCAACAGTTTGACGGCATCGCTGACCGTCGTGGGACTGACCCATTCAAACGCTTTCATGCCGTCGCCCCTCCCTTCCAGAGACCCATCAGGATTTTGTCCGGCGTGATCGGCAACTCGCGCACACGCACGCCGCAGGCGTTGAAGACCGCGTTGGCGATTGCGCCGCCCGTCGGGATGATGGGCGGCTCGCCCACGCCGATGACGGCCTCGCGCGTGTCGCCGTCGTCAATGATCGGCACAAGCTCCGGCATCTCAAGCGAGCCGGGCAGCTTGTAATCGCCAAAGTCCGCGTTGACCATCAACCCTAACTGCGCGTCCATCACGCGCCCTTCCCACAGGGCCATGCCGAGCGCCTGAATCATCCCGCCGTTGATCTGGCTCTCGACCGCGAGCCGGTTCAAAGGCAGGCCCACGTCCTGCACATGCACTAACTTGATCGGGCGCACGTGCCCGGTCTCGACATCAACTTCCACTTCAGCGAACGCCGCGCCGTGTACGCCCGACGCCGCAAGGTTCGCCTGCCATTCGCCGTGCGCCGTCAGCCCCGTGGCCGGCAGCGTCGCACACGCCTGCTGCCACGTAAGCGACTTCGCGCCACCCGTCACACGGCCGCCTGCGAACGCGACCTCTTCGGGTTTCACGCCGACGAGCGGCGCGACCTTTTCCGCCAACGCCACGCGCGCCTTGTATGCCGCGTCTTTGACGGCCGGCGCAAGCGAGGCGGCCGTCGTCGAGCCGCCCGAAGGGTTTGACGCGCCGAGTTTCGAGTTGCCGATCTCTTCGCGCACGTCCTTGATCTGCAAGCCCAACTCTTCGGCCACGATGGCGCGCGTGTAGGTGCGCGTGCCCGTGCCGAGATCTTGCGTGCCGACGGCGACCGTGACCGCGCCGTCGCGCGCAACGGTGATGTCCACCTTGCACGCGGGACTGCCGCCGCCGCCCCAGATGCCGACGGCGCAGCCCAGCCCGCGCTTTAAGGGCCCGCGCCCGCCGCCCGGCGTCGGATTCCTGCGCGTCGCCCAACCGATCTCGCGCGCGCCGCGTTCAAGCTGGCGCAGGTGCGCCGGGTCGGTCAGATTCTTCCGGCGAAACTCAAGCGGGTCGAGACCTAGTTTGTTGGCCAACTCGTCCATCAACGATTCCATCGCAAACGAAGCCTGCGGATGACCGGGCGCGCGCATCGCGCCTGACCCGGCCTCGTTCGTATGCACCGACGAGACTTCACGATAGACGTTGGCCGCGCGATAGATGTAGGGCTGTCCGGCCTGCGAGCCGTCGTCGTTGCCGCCCAGCCGGTACTGCTCGGCGGCGACGGCGACCAGCGTGCCGTCCTTCGTCGCGCCGCCCTTCAATTTCTGCCACGAGCCGGAGCGGTTGACCGGGATCAGAAACTCGTCGTGGCGCGTGAGCATCAGCTTGACGGGCGCTTTCGCCTGCTTCGACAGTTGGCAGGCCAGTTGTCCTTCGACGCCGATGCCGAACTTCGAGCCGAAGCCGCCGCCCATGTGTTCGACAATGGATGTAACTGCGCTCTGCGGCAGGCCCAACTCGTGCGCCGCGTCTTCCGGGATCGAGAAAGTCCATTGCGTCGAAGCATAGACGGTCGCCGTGTCGCCGCCGCGATAGTCCACGACGTTGCCGTGCGTTTCGAGACACGAATGATGAATGATCGGCGTGCGATAGTCGGCTTCAACAACTGCGTCGCAGCCGGCGAAAGCCGCCGCGACCTTCTCCTTGTCGCCGCGCGTGCCCGCAACCTGCACGTTTCCTTCGGCGTAAACCTTCGGCGCATCGGGTCGCATCGCGTCTTCGGCGCGGACGACGTGCGGCAGCACTTCGTACTCGACGACGATGGCGCGCACGGCATCGTCCGCGATCTCGGGCGTCGTCGCCGCAATGGCCGCAACGGGCGCGCCGCCGTAGCGCACGTCCTTCGTGCCCTCGACCGCCGCCCTGACGCCGGGCACACGCAGAGCGGCCGAGAGGTCAACCCTCTTGACCCGCGCATGCGCGTGCGGTGCGCGCAGCACGCGCGCGTAGAGCATGCCGGGCAGGCGCACGTCGTAGGTGTAGCGCGCCGCGCCGCTCACTTTGATGGGCCCGTCCACGCGTGTGTGCCGGTGATTGAGGAGCGCGTGCTGATCGTTTGCGCCCCACGCTGCGCCGCCCGTGTCGTCAACTTCGATCTCGACCATCGTCTCTTGCCCGTTGACGACGCGCGGCACTTTGATCTTCTTTTTCTTCGGTGCTGTTTGTTGCGGCATAAGTCTCGACCGGCTAGGAGCTTAAAATTGCTGCGGTTCTTGATCGGCTTTCTCCGCGATGCGTTTGTTCAGCGCGGCGCGCGCCGTCTCGTCCACGATGACGAGGCTGGGGCTTTGCGCGATCAAGCGCGCGGTCAACTGAAAATCGGCACAGTCCATCTGCTGCCCGCGCCATGATCTCTTCTCCCACGCGGCGGGCAGCCCCAGCGCCTTGTCTATGCCCGGCAGAAAATCTTCGAGCGTCTGCCATTTGAACTCGCCGTTGTAGCCGATGCTCAAGGTGTAGAGCCGCCCGTCCAGAAAGTCGAAGGCGAGCGTGCGGACGCCTTGCAGGTTCGTCTTATCGAGCGTCGGGTCAAAGGTCGGGTTAACGCTCGTCTTGGTCACGCCGAACTCGTCGGCGGGCGCAACTCTGAGTTGCGGGAAACGCGTCCTGACTTCGCCGAGCGACATGCCGGGGCGGAAGCCGTACAACTCGGCCGCGGCCGGCAACTGCGCGAGCGTCATCGTGCATTTGCCCGCGCCCTGTGCCTGCGCCGCCGACACGTAGGTCAGGCTAAGCAAGCAGAGCAAAATGAACCTGCCGATGTTCATACTTTTAAGCTTCATGACTCGCGGCTTTCAGCGCCGCTTCAAACACGCGCGGGTACGTGCCGCAGCGACAGAAGTTGCCCTGACAGGCGGCGCGCACCTCTGCCAGCGTCGGCTTCGGATTCTGTTTCAGATAGGCCGAGAGCGTCGTGACGAAGCCCGGCGTGCAGAAGCCGCACATGAGCGCGTCCTGCTCGACAAAGGCCGCCTGCACGGCGTTCATGCGCTCCGGCGTGCCCAAGCCTTCGACCGTCGTGATCTTTTTGCCCGTCGCATCCAACGCAAGCACGAGGCACGCATAGACCGGCTTATCGTCAATGAGCACGGTGCATGCGCCGCACGTGCCCATGTCGCAGACGAGTTTGGGGCCCGTAACGGCCGGGTCAAGATTGTTGCGGAGCGCGTTTAGGAGCGTCGTGCGCGGCTCGACCTGCGCGGTGCGCCGTTCGCCGTTGACCTGCAGCGCGACTTCGACCGCACCGCTCACGGGCGCATCGCCGGCCGACGCGAGCGCGTGTTCACCTTTCAACTCCGGCTCAAAAAGCCGGTCGGCGATAGCTGCGCCCGCGCCGACCAGCCCGACGCCCTTCAGAAACCGCCGCCGGCTCGGATCGGAGGGCGCGGCGGCTTGCGCGCCCTGCTCGTCGTGTTCGTCTGTCATCAAAATCTCTCCTGCGTTTACATCAGGGAAGGTCAGGTTAGGAGCGGATAGCTTAACCGAACGGACGTTCAATGAGAATCGAAAAGTTGACCGGCGGCGCGCCCGTCGTGATAAGCGGCCTCGTGGCTTAGACGCAGGTGGCGGCGCGCTTGTTCCTTTCAGGACGAACAACTGACGACGAGCCGTTTGCCCCAGTCGGGCGGCGGCGCGGCGTAGGCGTCCATCTCCGTCTGCTCGTCGTAAGGGCGCGCGAGCAATGCGTGCAGGCGCTCGATCTCGCTATAGTCGCGGCGCTCGACCGCCGCTTCGATGGCGCGCTGCGCGAGGTAGTTGCGCAGCACGTACTTCGGATTGGTCGCGTCCATGCGCCCCTTACGCGCGCCGTCGTCGCTCTGCTCAAGCAGCAGACGCGCACGATAACTCGCGCCCCACTGGTCGAACGCCGCCGGCTCGATGAACATATCGCGCAAAGCATCGTTGCGCGCGGCGGGGTCGGAACTAAAATCGCTCAGGCGGCGGAAGAAGTTGGTGTAATCAACCCCGTTGGCATCGAGTAGGTCGAGCAGTTGCAGCAAGAGGTCTGCGTCCGCTGGCTGCGCTGCAGCGAGACCTAGCTTGCGGCGCATCAACACACCGTAGTGTGCAGCGAAGGTCGGTTGAAACGCGTCGAGCGCCGCGCCCGCCTCGTCGCGCGAGATGAGGGACGCGAGCGCCTGCGCGAGACAACTGAGATTCCAGAGCGCGACCGCCGGCTGCTGACTGAAGGCGTAGCGCCCCGCGTAGTCCGAATGGTTGCAGACGAACTGAAAGTTGAATTCGTCCATGAAGCCGAACGGCCCATAGTCGAGCGTAAGCCCAAGAATGGACATGTTGTCCGTGTTCATCACGCCATGCGCGAACCCGACCGCCTGCCACTCGGCGACGAGGCGGGCGGTGCGCGTCACGACCTCTGACAGGAACTGTCGATATTTATCCGGCGCGTCCACCAGTGCGGCAAAGTGCTGCGCGATCACGTAGTCGGCAAGCGTCTTGACGTTTGCCGCCTGCCCGCGATAGTGAAAGACCTCGAACGAGCCGAAGCGCACGTGCGACGGCGCGAGGCGCAGGAGCGTGGCGGCGCGTTCGATCTGCTCGCGCACAACCGGCTCGTCGCTGCCCACGATGCACAGCGCACGCGTCGTCGGGATGCCGAGCGCGTGCATCGCCTCGCTGCACAGGTATTCGCGGATGGTCGAGCGCAAGACCGCGCGCCCGTCGAAGCCGCGCGCGTAAGGGGTCGCGCCCGCGCCCTTCAGATGCAAGTCCCACTTGCCGCCCGTCCGGTTGCGCACCTCGCCCAAGAGGATCGCGCGCCCGTCGCCGAGTTGCGGCACGTAGACGCCGAACTGATGTCCCGCGTAGAGCATCGCCAGCGGGTCTGAGCCGGGCAGGATTTTATGCCCGCTGAAATACTGCGCGAACTCGTCCGTGTGCGCCTCATCCGGATCGAGGTCGAGCAGACGGGCCGCCGCTTCGTTGAAGCTGACGAGATGCGGCGCGGCGAGCGGCGTCGGCGCAACCCGCGCGTAGCAGGCCGCAGGCAGGCGTGCATAGGTGTTGTCGAACTCTAGCTCGGTTAGCTTACGCATGGCGAGGTGCTCGTGCGCCCTTAGCGCGCCGCCGAAGACTCCGCCGCGCTCATCTGCGCTTCGCGCAAACCGCCCGTCAGTGCCCACTCCAACTTGCCGAGCGCGCTGGCGAGCACATCGTCTTCGCGCGCGATGCAGAGACGCATGTAGGCGTCCCACGCATCAGTGTCGGTGAAGGCGCTGCCGGGCACGGCCGCCACACCCGCGCGGCTAATCAGCATCTCATTCAAGGGCATCGCGTCGTCGTACTCTGCGGGGATGCGCGCCCAGACGTAGAAGGCCGAGCCGGAATCGTAAATGTCGAAGCCGAGCCGCGTGAGCGCGTCCACCGCCTGCGCCCGCTTCGCCGTGAAGCGTTCGCGCAGCCGCGTGTAGTAATGCGGGTCGGCGACGAGCACCTGCGCCAGCGCCTTTTGCAGCGGCGTCGGCGCGCAGACGTAGAAGAGGTTGTTCGCCTTGTTGAGCGGCGCGATGAGCGTGCTGCTGCCGTAGGTGTAGCCTAAGCGCCAGCCCGAAATGTTCCACGACTTCGAGAACGAATTGACCGTGATCGTCCGCTCCCACATGCCCGGCAGGCTGGCTATCGAGATGTGCGCGTGCGGGCTGACCACGTAATGTTCGTAGACCTCGTCCGCGATGCACAGCAGGTCGAGTTCCTGACAGACCTCTGCGATTGCGCCGAGTTCCGCGCTTGTGAAGACCTTGCCCGTCGGGTTCACCGGCGTACACGCGATGATCGCGCGCAGCGGATAGGCTGCGCGCGCTTTCAATTCGAGACAGCGCGCCCGCAGACTCTCTTTGTCGAATTGCAACGTGTCGCGGTCGAGCGTGAGCACCTCGGCGCGGGCGTCGAACTCTTCGAGGATGCGCCGGTGATACGGATAGTAAGGCTCGAAGACGAGCGCCGACTTGGCGGCGAGATAAGTGTCGGCGATGGCGTTGAGGCCGCCGGTCGCGCCCGGCGTGATGATCAGTTCGAGCGGCTTCGCGTCCGGGTCGATTTCGATGCCGTTGATGAGCCTGATCTTGGCCGCGACGGCGTGGCGCAGCTCCGGCGTGCCCTCGGCGGGACAGTAGTGGTTCTGGCTGGTGCTGATCATTTCGTTCGCCGCCCGAGCCAACGCCTCGTCAATCGCCAACTCCGATTGCCCTTGCACCAGATTGCCGCTTGGCGGCACGAGCCGCGTGATCTTACGTATGTCGGGTTTCACTCTCGTCGTCATCTTCGCTTCCATTTCCCGGCCGCGCCGCGCTTCAGACAAGGCACGCCCGCGTCAATTCAGTAAAATTAATGCCATCATGCTGCGCCGGTCATAAATTTGACACTGTGGGGGTCTAAAACTCACCGCGCCCCGCAACCGTTCGCGCCTTCGGCAAGTGAGGCCGGGCGGGGCTATGCCATGATAAGGTTAATTTTCGCCAGCGCAAGCGCGCAGCAAGCAGGTGCGCCTTTCACCAACTCGGCTTCGGCCCGCGAGTCGGCGCGGCGCACCACCTTTTCTGCCAGCGCCGAGTGAAGCTTAGGCGCGCACTTTGCTATACTCTGCCGTATGCCGAACAAGAAGTTGGGGAATACCGTCAAGGTCGGGCTGGTGCAGATGTCGTGCGCGCCGGAGCCGGACGTGAACATGCAGAAGGCGCTGGCCCGCATCAGCGAAGCGGCCAAGCGCGGCGCACAGATCGTCTGCCTGCAAGAGCTTTTCCGCTCGCAGTATTTCTGTCAGACCGAAGACATAGAGTTGTTCAAACTGGCCGAGCCGATTCCGGGGCCTTCGACGGAAGCACTCGGCAAGCTGGCGCGGCAGAAGAAGATCGTCATTGTCGCCTCGCTCTTTGAGAAACGCACGGCCGGTCTTTATCACAACACCGCCGTCATCATTGACGCCGACGGGCGCGTCGCGGGCAAGTATCGCAAGATGCACATCCCCGACGATCCGCTCTACTACGAGAAGTTCTATTTCACGCCGGGCGACTTAGGTTTTGCCAGCCACGAGACGCGCTACGGGCGCGTCGGCACGCTCGTCTGCTGGGATCAGTGGTTTCCCGAAGCGGCGCGGCTGACGGCACTCTCCGGCGCGCAGTTTCTCTTCTACCCGACCGCTATCGGCTGGCTGCCCGGCGAAGAGGCAGAGATGAACTCGGCGCAGCATCAGGCTTGGGAGACCATCCAGCGCGGGCACGCGATTGCCAACGGCCTCTACGTCGTCGTCGTCAATCGCACGGGGCGCGAGGGGCAACTGCACTTCTGGGGTCAGTCGTTCGTCGTCGATCCGTTCGGGCGCATTGTGGCCAAAGCGTCGGCGGACGAGGAAGAGGTGCTGGTGGTCGAATGCGATCTGGACTTGATTGATAAGACGCGGCAGAACTGGCCGTTCCTGCGCGACCGGCGCATCGAGTCGTACAACGGGCTGGGCTTTCGCTTCCTCGAAGCGCCGCCGAAGTAGAGCCGATGACGACCGACGAGACGCCCAACCCCGCCGCCGGGCGCGTGCCGCCCGCCGCGCTCGGCTACCGCATGCCGGCCGAATGGCACAGGCACGCGGCGACGTGGCTCACGTGGCCGAAAGACCCGCTGACGTGGCCCGAACGCGTGCCGCAGGCCGAGGCCGCTTACTTAGAGATCATGGCCGCGCTTGCGCCGCACGAGCGCGTCAATCTGCTCGTGGACGACGCAGCGACCGAGCGCGCCGTGCGCGCGCGCTGCAACTTCCCGCACGCAGAGAACATTCATTTCATCCAGTTGCCGACGGTCGATTCGTGGATCAGAGATTATGGCCCTAACTTCCTCGTGAACGATGCGGGCGCGCTGGCTTATAACGATTGGGAGTTCAATGCGTGGGGCAACAAGTATGAAGAATTGAAGCAGGACAGCCGCGTGCCGGCGCAGCTTGAAGCGCGCCTGCGCGTGCCGCGCTTCGTGCCGGGCATCGTCATGGAAGGCGGCGCGATTGACGTGAACGGCGCGGGCGTTGTGCTGACGACCGAGCAATGCCTACTCAATGCGAACCGCAACCCGCAGCTTACGCGCGCCGAGATCGAGCAGTATCTGAAAGATTATCTCGGCGTGGTCAAGGTCTTGTGGCTCGGCGAAGGGATCGTCGGCGACGACACGGACGGGCACGTTGACGACATCGCGCGCTTCGTCGCGCCTGAGGTGATCGTCTGCGCGCTCGAAGACGACCCGACGGACGCGAACTACGAGTTGCTGCGGGCCAACTACGAACGGCTGCGCCGCATGACGGACGTGCGCGGGCGGGCCTTTGAGATCGTTACCTTGCCGATGCCGGGCATGGTCGGCGGGCGCGACGAACGTTTGCCCGCGAGCTATGCCAACTTCTACATCGCCAACGGCGTCGTGCTCGTGCCCGTCTTCGGGCAGGCGAACGATGCGCGCGCCGTCGAGACGCTGCAACGCCTGTTCACAGATCGCAAGGTCGTGCCCGTCAACGCCGGGGCGCTTGTCTGGGGCATGGGCACGATCCACTGTCTGACGCAGCAGCAGCCCGCCGGCCATAGCTGAATAATGCACTCAGAGCAAAGAGAACTGCTGGTCATCGTCGCCGCGATGTTGGTCTTCTTAGTGATCTGCATCGCGGCGATGGTGTTGTTCTTCCGGCAACTGCGGCGTGAGCGCGGCCCACGCCGCAAACCAAAGGATCAGGCGCGGCGCTTTTGAAGCGCCGGGCAGACCTTCCGACCGTCGTCAGCCCTTTAGCCCCACCGCTTCAACTTCTGAAATTTCTTCTTGACCATGTCGCGCTTGAGCGGCGTCAGGCGGTCGAGAAAGAGCGTGCCGTCGCAGTGATCCGTCTCGTGGCGAAAACAGCGCGCGGCGTAGCCCTCGGCCGTGCGCTCGTACCACTCGCCCTTGAGGTCTTGCGCGCGCAAGGTGACGCGCTGCGGGCGCTTTAAAGGTGCGCCGATTTTACCGACCGAGAGACAGCCTTCGTCGCCCGCTTGCTCGCCTTCTTCAGCGACGATCTCAGGATTTGCGGCCACCAGTTTGATCCCTGCACAGTCCATCACGAACAGACGCAGAGAGAGGCCCACCTGCGGCGCAGCCAGACCGACGCCTTCGGCCGCGTACATCGTCTCGAACATGTCTTCGCAGAGTCGCGCCAGCCGCTCGTCAAACTCCGCCACCGGCGCGCCCTCTTCCGCCAGCACCGACGCCGGGTACTCCGTGATCTTCAACACCGTCATTAAATTTTTATTCCACCTGTCCTTGCGTGTAAGATGCACTCTTCGCAACCGGCCGAAATTCTACCTGATATGCGCCAGTATCACGACCTGCTCAAATCCATCCTCGCGCACGGCACGGAGCATGCCGACCGCACCGGCGTCGGCACGCTCTCGCACTTCGGTTATCAAACACGCTTCGACCTCAGCGCAGGGTTTCCCATCGTCACGACGAAGAAGATTCCGTTCCGCTGGGTAGCCGAGGAACTGTTCTGGTTTCTCTCCGGCAGCACGGACGAACGTGCCCTGCGCGCGCGCGGCGTGGACATCTGGCAGGAGTGGGCGGACGCAGCACACACGGGGCGCTTTGGCCGCGCGCCGGGCGATCTGGGGCCCGTGTATGGCTATCTCTGGCGCTCGTTCGGCGGACATTATCCGCAACGCGACGGCGTGGATCAGATCGCGCGCCTCATCGCACAGATCGAGCATAATCCAAACTCGCGCCGCCTGATCGTCACGGGCTGGGATCCC
This sequence comes from Pyrinomonadaceae bacterium, assembly GCA_036389375.1. Lineage (GTDB taxonomy): Bacteria > Acidobacteriota > Blastocatellia > Pyrinomonadales > Pyrinomonadaceae > QHXQ01. The sequence continues at coordinate 1,768 of DASVQA010000029.1, read as the reverse complement.
CGCGTCGCCGACGAAGTTGACCTGCCGCCGTGTCACACGCTCTTTCAGTTCAAAGTCGAAGCAGGCCGCCGGCTGCACTGCCAACTTTACCAGCGCTCGGCCGACGCCTTTCTCGGCGTGCCGTTCAACATCAGTTCCTACGCCCTGCTGACGCACATGATCGCGCACGTCTGCGACTTGCAGGTGGGCGAATTCATCTACACGCTCGGCGATTATCACATCTACCGGAATCATCTGGCGCAGGTCGAAGAGTTGCTGGCGCGCGCGCCGCTCGCGTTGCCGCGCTTGGAGATCGTCGAACCGGGCGCACCTTTGCGCGGACTGGCGGGTCTGCTCCGTATCGGCTACGAGAACTTAAAACTCATCGGCTACGAGTCGCACGGTAAGATCGCCGCCCCGGTGGCGGTTTGAAGCCCCGGCGACGCGCTCTGTAGATATGGCCATCATCGGCATCGTCGCAGTTGACGCGCACGGCGCAATCGGCCGGGGCGGCGCGCTCCCCTGGCATTACCCGGCCGATCTGAAATTCTTTAAGGCTCAGACGACCGGGCACGCCTGCGTGATGGGCTGGCGCACCTGGCAGACGATCAATCGCCCGTTGCCCGCCCGCTTGAACATCGTGCTGAGTCGGACGGGCACAATCGAGCCGCCGCCGGGTCTCATCCTGCTGCGCGCCAAGACGGAGGTGCTCTCGTTGCGCGCATATCTTTCGTGCGACCTCTACATCATCGGCGGCGCGCAAATCTATCGCGCCTTCCTGCCTGAGATCGAACGCTGGATCGTGACCACAGTGCCGCGGACGGTCGCGGACGCGGACACGTTCATGCCCGCGGATTTCCTCCAAAACTTCGCGCCCACCGAGACGCGCCAACTAGCCGACGACCTGCACGTGACCTTCTACGACAGGACGCGCCCGCAGCCCGCGCCCGTCGCGTAAAAAGCCCTTCCTTTCCGCCCTTACACGCTTTCGTCTGAACGTGCCCGATATGGTTGCTCACAGCGCAACTGCGCCCGGTTCCCGGCGCTTTAAGCGTCATTTGCGGGCGCGGCTGCTGGCACTGTGCTTGCTTTAATTTCAGTCATGACCGCAGACACCACCACATTCCCGCTCTGGCACAACGCCGGGAATTTAGCCGGCGAGACACCGGAGCGCGCGCCCGCACCCGCGACCGACTACGCGCTGGCGCAGCGTGCCGCCGCCGGCGACATGCCGGCCTTCGAGACGCTCTACGACCGCCACCACCGTCGCGTCTATGCCCTGTGCCTGCGTATGACGGGCAACGTCGCGGAGGCGGAAGACTTGGCGCAAGAGGCGTTCATCCAGTTGTATCGCAAGATCGGCAGCTTTCGTGGCGAGTCGGCCTTTACCACTTGGCTGCACCGCCTCACGGTCAATCAGGTCTTGATGCACTTCCGCAAAAAAGGCGTGCGGCTTGAGCAGACGACCGACGACGGCGACGTGCCCGTGCAGATCGTTAAAGGGACGGAGAATCCGAACCAGATGCCGGTCGTGGACAAGATCGCGTTGGAGCGCGCCATCAGTAAACTACCGCCCGGCTATCGCGCGGTCTTCGTGCTGCACGACGTAGAAGGGCACGAGCACGAAGAGATTGCCCGGCTCTTAGGCTGCTCGGTCGGCACGAGCAAGTCCCAACTGCACAAGGCCCGGATGAAACTGCGCACCCTGCTCAAACAGAGAAAGCTGCGCTGAAGATTAAGCACAAGAGACGCGGCCACGATGAATAGCAGACGATTCATCGTGGCCGCG